>CAXDNE010000020.1:0-45763 GCA_963990595.1 uncultured Methylobacterium sp.
GATTGCCTCTTGTCTCGTGGGCTCGGAGATGTGTATAAGAGACAGGCCCGGAGCGACCGGGTCGGGCGCGCGGCCCGGCTCGCCCTGCGGACCCTGATCCGCGGCCCCCTGGCCTCGTCGCGCACCCGCTTCCTGTTCGAGAACCCGGACGACGCCCGCGCGCTCGGCCTCGATCCGCTGGAGCAGTCGGTCACCGTGGTGGGCGGCGCGGGGGTCGATCCGGCGGATTTCGTTCCCCGCCCGCTGCCGGCGATGCCGCCGCTGCGCGTGGCCGTGGTCGCCCGCATGCTCTGGTCGAAGGGGATCGACGTCGCCGTCGAGGCGGTGCGCCTCGCCCGCGCGCAGGGCGCGCCGGTCACGCTCGACCTCTACGGCGCACCGGATCCGTCGAACCGGCGCGCGATCGCCGAGGCGACGCTGCGGGCGTGGAGCGGCGAGGGCGTGACCTGGCACGGACCGACGATCGACGTGTCCGCAGTCTGGGCCGACCACCATGTCGCCTGCCTCCCGTCGCGGGGCGGGGAGGGGCTTCCGCGGACGCTGCTGGAGGCTGCCGCCTCGGGCCGGGCGCTCGTCGCCTCGGACGTCCCGGGATGCCGCAGCCTCGTGCGCGACGGGATCGAGGGCCTGCTCGTGCCGCCGGGCGATGCGCCGGCGCTGGCGAGCGCCCTCGTGCGGCTGAGCGGCGATCCCGGCCTCGTGGCGAACCTGGGCGCGGCGGCCCGGGGGCGGATCGAGACCGGCGGCTTCACCGAGGCTGCGGTGACCGACAGCGTCCGCGCCGTATGGCACGACCTGCTGGAGGCCTGACCATGCGCGCGCCCGACGACCCGGCCGGCTTCATCCGGGCCAATACCCGCCTGCTGCCCGTTCCCCACGCCCCCGAGATCCGGCTCCACGTGGCCGACGAGGCGACCGAGCTGTGGCAGCGGACGGAGGAGGAGCTGCAGGCGATCGGGCTGCCGCCGCCCTTCTGGGCCTTCGCCTGGGCCGGCGGCCAGGCGCTCGCCCGCTACGTTCTCGACAACCCCGCCCTCGCGCAGGGCGCCGTGGCGGTGGATTTCGCGTCGGGCTCCGGCCTGGTGGCGATCGCCGCGGCCCGTGCCGGGGCGCGGCGCGTGACGGCCAGCGATCTCGACCCCTTCGCCATGGCGGCGATCCGGCTGAACGCCGACGCCAACGGCGTCGCCGGGCTCATCGAGCCGGTCTCCACCAACCTCCTCGGCACGGTGCCGGAGGCCGATCTCGTTCTCGCGGCCGACGTCTTCTACGAGCGCGACCTCGCCCAGGCAGTGACCGAATGGCTCGTCGCGCTACAGGCGCGCGGCGTCACGGTGCTCATCGGCGATCCGGGTCGGACCTATCTGCCGCGCGAGCGCCTCGACTGCCTGGCGACCTACGCGGTCCCGGTCTCGCGGTCGCTCGAGGATGCCGAGATCAAGCGCAGCCATGTCTGGCGGCTTCGCGCCCGATGATCCGCGCGGACCGACCGGTACGAACGCCGCACCCGGGCGCGCCGAGGGTTCATCCGGCGCCCGAATACGCTACCGTCGATCCGGCACGTGCCGTGCGTCAGGCCGGTGCCAGAGTGTTCGGGGTCCCGTTTCGGGACCTCCTGCGGAAGGTTTTCCGGTGAGTATCGAGTCGAGCGTTCAGCCGAGCCTTGCCCGCGTCGTCGCCTTCTCCGGGAGCGCCAAGCGGCCCTCGCGCACCCGCCTCCTGGTCGAGGCGCTCGGTGCCGAACTCGGTCGCCTGCGCCCCATCGACCTCACCGTCTACGATCTGCTCGATGCCGGGCCGGGTCTCGGCGCCACGCAGCGCGACGCGCTGTCGGCGCCTGCGGCACGGCTGGTGGAGGCGATCGAGGGGGCCGACGCGCTGATCGTCGGGACGCCGGTGTACCAGGGCGGCTACGCGGGCCTGTTCAAGCACGTGTTCGACTTCGTCGATCCGGCCCGGATGGCCGGCATGCCGGTGGCCCTCACCGCCACGGGCGGCGGCCTGCGCCACGCCCTCGTGGTCGAGCACGGATTGCGGCCGCTCTTCGGCTTCTTCGCCGCCCACGTGGCACCGACATCGGTCTATGCGGGGTCCGACGACCTCGTGGACGGCCGGATCGTCGATCGGACCGTGGCGGCGCGGCTGAACGCCGCCGCGGCGGAACTCGCCGCCCTGATCGCCGTCAGGCGAGGCGCCGAGGCCGGTGCGCCCGGCTGACGGGATACTCCCCCGGTTCGCCACCGGCCCTAGATGCAGAACCGGACCACGCTCACGCGCGAGGGATCATGTCAGGTTCTCCGATCACGATCGGCAAGGCGGCGCCCGCACCGCTCCCGGCCACCTACGTCACGGCCTCCGGGCTGCCGCGCTACCATCCCGTCTCGCAGGCGCTGCACTGGCTGACCGCGGCCCTGGCCCTCGCCATCCTGCCCCTCGCCTGGGTGGCGATCAGCCTGCCCCCGTCGCCGGCCAAGGGGAGCATGTTCGTGCTCCACAAGTCGGTGGGCCTGACCATCCTGGCGATCGTGGTCCTGCGGATCGTCTGGCGCATGATCCGGCCGGCACCGCCGGATCCGCAGGCCCCGCGTCTCCTGACGTTGATCGGCCGGGTCAACCATTACCTGCTCTACGCGATCTTCCTGATTATGCCGATCAGCGGCTACCTGCTCAGCGCGCTCTCCGGCCGCGACACGCCGTATTTCTGGCTGTTCACGGTCCCGGGACTGCCCAAGGACGACGCGGCCCAGAAGGTGGCCGAATCGATCCACGTCGTCGGGCAGTGGTTCGTCTACGCCCTGGTGCTGCTGCACATCGCCGGCACGACGTGGCACCTCGTCATCCGGCGCGACGGCCTCCTCGAACGGATGCTGCCGGTTCAGGATAACCGCGGGACGACGCGCTGAGCCTCAGTCGACGCGGCGCAGCAGGAAGGTCGTCCCGACCTCCGGATCGCGCCGCCAGCGGCCGTCGCCGTTGGGCACCAGGTCGATGCTGTGGCCGCGCTTGGCGGTGAGGGTCATGCGGCCCTTGGCATAGCGCCAGCGGACCGGGTCGAACACCTCCAGGCCGCCGTCATGGCAGCCGGGAACGATGCGGACCGCGCCGCCGGCACCGTCCAGGGTGATCCGGCAGGTGTCGCGCTCTTGGAAACGATCGAGGGCATAGAGTCCGGGCGCGGGGCCGGACAGGGCGGCCGGTGCGGGCTGCAGCGCGGCCGGAACCGGCGCGGCCGCCTGAAGGGGCGGGGTGCCGGAAACGGGGGTGGAGGCCGGCTCGGCCCCGGCACCTGGAGCGCCGGCGGCGTCTGCCGGGCGCATCGCCACGATGTCGAGGGGGACGAGGCTGTAATGCTCCCCGCCCTCCGTCCGGGCGACGAGGCTGCGCTGGTCCGGACGCCGGGCGAATTCGAGGATCGGACGGACGTTGCGGTCGACGAGGCGCACGGCCCCGTCGACGAAGAGCCATCCGGCGACGCCGTTCACCACCGGGAGGGCACGCCGGCATCCCGCCGGGAAGGTGACGCGCCGACCCGCGTCGCCGCTGTCGAGCGCCAGCGTCATCACGCAGCGCCGGTTGGTGCCGTCCCGGGACAGGTCCCAGGTCCCCGGCACCTCGCCGAGCCTCTCGGGCAGGCTAGGCGGGGCCGCCGGCGCGGCCGGCGCTGCGGTGGCCGCGGCACCCGTCTCGGGGATCGGGGCGGGCGCGTCCTGGGCCGCCGCTGGCCAGGGAATCAGGGCCAGGGTGGCCAGCAGGGCGGCCTGTGCGGGTCTCACGCGGTCGGTCTCCAGGGTGTCTCGGCGACGGGTGTCAGCGGGCCCCGCCCCTCGAACCACGAGACGACGTTGTCGACGACGAGTTGCGCCATCGCGGCACGGGTGTGCTCGGAGGCGGAGCCGACATGCGGCAGCAGCACCGTGTTGTCGAGGGCGGCGAGGTCTGCCGGAACGTGCGGCTCGTTCTCGAACACGTCGAGGCCGGCGCCCAGGATGGTGCCCGCCTTCAGCGCGGCGGTCAGGGCCGCCTCGTCGACGAGGGTCCCACGCGCGACGTTGATCAGGATGCCCTCGGGGCCGAGCGCCTCCAGCACGGCCGCATCCACGAGGCCCCGCGTGTCGGCGCCCCCGGGGGCCACCACGATCAGGATATGGACCGCGCGGGCGAGGCCGATCAGGCTGTCGTGATAGGTGAACGGCACATCCGCCTGCCGCCGGCGGCCGTGATAATCGATCTCGACGCCGAAGCTCTCGAGGCGCTGGGCGATCGCCCGACCGATGCGGCCGAGCCCCAGGATGCCGACGCGCCGTCCCCGCAGGGAAGCCGTGAGCGGGAAGGGGGCCTTCGGCCAATGGCCCGCGCGCAGGTAGCGGTCAGCCTGCGGGATCCGCCTCAGGGTTGCGAGCACCAGGCCCACCGCGAGGTCGGCGACCTCGTCGGTGAGCACGTCCGGCGTGTTGGTGACGGTGATGCCGCGCCGGTGCGCCTCGACGGCATCGACGGCGTCGTAGCCCACGCCGAAATTCGCGATGAGCTCCAGCTTCGGAAACCGGTCCATCAGGGCCGCATCGACGCTGACCTGCCCGCCGACGCAGAGCGCGCGGATCCGCGGCCCGATCTCGGCCAGCATGGCCTCCGGATCCGGGGCGCCCGCGAGCCGGTGTACCGTATGCCGGCCCGCGAAGGCGCCCTCGACGAGCGGGTGCATCTTGCGCAGCAACAGGATATCGGCCGGCGCATCGGGCATCGTTCACTCCCACATTCGGCCGTTCAGCGGTGCGGCCGGTTTCCCCGATCCCGGCATAGGGCCTGTGCGGGGTGCGGCGCCAGTCGGACGCGCCGTCGGCGGTGACATCCACCTGCCGACGCCGGGCGGCCCATCGATCGCGGCAGGGCTCGCCCCTTTCGAAAAGCGCGCGCGATGCCTACTAAGGACGACGCATCATCGCGAGAGTTCTGCACCGCTCCATCTCCGAAGACGAAAACCGATGACCAGCCCGCGCACCCTCTACGACAAGATTTGGGACGACCACGTCGTCGATGTCCAGCCGGACGGCTCCAGTCTCCTCTACATCGACCGTCACCTCGTTCACGAAGTGACGAGCCCGCAGGCGTTCGAGGGGCTTCGCGTGGCCGGCCGCAAGGTGCGCCATCCGGAGAAGACGCTGGCGGTCGTCGACCACAACGTCCAGACTTCCGACCGCACGAAGGGCATCGACGATCCCGAGAGCCGGACGCAGCTGGAGGCGCTCGCCGAGAACGTGCGCGATTTCGGCATCGAGTTCTACGACGCCCTCGACCGGCGCCAGGGCATCGTCCACATCATCGGGCCCGAGCAGGGATTCACGCTGCCCGGCCAGACGATCGTGTGCGGCGATTCGCATACGTCGACGCACGGCGCCTTCGGGGCGCTGGCGCACGGCATCGGCACCTCGGAGGTCGAGCACGTCCTCGCCACCCAGACCCTGGTGCAGCGCAAGGCCAAGAACATGCGCGTCACGGTCGACGGCACGCTGCCGCCCGGCGTGACCGCGAAGGACATCATCCTGGCGATCATCGGCGAGATCGGCACCGCGGGCGGCACCGGTCACGTGATCGAGTATGCCGGCGAGGCGATCCGCGCCCTCTCGATGGAGGGCCGGATGACGATCTGCAACATGTCGATCGAGGGCGGGGCGCGGGCCGGCATGGTCGCGCCCGACGCGACGACCTTCGCGTACGTGAAGGACCGCCCGAAGGCCCCCAAGGGCGCGGCCTTCGACGCGGCGCGCCGCTACTGGGAGAGCCTCGTCACCGATGCGGGCGCGCATTTCGACCGCGAGGTGCGCCTCGACGCCGCCAACCTCCCGCCGCTGGTGAGCTGGGGGACGAGCCCCGAGGACGTCATCTCGATCCAGGGCCGCGTGCCGGATCCGGCCGAGATCGCCGACGAGAACAAGCGGCAGTCGAAGGAGAAGGCGTTGGCCTATATGGGCCTGACGCCGGGCACCAGGATCACCGACATCACCCTGGATCGGATCTTCATCGGCTCCTGCACCAACGGCCGCATCGAGGATCTGCGCGAGGTCGCGCGGGTCGTCGGCGACCGCAAGGTGCATGAGGGCGTCTCGGCCATGATCGTGCCCGGCTCCGGGCTCGTGAAGGCGCAGGCGGAGGCCGAGGGTCTCGACAAGATCCTGAAGGCGGCGGGCTTCGACTGGCGCGAGCCGGGCTGCTCCATGTGCCTCGGCATGAACCCGGACAAGCTCCGGCCGGGCGAGCGCTGCGCCTCGACGTCGAACCGCAATTTCGAAGGCCGGCAGGGTCCGCGCGGGCGCACGCACCTGGTCTCGCCCGCGATGGCGGCCGCAGCCGCGGTCGCCGGCCGCTTCGTCGACATCCGCGAGTGGCCGCAGGGCTGAAATCCCGATTGACGGCGGCGGCTCGGTTGCCTAAACGGAGCCGTCGCCGGCCGATGGCCGACGGCAAGCCCAGGTGGCGGAATTGGTAGACGCGCTGGTTTCAGGTACCAGTCTCGCGAGAGGTGAAGGTTCGAGTCCTTTCCTGGGCACCATCAGCCGCCTAAAGCGCTGATCCGCTAGAGTAAGCAGCACATCGAGAGACACAAGGCTACCCGCCAGCAGGCTGGCGTGACCGCCTTGGTCGAGCCGGCGACGTGCGGATCGAGCCCCATGTGGCGCGCCGTATTCGCGGTTGCGGCTTGCGCCTCTGACCTTGCAGATCCTGGCGATGCCGAACCGGGTCGCCCACCGTCCCTTGCCGCGGCTTCGACATTCGGGGCGGGCGCAGACGATCTTCGCGTCCCCACCCGAATCCGGTCGCCGGATCCACCGCCCTCGGCGCAGCCTCGCTCAGCGCGGCCGGATGCGGGTGTTCTAGTGCCGCAACCGCTCGATCAGGCCCAGAATCTGCCGGTCTGCCTCGCCCCTGAAGGGCGGATCGATCAGCGGATCGGGCATCGCCGCCTCGGCGAGCCGCGCGCGGTCATGGATGGCGACCTTCTGCCCGTCGACCGCGACCCCGGACTTCGCCAGCGCATTCAAGGCGCGCGAGAACGATTCCCGTGTCATGCCGAGTTCGGACGCGATCACGTGCTTCTCGTAGGGCAGGATCGCGCGGTCGGGTGTGCCCTGCCGTTCTGAGAGCACCAGCAGGTAGCAGCCGACGCGCTCAGCCGCCGAGCGCAGCTTCAGGTTCTTGGTTTGCCGCACCATGCGGCGGAACTGCTCCGCGAGGGTGCAGAGCACGGCCTTGGCGAGGTGAGGATCTTGGTTCACCGCCTCGCGAAACGCGTCCGCCTGGACGAGGAGAAAGCGCGACGGCTCCGGCACGCGCGCCTGCAGCAGATACGGCGAGCCGGTCAGAACGGCGGCCGGGATCAGGAGGTCGGGGGCGCGCACGACCTCGATCAGAACTTCGTGCCCGTCCCGCGACCGGCCAAAGAGCTGCACGGAGCCGGCGATCACCACAAGCTGAAAGTTGGGCACCTCGCCCTGCTCGAACAGGACCGCCCCCGCGGGGAGCGCGTGCTCCATCGTGTGCCGGGACAGGGAGCGCATGAGAGCGGAAGCTCCGGCATCCGGATCGGTTCCAGCCTCGCGAACCATGGCTGCCGCCAACCGAGATGCCGTCGCGCTCATGCGTTGAGACTCGTGATGCACGCGCCGCCGTGCATTGACCTAGATCAAAGGCGGCACCCGGGTGCCTTGCGACGTCATCCTGCATCTCTTCTCAAGTCGATCCTTGACGTGGATCAATTACCGCAAAGCCTCTCATCACGGATGGTGGCGTCGGAATACGGTTGATTCCGGGTGCCGCAGCCATGAACGATTGGTCCTTCGTATCGCCGCGCGATCAGAGCCGCGCCCTCTGGCTCTCGACGCTCGCCTTCACGACCTGCTTCGCGGCCTGGACGATCTTCTCCATCATCGGCGTGCAGATCAAAACGGATCTGGGCCTCAGCGACGCCCAGTTCGGGCTCCTGGTCGGGACCCCGATCCTGACCGGCTCCCTGATCCGGCTCATCCTCGGGATCTGGGCCGACCAGTATGGCGGCCGCGTCGTCACCCTCGCGACCATGCTGCTGGCCGCACTCGCCACCGACCTCCCCACCTACGCGTACGATTACCCGACCTTCCTCCTCGCGGCCCTGGGCGTCGGTCTCGCCGGCGGCGTCTTCTCGGTGGGCGTCGCCTATGTCGCGAAGTGGTTCCCGAAGGAGAGGCAGGGGACCGCGCTCGGCATCTTCGGCGCCGGCAATGTCGGCGCGGCGGTGACCAAATTCCTGGCGCCGCTCGTGATGGTGGCGCTCGGCTGGAAGGCGGTTGCGCAGCTCTGGGCGCTCGGCCTCGTCGTCATGGCCCTCGTCTTCTATCTCGGCACCAAGGACGATCCGGATCTCGCCGCACGCCGCCGTTCCGGCGCGAAGCCCGAGCCGCTCTCGGCCATGCTGGCCCCCCTCGCCAACCTGCAGGTCTGGCGCTTCGCCCTGTACTACTTCTTCGTCTTCGGTGGATTCGTCGCCCTCGCGCTCTGGCTGCCGCGCTACTACACGGGCGTGTACGGGCTCGACATCATCTCGGCGGGCTGGCTCGCCGCCGCCTACTCGATCCCGGGCTCGCTCTTCCGCATCCTCGGCGGCAGCCTGTCGGACCGCTACGGCGCCCGCAAGGTCATGTACTGGACCTTCCTCGGCTCGCTGGTCTGCACCTTCCTGCTGTCGTACCCGGCGACCCGCTACGTGGTCAGCGGCATCCGAGGCCCGATCGCCTTCGAGCTCGCGCTCGGTCCCGTGGCCTTCACGATCCTCACCTTCGGCCTCGGCTTCTTCATGAGCCTCGGCAAGGCCGCCGTGTTCAAGCATATCCCGGTCTACTACCCCGACCGGGTCGGGGCCGTGGGCGGCGTGGTCGGGCTGATCGGGGGCCTGGGCGGTTTCGTCCTGCCCATCGCCTTCGGTGTCCTCAACGACGCCGTCGGGATCTGGACCTCCTGCTTCATGCTGCTCTTCGCCCTCGTCGCGGTGAGCACCGTCTGGATGCACGCCGCGGTGCGCGCCCTGGAGAAGCGGGAGCATCCCGAACTCCGCCTGCCCAAGGATCTGCCCGAGATCGCGGCCCTCAGGGCCGAGATCGAGCGGCTGCGCGCATCCAGCCCGAGGCCCGTCCCCGCCGGCATCCCCGCCGCGTGAGGCCCGTCTCCGGCCGGGCCAGGACGAGCCCGGCCGCCCCCTCCCGGACCTGAAAGGCAACGACCATGACCGTCGGCACGCAGACCCTCGCGCCTGGCCGCCCCGCAGGCGGCACCTGGCTCCCCCGCTGGGAGCCCGAGAACCCGACCTTCTGGGCCAGGGAGGGCAGCCGCCTCGCCTGGCGCACCCTCGGGATCACCACCGCCAACCTCACGATGTCGTTCATCGTCTGGTTCATGGTCTCGGCCCTGGTCGTCGCGCTCCCGGCAGTCGGGTTCAAGCTCACCACCGGCCAGCTCTTCTGGCTCGCCGCCATGCCGGGCCTCGCCGGCGGCACGCTGCGCCTCGTGCACATGTTCCTGACGCCGATGTTCGGCACCCGGCACGTCGTGACCTTCGCGAGCCTCTCGCTGCTGGTGCCGGCCATCGGCTGGTTCTACGCCGTCCAGGACCCGACGACCCCCTACTGGGCCCTCCTCGTCCTGGCATTCCTCGCCGGCCTCGGTGGCGGCAACTTCTCGTCCTTCATGCCCTCGACCAGCCTGTTCTTCCCCAAGCGGCTGCAGGGCACGGCGCTGGCGATCCAGGCCGGCATCGGCAATTTCGGGGTCTCGGTCGTCCAGTTCCTCACGCCCTGGGTGATCGGTTTCGCGCTCGCGGGCGGCACGCTGCTCGGCGAGTCGCAGACCATGACCAAGGGCGCGCTGGTCCGGCAGGTCTGGCTGCACAACGCCGCGGCGGTCTACATCCCGTTCATCGTGCTGTTCGCCCTCGTGGCGTGGCTCGCGTTGCGCAGCGTGCCCGTGAAGGCGAACGTGCGCGAGCAGATGGACATCTTCGGCTCGCGCCACACTTGGGCGATGACCTCGCTCTACATCATGACCTTCGGCGCGTTCTCCGGGCTCGCCGGCACGTTCCCGCTGCTGATCAAGCAGTGCTACGGAAGCCTGCCCGGCGCGCCGGACCCGCTGACCTACGCCTTCCTCGGACCGCTGGTCGGCTCGCTGCTCCGGGTCGCGGCCGGCCCGGTCGCGGACCGCTTCGGCGGGGCGAAGGTCACGCTGGTGGCGGGGCTCGGCATGACCGCCTGCGCGGCGCTGGTCCCGCTCTATACGGCGCCGGCCTCGATGGAGAGCTTCCCCTGGTTCGTCGGCGTGATGCTCGGTCTGTTCGCCTTCGCGGGCATCGGCAACGCCTCTACCTTCAAGCAGATGCCGATGATCTTCCCGCCCCGGCAGGCCGGCGGCGTCATCGGCTTCACCGGTGCGGTCGCGGCCTACGGCCCGTTCGCCTTCGGCATGCTGTTCGCCTGGGCCTTCAGCGCCTTCGGCGGCCCGAACGTCGTCTTCCAGGGACTGGCGGTCTTCTTCGCCGTCAACGTCGCCCTGAACTGGTGGATGTACGCCCGCCGCGGCGCCGCCACGCCCTGCTGACGGTGGCGCAGCGGGCGGGATCTCGCCCAGCATCATGACCTGCGCGGCCGGCGGGGCTCGAACCTCCGCCGGCCGTTCGCGTCCGTCAGGCAGATCCGACGCGGATCAATGCAACGTTTGACGCAGATCAAGGCTCAAGCCTGGTCGAGCGGACACTCTTTCCTGGAAGAATTCGAAACCGACCGCGGCCTTCGTGCCGAGTCGCCCAGGAAAACTCAGGCCATGTCGCATTTTCTCGACCGCTTGACCTTCTTCCGGAAGAACGTCGACACGTTCTCGGGTGGTCACGGCATCGTCACGGCCGAGGACAGGTCCTGGGAGGACGGTTACCGCAAGCGCTGGCAGCACGATAAGATCGTCCGCTCCACGCACGGCGTGAACTGCACCGGCTCCTGTTCCTGGAAGGTCTACGTCAAGGGCGGGATCGTCACCTGGGAGACCCAGCAGACCGACTATCCGCGCACCCGGCCGGAGCTCCCGAACCACGAGCCGCGCGGCTGTGCCCGCGGCGCCAGCTACTCGTGGTACCTCTACTCGGCCAACCGGGTGAAGTATCCGCTCATCCGCTCGCGGCTGCTCAAGCTCTGGCGCGAAGCCCGGGTGACGATGACCCCGGTGGCGGCCTGGGCGCACATCGTCGAGAATCCCGAACGCCGCAAGGCCTACATCGCCAAGCGCGGCCATGGCGGGTTCGTGCGCGCCACCTGGGACGAGGTCAACGAGATCATCGCGGCGGCCAACGCCTACACGGTGAAGACCCACGGCCCCGACCGCGTCTTCGGCTTCTCGCCGATCCCGGCCATGTCGATGGTCTCCTACGCGGCCGGCGCCCGTTACCTGTCGCTGCTCGGCGGCGTCTGCATGTCCTTCTACGACTGGTACTGCGACCTGCCGCCGTCCTCCCCCCAGACCTGGGGCGAGCAGACCGACGTGCCCGAGAGCGCAGACTGGTACAATGCCGGCTTCCTGATCCTGTGGGGCTCGAACGTCCCGCAGACCCGCACCCCCGACGCCCATTTCTACACGGAAGTTCGCTACCGCGGCGCCAAGAGCGTCGTGATCTGCCCCGACTACTCGGAGGCCTCCAAATTCGCCGACCTGTGGGTCTCGGTGAAGCAGGGCACGGACGCCGCGCTCGGCATGGCCATGGGCCACGTCATCCTGCGCGAGTTCCACGTCGACCGGCAAGTTCCCTATTTCGTCGACTACGCCAAGCGCTACACCGACATGCCGATGCTGGTCCGCCTCGTCCGACAGGACGGACGGCTGGTGCCGGAGCGGTTCCTGCGCGCCTTGGACCTCGACGGCGCGCTCGGCGAGGCGAACAATCCCGAGTGGAAGACCCTCGCGTACGACGCCGGCACGGGCGAGCTCGTCGCGCCGCTCGGCTCGGTCGGCTTCCGGTGGGGCGAGACCGGCAAGTGGAACCTGGAGGCCAAGCGCTCCGACGGCGAGGACGTCGACCTGCGCCTCTCGCTGGCCGGCGCCGAGGACGGCTTCGAGGCGGTCGCCTTCCCGTATTTCGGCAATATCGCGCACGAGCATTTCGCGGGCAGCGACCACGCCAGCGTGATCGAGCGGCGCGTGCCCGTGAAGCGGCTCGCCACGACCGAGGGCGAGGCGCTGGTGGCCACCGTCTACGACCTGTTCCTGGCCAATTACGGCCTCGACCGCGGCTTCGGCGGCGGCAACGTCGCCCGCGCGTACGACGCGGACGAGCCCTACACGCCCGCCTGGGCGGAGAAGATCACCGGCGTGCCACGCGATCAGATCGTCACCGTGGCGCGCGAATTCGCCAAGAACGCCGAGAAGACCAATGGACGGTCGATGATCATCATCGGCGCCGCGATGAACCATTGGTACCACATGGACATGAACTATCGCAGCGCGATCAACATGCTGGTCATGTGCGGCTGCGTGGGCCAGTCCGGCGGCGGCTGGTCGCATTATGTCGGCCAGGAGAAGCTGCGCCCGCAGACCGGCTGGGCGCCGCTGGCCTTCGCCCTCGACTGGGGGCGCCCGTCACGCCAGCAGAACTCCACCTCGGCCTTCTACGCGCATACCGACCAGTGGCGCTACGAGACCCTCGACGTGAAGGAGATCCTCTCGCCGACCGCGCCGGCCGGCCCGTGGGACGGCGCCATCATCGACTACAACGTCCGCGCCGAACGAATGGGCTGGCTGCCCTCCGCGCCGCAGCTCGAGCAGAACCCCCTCGGCATCGCCGCCAAGGCCGCCGCAGCAGGCCTGGAGCCGAAGGACTACGTCGCCCGGGCGCTCAAGTCCGGCGACCTGAAGATGTCCTGCGAGGACCCCGACAACCCGAAAAACTGGCCGCGCAACCTGTTCGTCTGGCGCTCCAACCTGCTCGGCTCATCGGGCAAGGGCCACGAATACTTCCTCAAGCACCTGCTCGGCACCACCAACGGCGTGCTCGGCAAGGATCTCGGCACGGAAGGGCACCGCAAGCCCGACGAGGTCGTCTGGCACGACGAGGCGCCGGAAGGAAAGCTCGATCTCCTGGTCACCCTCGACTTCCGCATGTCGACGACCTGCGTCTACTCCGACATCGTACTGCCGACCGCCACTTGGTACGAGAAGGACGACCTGAATACGTCGGACATGCATCCCTTCATCCACCCGCTCTCGGCGGCCGTGGACCCGGTCTGGGAAGCCCGCTCCGACTGGACCATCTACAAGGGGCTGGCCGAGGCGTTCTCGCGCGTCGCCCCCGAGGTGCTCGGGGTCGAGACGGACGTGGTGCTGACCCCGATCCTGCACGACACCCCCGCCGAGATGGCCCAGCCCTTCGACGTGCAGGACTGGAAGACCGGCGCGGTCGAGCCGATCCCCGGCAAGACCATGCCGACGGTCACGGTGGTCGAGCGCGACTACCCGAACCTCTACAAGCGCTTCACGTCGCTCGGGCCGCTGATGACCAAGGTCGGCAACGGCGGCAAGGGCATGGCCTGGAACACGGAGCACGAAGTCCAGCTCCTGAAGGCGCTGAACGGCGTCGTGACCGAGGAGGGGCCGACCAAGGGGCTGCCGCGCATCGACACGGCCATCGATGCCTGCGAGGTCCTCCTGATGCTGGCGCCGGAGACCAACGGCGAGGTCGCCGTCAAGGCCTGGGAGAGCCTCGGCAAGGCCACGGGCCGCGATCACGCCCATCTCGCTCTGCCGAAGGAGGACGAGAAGATCCGCTTCCGCGACGTGGTCGCCCAGCCGCGCAAGATCATCTCGTCGCCGATCTGGTCGGGGCTCGAATCCGAGAAGGTCTGCTACAACGCCTGCTACACGAACGTCCACGAGTTGATCCCGTGGCGGACGCTGACCGGGCGTCAGCAGCTCTACCAGGACCATCTCTGGATGCGGGCCTTCGGCGAAGGATTTTGCGTCTACCGGCCCCCGATCGACCTGAAGACCATCAAGCCGATCCAGGGCCGCGTCGACAACGGCAATCCCGAGGTGGTGCTGAACTTCATCACCCCGCACCAGAAGTGGGGCATCCACTCCACCTACTCGGACAATCTGCTGATGCTGACCCTCAACCGCGGTGGCCCCGTGGTCTGGATCAGCGAGAACGACGCGCGCAAGGCCGGCATCGCCGACAACGACTGGATCGACGTCTACAACGTCAACGGCGCGATCTCGGCGCGGGCGGTCGTCTCCCAGCGCGTCAAGGACGGCATGTGCATGATGTACCATGCGCAGGAGAAGATCGTGAACACGCCGGGCTCCGGCATCACCGGCCAGCGCGGCGGCATCCATAACTCGGTCACCCGGGCGGTCCTGAAACCGACGCACATGATCGGCGGCTACGCGCAGCTCTCCTACGGCTTCAACTACTACGGGACCGTGGGTGCGAACCGCGACGAGTTCGTGGTGGTGCGCAAGATGGCGGCGGTCGACTGGCTCGAACAGCCGCACGACCAGGGCGCCGGGCCGGCGGGTCCCGCGCTCCAGGCCGCCGAGTAGCCGCCTGCCGGAGGTCGCATGACCTCCGGGAAACCCCTTAGCGATGACCCGAATGTCCCGCGGCCGGCGCCGCGGATATCCCGAAAAGCCAGCGACACCGTATTCAACGGTTGTCCGAAGGACTTAGGCCATGAAAGTCCGCGCGCAGATCGCGATGGTTCTGAACCTCGACAAGTGCATCGGCTGTCACACCTGCTCGGTCACTTGCAAGAACGTCTGGACCAATCGCGAAGGCGTCGAGTACGCCTGGTTCAACAACGTCGAGACCAAGCCGGGCATCGGCTACCCCAAGGACTGGGAGAACCAGGACAAGTGGAAGGGCGGCTGGACACGGCGGCGCGACGGCCGGATCGAGCCGCGCATCGGCTCGAAATGGCGCATCCTCGCCAACATCTTCGCCAATCCCGACCTGCCGGAGATCGACGACTACTACGAGCCGTTCGATTTCGACTACCAGCACCTGCAGAGGGCCCCCGAGGTCCAGGCCTTCCCGACCGCGCGCCCGCGCTCGAAGATCACCGGCGCGCGGATGGAGAAGATCGAGTGGGGGCCGAACTGGGAGGAGATCCTGGGCGGAGAGTTCTCCAAGCGCCGGCAGGACAAGAACTTCGAAGGGGTCGAGGAGGAGATCTACGGCCAGTTCGAGAACACCTTCATGATGTACCTGCCGCGGTTGTGCGAGCACTGCCTCAACCCGGCCTGCGTCGCCTCCTGCCCCTCCGGCGCGATCTACAAGCGCGAGGAGGACGGGGTGGTCCTGATCGACCAGGACAAGTGCCGCGGCTGGCGCATGTGCGTCTCCGGCTGTCCCTACAAGAAGATCTACTACAACTGGTCCTCGGGTAAGTCCGAGAAGTGCACCCTCTGCTACCCGCGCCTGGAAGCGGGGCAGCCGACCGTGTGCTCGGAGACCTGCGTCGGCCGGATCCGCTACCTGGGCGTCGTGCTCTACGACGCCGACCGGATCGAGGCAGCCGCCTCGACCCGCGACGAGCAGGACCTCTACGAGGCGCAGCTCAAGGTCTTCCTCGACCCGTCGGACCCGCGCGTGATCGCCGAGGCCCGCCAGGCCGGCATCGCCGAGGCGTGGCTGGAGGCCGCCCGGCGCTCGCCGGTCTACAAGATGGCGATGGAGTGGAAGATCGCCTTCCCGCTCCACCCCGAATACCGGACCCTTCCGATGGTCTGGTACGTGCCGCCGCTCTCGCCGATCCAGTCGGCCGCGTCGGCGGGCAAGATCGGCCTCGACGGCGAGATGCCGGACGTGAAGAGCCTGCGCATCCCGGTGAAGTACCTCGCCAATCTCCTGACGGCGGGCAAGGAAGCGCCCGTGGTCGCCGGCCTGGAGCGCATGCTCGCCATGCGGGGCTACATGCGCGCCAAGACCTTCGACGGCGTGGTGGACGAGGCCCTCGCGAAGCGGGTCGGGCTGACCGGCGCGCAGATCGAGGAGATGTACCGGGTCATGGCCATCGCGAACTACGAGGACCGGTTCGTGATCCCGACCAGCCACCGCGAGATGGGCATCGAGGACGCCTACGACCTGCGCGGCTCCTGCGGCTTCTCCTTCGGCAACGGCTGCTCGGGCGGCATCAGCGAGACGAACCTGTTCGGCGCGAAGAATCCCGCCAGGGCCAAGACCCCCATGGAAGTCGCCTGAGGCTGAGACCGATCATGAAGACCCTGAAAGCCCTCTCGGCCGTGCTGACCTACCCCTCGCGCGACCTCGCGCTGGCCGTGCCCGAGATCCACGCCGTGCTGCGCGCGGAAGGGGTCCTGGCTCTGCCGCAGCTCGACGCGCTGGAGCCACTCCTGTCGGCGCTCGCCGTCGAGGACGTCTACGATCTCCAGGAGCGCTACGGGCTGCTGTTCGACCGCACCCGCGCGCTCTCCCTGCACCTGTTCGAGCACGTCCACGGCGAGAGCCGCGACCGCGGGCAGGCCATGGTCGACCTGAAGGCGCTCTACGAGGCGGGCGGCTTCGACATCGATTGCGGCGAGCTCCCGGACTACGTCCCACTCTTCCTCGAATACTGCTCCCTGCGGCCGCAGGCCGAGGCGCGCCAGCTCCTGTCCGAGCCCGCCCACGTGCTCGCCGCCATCGGCGAGCGGCTGCGCGAGAAGGATTCGGCCTACGCCGCGGTGTTCGAGGCGCTCGTCGCCATCGCGGCCGCCCTGCCGACGCCCGAGGCGCTCGAAGCCGTGGTGCCGGATGCGGGCGAGGATCCGAACGACCTCCGGGCGCTCGACGCCGCCTGGGAGGAGGAGGAGGTCCGCTTCGGGCTCGGCTCGGCCGCCGATTGCGGCGTCGACAGCCTCGCCGCCAAGGTCCGGCAGGCCCGGCGCCCCGCCCCCGGCGTCGCCGTGCCGGGAGGCCATCCCGACCGCACCGTCTTCACGCACCTGTCCTCCCGCGCCTGAGGAGAGAAGGCCATGGCCGTCGATCTCAATCACATCCTGTTCGGCTGGTACCCGTATCTCTGCCTGACCGTGTTCCTGGTCGGCTCCCTCGTCCGCTTCGACCGCGAGCAGTACACGTGGAAGACGGGCTCCAGCCAGCTCCTGCGCCGCAAGCAGCTCATCCTCGGCTCGGTGCTGTTCCATGTCGGCATCCTGGCCATCTTCGCCGGCCACTTCGTCGGGCTCCTGACCCCCATCGCGGTCTTCGACGCGCTGGGCATCGGCCACGGTTTCAAGCAGGGCCTCGCCATCGTGGCGGGCGGCATCGCCGGAACGGCCTGTCTCGTCGGCCTGACCCTGCTCGTCCACCGCCGCCTCTTCGACCCGCGGATCCGGGCGACCTCGTCCGTCTCGGATACGGCAATCCTGCTGATGCTCTACGCCCAGCTGATCCTCGGCCTGTCGACGATCCCGGTCTCGCTCGGCCACATGGACGGGCACGAGATGGTCAAGTTCATGAACTGGGCGCAGGGCGTGCTCACGCTGAAGCCCGGCGTCGCGGGTCTCGTCGCCGACGTGAACCCGGTGTTCAAGCTGCACCTCGTCCTCGGCATGACCATCTTCCTGGTCTTCCCGTTCACCCGCCTGGTCCACGTCTGGTCGGCGCCGGTCTGGTACCTCGGACGCCGCGGCTATCAGGTCGTGCGCACCAGGAAGCCGCGCGCCGCAGGGCAGGGCGCGCCCGTTCCCGTCGCCTTGGGCGTGCGCCCCGTCCGGGCTGCGCAGCCCGCCGAGTGATCCAGCGCCCGGGGTCCTGCCCCGAGCCTCTCCCGCCGCATCCTCCGGGACTGACCGATGTCCGCCTGCTCTGCCCAAACCCTGCCGAACGGCCCCAGGCCCCCGATCCGGGTCAACGGGGTCGCCATCTCCCGCGCGGTGATCGCGCGCGAGGTCCAGAACCACGCCGCCCCGACGCCGGTGGCGGCCTGGAAGGCGGCCGCGCTCGCCCTCGTCCTGCGCGAGGCCCTGTCGCAGGAGGCCAAGCGCCTCGGCATCCGGGCCGAGCCCGCAACCGACGCGGAGGGGCGGCGCGAGACCGACGAGGAGGCCTGCATGCGCGCCCTCGTCGAGCGCGAAGTGGCAGTCCCGGAGCCGACCGAGGCGGAGTGCAGGCGCTACCACGCGCGCAACCCCGCCCGCTTCCGGTCTCCGGACATCTTCGAGGCCGCGCACATCCTGTTCGCCGCGCGGGCGGATGACGCCACCGGCTACGCATTGGCCCGGCTCGATGCCGAGACGGTCATCGCGATGCTGGCGAAGGAGCCCGACACGTTCGCCGACCTCGCCCGCACCCACTCGGCCTGTCCGTCGGGCGAGATCGGCGGCAGCCTCGGCCAGGTCTCAACCGGGCAGACCACACCGGAATTCGAGAGGGCACTCCGCGCGATGCGACCGGGCGAGGTCTCGTCCGAGCCGGTCGAGACCCGCTACGGGTTCCACGTCATCCGCCTCGACCGCCGCATCGCGGGCGGCCCGGTGCCGTTCGAGATCGTGCACGACCGGATCGCGATCTACCTCGCCGAGGCCGTGCGGCGGAGGGCCCAGGCGCAATACGTCGCGCGGCTGCTCGGGCAGGCCCGGATCGAGGGCATCGAGATCCCGGCGCCCGGCGCGCTCAACGTTCATTGAGGGTCTCATGCTGCTCGGCGACCTCATCGCGCGACTCGACGACGAGGCCGTCGCCACCGAGGCCTTGATCCGCCTCGACGACCTCATCCTGCTCGGCCGCGTCCGAGAGGCTGCCGAGCAGGACGGTGTGGCGCCCGGCGCATTCGCCGCGCGCGCCGTCCGCCTGTTCTCCGACACCGCCTCCGACGCGGACTGGGTCAGCATGATCGGCGTCATGGGACAGGCCGCGGAGCCCGGCCTCGCCTGCCTGCGCCGCATGGTCGAGTTCGCCCTCGAGCCGCAGGGAGGCTCCCATGTCTGCGGACACGGCCACTGAACCGCCCCGGACCGATCGGTTCACCCGACCGCGCGTGGAGACCCCGTGATGACCTGTGCGGCGCTCTCCGGCCGCGGCCAGCCCCTCGTCGACGGTTACGGCCGCCCTGTGAGTTACCTGCGCGTCTCGGTCACGGACCGTTGCGACCTGCGCTGCACCTACTGCATGTCGGAGCAGATGACCTTCCTGCCCCGGCGGGATCTCCTGACCCTGGAGGAACTCGACCGGCTCTGCTCAGCCTTCGTGGCGCGCGGCGTGCGCCGGATCCGGCTCACCGGCGGCGAGCCGCTCGTCCGCCGCGACGTGACCGGTCTGCTGGGCAGCCTCGCCCGGCACCTGGAGGCGGGGACACTGGACGAGCTGACCCTGACCACGAACGGCACGATGCTGGCGCACCGGGCGCGCGATCTCGCGGCCTGCGGCGTCCGGCGCATCAACGTCTCCCTCGACACCCTGGACCCGGGCCGGTACCGCGCCATCACCCGCCGGGGCGACCTGTCCGCGGTGCTGGAGGGCCTCGACGCCGCGCAGGCGGCGGGCCTGTCCGTGAAGCTCAACGTCGTCGCCCTGCGGGACGTCAACGAGGACGAACTGGAGGACCTCATCCGGTTCGCGCACGGGCGGGGCATGGACCTCACCCTGATCGAGGTCATGCCCCTCGGCGAGATCGGGCATGACCGCGCGGAGCGGTTTCTCCCCCTCGACGCGGTGCGCCGGCGCCTGTCGCGCACCCTGACGCTCGAACCTCTCGATTACCGGTCCGCGGGGCCGGCCCGCTACGTGCGCGTCGCCGAGACGGGCGGTCGGCTCGGCTTCATCACGCCGCTGACCCACAATTTCTGCGAGGGCTGCAACCGGATCCGGGTGACCTGCGCCGGGATGCTCTACACCTGTCTCGGTCACGAGGAGGGGCGTGACCTCCGCGCCGCGCTGCGCGGCTCCGAGGCCGACGAGTTCCTCCAGGCCGCCATCGACGACGCCCTCGCGCACAAGCCGCGGGGCCACGACTTCGTCGCCGACCGCCTCTCCGGTCCCGCCATCGCGCGACATATGAGCGTCACCGGGGGATAGCGACGCGCGTCGGCCGACCGCTCTCCTGACCTATCGGATCGTGCCGCGGCCGGCCCCTCCCGCAACGCGGACCGGCGCCGTGCGCGGCCGCGGCGGGTCAGGCGCGCAGGGCCGGCGATACGGCGGAGCCGGCCGCAGGATCCGCCCGGCGCCCGGAGCGCCCGATCAGGCGGGAGCGGAACCCCGGGGCGGGAACCGCGTGAGCGGCGCAGAGGACCGTTCAGGCCGGGCCGCACGCGCTCACGACGGCGCCTGCCGCGACGGCGGGCGCGGGCCGCCTCGCGTCAACGCGGCGACGCACAACGGATACGCCAGCAGCGCCGTGACCGTCATGACCCCGCTCCAGCGCCGGCCGGGATGCCAAAGGGCGAGGTCGGAGCCCACCCGGAGCGCGACCGAAGCGTGGAGCAGGATCAAGGGCCCGTACAGGACGGGCCCGTAGCGCACCGGGATCCGTGCCACCGCCGGGAGAATGATGGGCGCGTGCCCGAACACCATCGACAGCACGAAGCCGATGAGGATCGCGTGCAGCGCGATGTCGTACCCGAAGGCGGTCTCCATCGGCGGAACCGCGAGGAACGCCAGACCGGCAAGGCCGAGCCAGACGTAACCCGCGAGCATGCAGGCGGCCATGAAGCGCGCCTGTCCGACGCGACGGATGGTGTGGACCGCGATGTCGTGCCGGACGAGCCAGCCCGTGAGCATCAGGAGGCCACCGCCCATCAGCGCCGCGCCTGCCGGTTTGGTCAAGCGGATGGCGGCGCCGGCGAGAATGAGGCCACAGGCCACGGTGTAGAGCGGGAGGCTCGCGCGCCGCGGCGCCGTCAGGCGGCTGAGTTCGAGGCGCTCCCCCGCGACGGTCAGGACCAGGAAGGCGAGCCACCATCCGACCAAGTCAGGCACCGCCGCGCCCAGCGCCCAGAGGATGCTGCCGGACAGCCAGGCCAGCGCCCCGACGGCCAGTGAGGCGGTGAAGGGCGCCGGTTGCAACTGGACGGTCCGTGCGGAGGCGATGCAGAGCGTCGTGGCCGCGAGGACGAAGCCCCAGCCGGCGGCCTGCGGCGGCAGGCCCGCCAGCAGCGCCACCGCCGCGGACGCGGAGGCGAGTGGCCCGAGCAAGGCCCATGGCTGGGCGAGCGCAACCGCCCGTTCCAGCGCGATCAGGGTGCCGAAGACGCCGCAGATCAGCAAGGGGCCGTGAAGGGCCGCGAGCACCGGGCGCTGGGGCATGTCCCAGCCGAGGCGCGCGAGCCCGGCACCGAGCCCGGCGGCCAGCGCCGCGACGGCGCAGGCGAGGAGGGGCAATCGGACGATGGCGATCATGGCTCGGGCCGAGGACAGGGCGGGGGTGTCCGCCGGTCAGGCGTGGCGGGTCTCGGCCGCCGCCTTTCGGCCGCCGAGTTGGGACCAGCCGATCTCGGTGATCCGCTCCGGGGTCCAAGCCGGGCTCCAGACGAGGCGGACGACGATGGCCGGGCAATCGTTGAAGCGGCGCCGGAGGCAGCCCCGGACATCCTCGACCAGCATCTCGCCGAGCGGGCAGGCGCGCGTCGTGAGCGTGAGGTCCACGTCGATGCGATCCGCCGTCCGGGCAGCCCGGTAGACGAGCCCGAGATGGACCACGCTGACGCCGATCTCCGGATCCAGCACGGCCAGCAAGCAATCCATGACCTCAGGATCGAGCGACGCGCTCTGGCGCGGCTCCGCCTCCTCGGGAACGTGCCGCATCGCGCGGCCCCTTAGCCAGGAAAACACCGCTCCGACCCTCCGCGATCCGACCGCGCTCAGTGGCGTGATCCGCGCCGGCGGACGCCTTGATCTGGGTCAATCCCACCCCTTCGGCTGTGGCCGGCGGCGTTCTGGATCCGCCACCCGGCCCCGAGGGGCGAACAGCTCACGGCAAACTCACATCGCCAGCCAGGTCCCCGGCGCGCCGGTCTCGGGCTTGAACGCGCGCGACCTCGAGACGCAGGATCGCCTGACGGCCAAAGCTCGACCGGTCGCCCCGAGGCAGCCCACTGGTCCTGGAGCGATTACGGCCAGAGCCGGAGATGCCAGCGACCTTAAGCGGGGTACCGCACATGCGAACCGGATTGATAATTGCCGACGCGACGGATACCAACGATCGCAATGAAATTATCGGTGTGGATCGCGAGGAGAGGCTTCATATCGGAATACCTCGCGACCAGAGTGCGCGGTCATCTCCAGGACACACGCTGACGCCAGAACGTCATTGAGCCGATCGCGTGTGGCCACCGGGATGCCCCAACGTCAGGTTCGCGAAGCCGAGGTTAAACTGAAACTCTTCGACGATATCGATCATCGCGATCATGGTTTCTGATTGCATCGAAGCGCACCGCAATCCCTCCGTTTGTTTTAAAATGCAATGTGATTAGCAACCGATTGAGGCTTCTCCGGAAGAGTCGCATCAAGAGAGACGAAACGCTCGATGCACACACCAGCAGTTTTCAATAAATCGCGAATTGGATTTGTACTGTGGATCGCATTTTTCATGCTGGGGATCGGCGGCGTTGCGAGAACCACTTCGATACAGTTGGACAAATTGGCCTGGATCACAGCCGACATCGCCGTTGTGGCGTTGCTGTTTCAGGATAGCAGCTGGTTTCTGAAAAGCATAAGCGCTGCTTGGCCGATCTATCTTTGGCCCGCTATCGCGATCATCTCGAGCGTATGGTCACTTGAGCCGGGCCTGAGTTTCTATCATGGCGTCCAGTTGCTGGCGACCTTGATGGTGGGAAGCCTGCTCGCAAAAAATTACGATATCCGCGAGATAGGAGAATTATTCTTTTGGGCATTACTGATGACCATGGCGGCGTCCGTCGCATTTGTCCTGATCGGTTTTCACGGATCACGGGACCCCTTCGGTGCTTGGCAGGGCGCGTTCCCGCACAAGAACAATCTCGGCGGGGCAATGGTCGTTCTGGTGGCCTTGACTCCCGCCTTAATGGGTCGCGGAAAACTTAATACCTGTGTCGCATTGATCGCGATCGTGAGTGGAACGGGCGTGACGATCCTCTCGAAATCCGGCACCGCGATCTTCACACTCCTGGTCGTATATCTCTTGATCATCTTTGCACTGATGTTCTCCTCGATCCGGCGGAATCCCGGCGTCTATCTGGCTCTCTTTTCACTTCTCGCAATCTCGTCGCTCCTCGCGATCGAGATCAGCGGCATCGACCTGACGGACTTCCTGCTGAGCGCTCTCGGCAAGGACCGCACGCTCAGTGGGCGGACCGTTCTCTGGTACTATGGTTGGTTGACGTTCGAGGATCATCCTTATCTCGGCATCGGATACAAAGCCTACATGGCTTCAGACCAAACGAGTTCGTCAATCGTTCAATACATTCTTCAACAGCGGCTGCCCTATCTCCACAACAACTATCTCGAAGTTGCCGTCGCGTTCGGATTTTTCGGGTTCGTGCCCTTCGTCATGGGCCTCTGTTTCTCGATATGGTGCGCCATAAAGCTTCTGATACGCGACAACCTGCGCGGCGCATGGCCGCTCTGCTTTATGGTAAATGTGCTGATCGTGATGTCGACAGAGAATCCGCTCTTCTATAACCACTCCATCACACAGGTGATCTGGATGAGCATATGCTGCGCGGCCATGCTCGAACGTGGCAGCGCCTCATATCCCATCGCCGCGAAGCGTCAGGCACAGACGTCACCCCAGCCGTATATTGGCGGGGAGGGCATGCATACGATCTAGAGCGGCTCCATCATCGATCCGGCTCTCTCCGCCAATGCGAAGGCGGGTGACCCAAGTCTTGCTCGCCTTGCGCGGCGCATTGGGGGAGGCATAGCGGTTGAGACGCTCATCCCTCTCCAAGCCGCTGCGGGGCGCCCTCGTTGGGTGAGCAGACATTCTCGCCCTTTCAAGCATCACGGCCGCACGCGCAGAAAGACGCTGGCCGCGACCGAGCCGGGTCGCGGAGACGGGAAGGCGGCTCGCGGGGGGAATCCGGTTCAGACCAACGCGTTGACACCGACCTCGGTCAAGGTCGGCCGAGGCCGAGTTTGGCACCGGGATGCGGCACACGCGCCTTCGCGCGAGCCGAACCGAATTGGACAGCGATTTGGACCAGCGACGGAACCTATTATCACGCTCCCGCCCCTCCACGACGCTGAAGTTCCATGTCGTCCGACGGCAGGCGCTCGCAGTCGACGGTCCCGACAATCAGTGATAGAGCGGCGTCGAAATCCGATATGCACCGAAGGTGACCGCATGATACTGAGTCGGCGTGCATTTTTAAATTTTTCAACCAGCGCGGCTATTCTTACACTGGAGTCCAATGTCACGCAGGCCGTGGCGCGCGCGACGGGTGAGCGTCCGGAGACCGCGCCTCGGTCTAAGCCCCCCGCGGTTGTTCTGCCTCCGGGCTATCGACGACCGGGCGATATGAAATGGGGATGGGGACCGGGTGACGACGGCGTCTTACCGGATTGGAGCGGCGGCTCCGGCACCCATTTCGATCCCAAATTGATCAATTGGAATGCGGATAAATCGGCGACGTTGAGCTTGGAGAACGACAACGGCACCTGGAGATCGGGTGAATTGCAGGTCAATCGACCCAAGCGTCCCATCAAAGAGCGGTGGGGCGGCATGCTCTCCTCAGAGCGCCCCGGGGCCGTCTGTACCCTCTTTGCCTTCGCGTCAGATGGAACCGAGATCGATTTCGAGTGGCGGGGCGATCAGGTCTGGCAGCTGAATCTGCATCTTTTCGATGCACAGGGGAAACGCATCAATCCCTCTCCTGTACCCACTGTCTCCGTGGATATTGAGAAGGTGCATACTTACGAATTCTCGATCGACGACGAGGCATGCAGGTGGTTCATCGACAATAAGGAGGTCGCGAAGGTCACCCCCGCCGAGATGCCGGGCGCGATCTGGAAGCCGCAGGCCGAATTCGGACTGTTCACATCCGTTGAGCACCATGGTGCGTGGGCCCGGCATAATTATGCTGACCTGCCGGCCACGATGACGGTTCACGGTCTGCTTGCATGACGCGAACGAAGCCTCGGTGTGAACATCGAACATCCCGCTCGCGCCGGCGTTGAGAACACGATTGCGTAAAGCGGAGTTCGTGATCTCGAACGCACGCGAGCGCGTCGACTTGTCGGCCGCGACAGCGCTCCCGTCATCCTGCCCCGACCGATCACCGCGACAGCCATGTCTCAGCGCCGCGACGCGCGGTGACACGCGCGAAGGCGACGCGTTGGGTAACCCTTCGAACGCGATGCCTAACGGTGACGTCCTGTTCTCACTCGTATAGACCGCTGGCTTCAAAGAGCAGATTTGGGGATAATGAGGTTGCGCCGATCCATCCTGATAGCCGCTTTGCTGACGATTCCGGCGGCGTATGGACCTGCACGGGCAGAGACCGACGTCGCGATCGCAACAATCGCCTTAGGCCGCCTCTATGTCCTCGGCACGACAGACAATCCACACACGTCCGTGATGTTGGATGGCCAGTTCCGAACCGAGTCGGATGACCGGGGAATATTCCATTATCAGTTGGTCTACCATCCAGCGCGCTGCATCGTCTCCGCGACGATCGGGGCCAAGACTTATGAAGCGGTCGTCAGCAACTGTGGGGAACAGGCTTCGCCGCCGACGAGCGACGCGACAGCCGCAGGTTCAGCGTCGCCGCAAGTGACGCCACAGGGCCAGGCCCCCAGGCTCGTTGTTCCGCCGAGCGGGCCGCTCGAGACATCGGAGAAGCGGCAGCCGGCTGAGCCGGCCGCGCCAGCGGTACCGGAGCGCGTCGGAGACACCGAGCGCCCATCGCCTCAGCCTCACGCCAGGGCCGCCGAGCCGCGCGGGACGGCAATCCCGATCAGGCGCCCTTTGCCGCCGCGGCGGCCGGTCGCCCTCTCCAAGGCGCCGAACAGAGTGCAGCCGAAGGCATCAACATCGCAACCGCGGAAGCCGGTGCGATCACAACCGCCCTCGGGCAATCAGGACGACACGCAGGTCAATTGACCATCCGCAACTTTGCAGGCGCCATCGGCAGCCGTTGCCCTCGCGTCCAGGATCACGGAGCGGCCCGGGTCGCGCGGTCGGGCAGCGTCTGAACCGGGTCCCAAAGGCAAACCCCCAGCCCCTCAGCGCGGGCTTACCGAGCCGTCACCCGCGGCCCGCGGCCGCCGCAGCCCTATCCAGATCACCGATCAACCGATCACCGGCAGCGACCGACGAGATCGGCCAACAAGCGCTCCAGGAAGGAGATCTGGTAGTCCGGGTCCAACTCCCGCCGCTTCGACTGTTCCAGCGCCGCCTCCGAAAGGCGACGATAGCGCGCGCCATCGTTCAAGATATCACGAACTGTTGCGGCCCAGACGTGCGGATCGGCCTCGCACGGGAGCAATAGGCCGCCTGCGCCGACGGATTCGGAAAGGCCTCCTCTATCGAAGGCAACGGCCGGAATCCCGCTGAATTGCGCTTCGGTGACCACGCGACCCCATGTTTCCGCGAACTGACTCGGCATGAGCAACAGACGGGTCTCCGCAAATATCTTTCTCGTGTCCATCACGGGTTCAAGAAGCTTGACATTCGGTAGCGAGCGCAGGCGTTGCCGTAGTTTTTCCTCGTAATCTCGACCCAAACCCCACGTCTTGATGAACTGAAAATCGATTTCCGGACACAGTGACGCAACGCCTATAGCGATATCGACCCCCTTATCAGGATGAGGGTTGAAAAATGTCACATATGGACCTGTGTGATCCACGCGGAATTTCTCACGATCGAAATAGGGTCGAAGGACCTCCGAGTCGATGCTGAAATCCTTTTTATAAGCGCGCGCCGTAAATTCAGAATTTGCAATATACAAAGTCGTATCATCGGCGGCCAAGCGTCCGGCGTGACCTTGATATTCAACGTTGTGCAGATAAACAGCGACGGGGAGACGGAGAGCTTTGGCTTTCTGCCAGATCGGTACGTGTCCACCGGATTGCACAACGACCACGTCCGGCCTGAAGCGGCTCGCGATGCCTTCAAGCTCATCTTGCGGAAACCAGCTTCTATACACCGGATATCGCATAAGGTTATTGCGTGGAGCACGATTGAGCCCGGTCTTGATCAGGATCTGATCAAGTCGCGCGCGAAATCCCGAAGGCAGCAGGCCAGAACAAATCGCCACCGCATGCCCGCGCGCGATCAAAGCCTTCGCCAAATAGTGCGTATTGATTTGCGTACCACCCGTAAGCTGCGGCAGGTAAGGATGCGCGTTAGCAAAAAGTATTCTCAATGCGATCTCCCGCAGGAACCCACTCGCGACCGGTCACCGACGCTAGGACCAGTATTGTTCATTCTTTCTCGCACCCACTGCACAGAGCAGGCGGTACGGAAATCTGAACGCGAGCGACCATTGCGATCGCAGCACGATCCCGACGATGTCACGATCGAAACTGCCGGTCTTCACCATCTTTCGCAGCAGCAAGTAAAGGAATGCCGCTTCGCTGCGACGCAGTTTCTGCCGAACCCGCACTTTCACGTCCTGGGACAATGGCTTTCTCAGGACGATCGTGTTGAACAACACTGAATAAGCATGCCGCCGATGCGCCAACGGGTGGGACCATGAGAGACTGGACTGGAAGATACTCTCGCCGTAGCCGCAAATTGTACACACCTTCGTGGTGAATCGTACGATTCTGGAGTGCAGAGCAACATCGATCCAAAACATGCTATCCTCACCCGCGGTTCGAAGATCCCGATTGAACCGCAGATCCGAGAGACGTTCGTACCGATAAACGACCGTCGATGTGTGCGCCGTGTACTCGAGAGCAAATTGGTCTGCGGCAAAGGCGCCGGCAAATTCGTAGACGTCCGGATCGTTCGTGCGCCTGACCGCATCAGGGTTGCCACCCACCCCGGCGACCCAAGCCTTGATCGTGCTCGATCTCTCGAAGGCGGAAATCTCGCTTCCAAGGTATTTGTGGTTTCCGTAGTACATATCAGCGTCATGGTCGAGCGACCTGATCGCATTCAATAGATGGCCCTGAACCCACGCATCGTCGGAGTCGAGGAAGGACACGTAAGTCGGCCGAAGATCCCGCAAGTAGTCGAGGCCGCTGTTGCGGGCAGCCGCGACCCCTTCGTTTGCCTTGGTCAGAATGACGACCGAAGGATGGGCCGAGAGCTCGGCCAGATCGTCATATGCATGCACGGGCGACGCATCGTCCACCACCACCACGACCAGCCTGTGGTGATCGGGAAGGACCTGCTCCAGCGCCGAAGCGACGGCCTGTCGGAGCAGTCCGGACGTCCTCTGATAGAAAGGAATTACAACTGCGACGAGCGTGCCCATCTATGCTCCTTCTCGCACACGTCACGAGGCCGGGACAACGGTCCGCTTCTAGTCCAGCTGCTTCGCTTCCCGGCCGGGTGACTGCGCCTTATTATACACGAACGTCCAAATGCTGGCCGCCATACTGGGGTTGAACAGAAGCCAAAATATCATTTGCGCGACAATTCCGCTCGCGATCATAGCGAGCAGGTCGACCGCGACCAGATTGTGGGCGGTGACTTTTTCGTGGACGAGGCAGACGACGACAAACATCAAGCTCGCAGGGGCGGCGCCATATACCAATTCCCAAATCTGGCTCCGGAAGGACAGCTTGGTGACGCCTTTGAGCAGCAGAATGATCAATGGGATCATCAAGATGGACCGGACGAGCATCGCAATGACGGCGGGCAAAAGTCCGAATTTTGCGCCCAGGAAGATGAAGCCCACAGTCGTAATCGCGTCGACAAAGTCCAGCTTCGCTTGCAATTCCGGCCGATTCGCAATCAGGAAGATAGGCATTGCCAAGGCCGAGATCGTGGCTTTGAAAGCCAGGAAGATCAGTATCTGTGACAGATGCGAGACGACCTGCCATTTCTCGCCGAACACGAGCGGAACGAGGCTCGGCGCGACGGCCGCAAATCCCAACGTCGTCGGCCAGAGCAGGCCGGATACCGCAAGCAGCGTCTGCTTCAGGAACCGGGCCAGTTGTGTCTCGTCCTTGATTTTCGCGGCGGCGGGGAATGCGACAGCCGCAAAGGGATAGACCATCACGCCAACCAGCTGCTCAACCAGCCTGTTTGCCACGACAAACATGCCGAGGCTCTCTGCGCCCAGAAGAAGGCCGACGAAGTACCTCGGACTGGAGGAGGTTACGTATACGAACGAGATGGACACGATCCGCAGCCGGGAAAAGTTCCAAAACTCGACGATATCGCTGAGACCAAAACGGAAGCCTGGACGCCACTTCGCGACGAGTGCGCCGAGGATCAGACGGAGCGTTCGCCGGACCAGTTCCATGAGCGGCAGCGTATAAAATCCATACTCCAGATGCGCCAGGAGAACACCCGCAGCGATCGACACGACGGCGCAAACGAGATCGACCTGGGCGATCCGATCGAACTGAAGGTTCTTCGTGAGAAGAACCGCAGGGATATTGCTCAATCCTCCTATAAAGGCGATCAACGTCATGATCGGAATGATCTCTCGGAGCTGCGGATCATTCGCCAAGACGGAAATGCTCGCGCTGAACCAATTCCCCAGAATCAGATTCACGATGCCGAAGGCGGCGACGCAGGCTGTCGCGCTGTTGATATGCGCTCTCGTGAGAGCGCGGTGCTGGACGATAAAATCCAGCATATGGCTTCCGACAACGATCTCGATGAATCCAACGTAAATCAGCCCTAACGAATACAGGCCGTAGGCGGACGGCGTCAACAGTCGAGACAAGATCGCAAGGCTGGCAAACGCCAATAACGTTTGTACGATCTGATTTCCTGCCGCCCAGGACACCTGTCCCGCCAAAAATTTTTTATTATTATTGCTCATCATTATTCCTTCAGGCAGGATCGGCAGCGCGCAGGCATTTCACCTGTTCGAGAATCGTGGCTCTCGTCGTCAATCGGTGCCGTCCTCCGGATTGTCGCGCCGCAGATCATCTGCAGCAGGCGGGCTCATGGCCGCGACATTGAAGTGTGGATGGCGTGGCCTCGGGCTGTGCGGAGAACCGATACTGCGTCGCTTTTGGCTCGGATCGACCCATCGCCCCCGCGTCTCGGACGCTGTAGCGGCAGCCGCGGTAGCCTCGATATGCGACGGCTGGTCCGGTGTGCCCAGCGGGCGGCGGGATGAGGGGAGCCGTTGAAGCAGCGTCCGTGCGACAATCCGGTCAGCGAAGCTGCCGGGCGCCCGGCGTCGTGCGAGCTCAGGCGAGGACCGATGTTCCGACACCGCAATAGGCCAAGATGTCGAGGATCGTCGTGCCCGGCTGCAGATCCGACCTCTTGGCAAGGCCGCTCGCCCGGTGACGCGCGCACAGGGTGGAACCATCGGGAGACGCCGCGCCGCGGAGATCTCCACGCTCCCGCGCGCGAGCGAGCGGCCGTCCCAGGCCGGCCCGTACCGACCGGATGACCATCTGCGCCGCGCGCCACCATGATCCGACTTCCCCTGGCATTGCGCGCCACTATTGCCCCATTCTGATGCTGCCCCAGGATGGCTGACAACACGCCGTGAAGGTCCCGCGACCGAGCTTTCGGTCTGCATAAACCGGTCCAACCACGCTCGAACGGCCGGCATTGTCAACGGGCCCGAATGTCCGGCTCATGGTGCTCTGAATGGCAGCGCGGCGCGAACGGAAGCGCACGCACCCGATGGAGGTAGGGACGCGGATCGACGCCCCTCCGATTTCCCCGTGATGTAGCGCCTGGAGCTCTATAGACCATCCTCATCTCCGTTCTTCGGGTCTCAAAAGGGTCAGCGCGCCACGGCGTTGGTGGCGTCGCGCCCTGAACGGCTGGTCGCGCGAAGCTCGTCCGTCGGGTTGCGCCAGCTTCGTCACCGTGGCTGTCGCGCACGGGAACAGAAGCCGATCCGGTTCGATCGGCAACCGACCTTCGAACCGAGCGGATCGCCTTCACATCCTCTCGATCTCGCCCGGCCGCAGAGAAGATCCATCGTCGCCCATGCGGCCGTGATGCGCGAAGACGATGCATGGAGTCGCGGACGGGCTTCTCTCCCCAAAGCGTTCCAACGTAAAAAAGCGTTCCCGATAATTGGTACGTAGAGACAATCGATCCGCCCGAATTGCGCCTCGGCCCTTTATCTGCCATTGCGGAGGGTGTGAGGGCGCGGTCACCTTGGTCCGGCAGCCTCGAGAGCAGATCGCTCTGCATCCAGCGCCTCTCGCTGTCGCGAGCGTTGCAGGCCCAAAATACGACTCCATATATCTACAGTCGCGCATTTTTAATCCGCGCAGCTCTGCATGCCGAATTGTGGGGCGGCCGATAAACGTTAAATCTTGATTTGAACGAACGACTGTCGGCGGGCGAGGGCGCATCCGATGTTAGCGAGAGAAATCGATCATAACGTGGATAATTTTGTCAGCATTATCATGCCCAGCCTCAATGAAGAGCATTTCATTGAGGCTGCCGTAAACAGTGTCATTCCGAACGTCGCAGGACTTGACTACGAGATTTTAATCATCGACGGCGGCAGCGTCGATGGAACGCTGCGCATCGTCGAGCGCTTGAGCAGCGAGAATCCTCGGATCCGGCTGCTGCACAATCCGAAACGCCTTCAGGCGGCCGCACTGAACATCGGCGCTGCCCAGGCGGATACGCGCTCCAACGTCCTCGTACGAGCAGACTGTCACGCGCTCTATTCGAGCGACTTCGCTGTCCGATGCATCACCGCGCTCCGGGAAAGCGGGGCCGCTTCGGTTGTGGTGCCGATGCGAACGGTCGGCCAGAATTGCATACAATCCGCCATTGCGGCCGCTCAGAACAGTCCGGTCGGAAACGGCGCTTCGCCACATCGCCTCAAAACGCAGTCTGGCTATGTTCCGCACGGTCATCATGCGGCCTTCGATCGGACCGTGTTTCTGCAACAGGGGGGCTACAATGAGACCATGGAGTGCAACGAGGATGCTGAATACGATTATCGATTGACCCGTGCCGGCCATAAAATATGGATGGAAGCTGACGCTCCGGTCACTTACTATCCGCGAAAATCGTTCAGCAGGCTCGCCGTCCAGTACTTTCGTCATGGCAAAGGCAGGGCCATGACCCAGTTTATTCATGGCAGCTCACTGCTCCCTCGGCAAATGGCGCCGGTCGCGCTGCTTTTTTCAACCCTGGCGGCCGTCGTCCTTTCCCCGATCAGCATCATATTCGCCTTTCCCACCGCGCTCTATTTGATCATCATCGGTATATTTGCATTGAAGCGCAGCATCGAAAGCAAACAGGCATGCGCTCTCTTGATCGCCCCCGCGGCGTTCATCATGCATCATGGCTGGGCTCTCGGCTTCGTCTATAATTTCGCATCGCTTCGGATAGCGAGAGCCAAACATCGAGCCTTATCTGCCGAGAAAGCCAACCCCCTCGGCTGATGCGCGATAAGTTCTCTCGATATCCCGGGACGTATCGTTGCCTGAATGTCGATCCGGCAGACCGATGGTTCTATGTATCCGCCGCGCTGCATTGAACTAGGGCCCGACTACGAACCGGCTTAGACCGCATCTTATACCGGGGCATTCGAGGTATTCCGATATGGGGTCCAGAAAGTTAACTTACTGCATGGCGGACGACCGCGTAAGCAATGAGGAGGCCCTGCGCGTCGCAATTGCAAGCCTGCATGCCCACTCGAAATCGTTCAACTTACATCTTTTCCTGAAGGATCCCACACCGGATTTCCTGCGATGGATCCAAACGAAGTTCAGCGGCGTCACGGTCCGAAAGCTTGAACAATCCGCGCAGCTGTCGAAATACGACATAAAGCCACAATTGCTTCTCCTGCTGATCGGAGAGGGCCACACCGATGTCGTGTGGCTGGATTCCGATCTGATTATTTGCGCGCCTCCTTGGTGGGAAGCCAACGATATCGATCGACGCCTCCTCGTGGTCGCAGAGGAGGCGATGTGCCATAACCATCCGGACACAGATGCGCAGCGCGCGCGCGGATGGGGCTTCGAGATCGGGAGAACGCTGCCGTTCAATATCAACACGGCGATCGTCCGGGTCACCGACCATCACCGCGAGTTGATAGAGTGTTGGAGAGACCTCTTGTCAACTCATGTTTATAGAGATGCTCAGAAATTGGGGTGGCTGGAGCGTCCAGCGCACCTGTTCGGTGATCAGGACGTACTTGCCGCCGTCCTATGCAAATCGGAGTTCAGTCAAGTGCCGCTGCATTTTCTGCGCCGCGGGAAGGATATTATACAGTATTTTGGCCCCTACGGCTACACTGTTCTGGAAAGACTGGGGCACCTCTTTCGTAAGGGCCCCGCGATCGTGCATGCGCAAGGCCATCGGCCTTGGCTCGACTCACGCGATGCAGCACCTTCGGGCGGCTATGCAAAATTGATGTCGATCTATAACGATTGTTCCCCCTACAAGACCGCTGCAAAAACCTACCAATCCGAATTGACCGATAGGGCTTGGCTCTCGCCACGGACCTTACCGGGCAGACTCCTCAAGATGCTGTCGTTCGGGCTTTTGCCGATGAACGGCCTCCCCATAGCGGTCATCACCGACCTGAAGAGAGTGCTTTTCGGCATTCGGAAGCCCACGTAACCCTCATCCGGGATCGGAAACAGGGCACTCGCGAACGTTCCGTTGGGCGCGTCCGTCAGCGGACGTCGCGGTTCAAGATCTCTGGAAGGCCGATGCCTCACTCAAGTGCGTCTGATGGGTCGACCTGAGTTCGATGCCAAGGTTCGCCAGATCCTCCTTCACTTCACTGCGGTCCTGAACGGCGCTCGTCCTTCGGCATCGGACGAGGCCAAGGTCGCCGGGTCGCCGGCGACGGACCAACCGGACGCGTTCGACTTCGTGAAGCGGGCACGGGCGCGATCAGCGACGCATCGTCAATCGTCGAGGCGCCCGCCACTCACGGCAGCGGGGCGACGGGGTATTGGCGCTGGCACGGTGTCAGCGGTGGTCGCCGGTGCCACTTCCCCCCTCTGCTTCGAATGTTACCTTCGAATACGCGGGCCTCCTGCGCCCAGGCCGGATCGAGCCGACAGTCCTTGCACAGGTCGTTGCTTTCTGAGTAATGGTAATCATGATCTAGAATCCCCGTCATCGAGAGTGGTCGATATGCAATTGGACGAATTTCGTTTGGTGGCGGCCCAGCGGTCGGGGGGGATATCGAACCAAGACATATACCGCGTCGCTCTCGAACAGTCGCATCGGCTGAAACCGGATCCCGATACGATCCTCGATTACGGCGCCGGGACCGGGTCATTCACACGGGAGTTGCACAAGCTGTTCCCGAAATCCTCCGTCAGCGCTGCGGATATCATGGCTCGGCCGAATGATCTGGGTCCCGCTATCAATTGGATAGAACAGGATCTGAACGCTGAGAGTAAATTGCCCAGAGCGGCTTACGATCTCGTGTTCGCGATCGAAGTGCTGGAACATCTCGAGAATCCGAGAAAGACCATGCGCGACTTATATGATTGCCTCCGCCCGCAAGGCGTTGCCGTCATAACGACGCCGAACGTTCTGAGCATCAAGTCACTTCTTCAGATTGTAGTCAGAGGGCATTTCGCCGCGTTCGACGACTCGAATTACCCGGCACATATCACGCCGCTCTCCGTCCTGGACCTCACCCGGTGTGCGCAGGAGGCGGGCTTCGTACGCCCTGAAGTTTTCTTCATGAATAACGGGAAGATTCCGAAATTCCTCCACCACCATTGGCGCGATCTGCCGCTGGTCGGTCGTCGATTGAGAGGAAAGTTATTTAGCGACAACTTCGGTCTATGCGTCGTCAGACCGGGTTGAGCGCGGGCCGGGCCGTCCAGTGTGTAGGGCCGCGGTGCGCGGCTGATCGGAGCGCGTCCTCGGGCACCGCCTCGACCGGGGAGCCCGAGGACGCCCCGCGGAGCGGGGCCGTGCCCCCGGTCGCTCCGGCCGGCGTGGCCGTTCTTGCAGGGCTTCGACGACGTCGGTGCTGAAGCGGGGGCGGCGAACCTCGCCGCGGAACGCCTGAGCGAGACCGCCGCGCTCGGTACCGATCACCAGCCCGGAGCGGTGATCGGGTCATGTCCGGCTCACTCAGCGGCCCGACCGGGCGGACGGCGTCGCCGCGCTGGCCTCACGGTCGGTCGAGCGGAGGACGATAAGGTTGTGCCTTGGGCGACCGCCGCGGCGGGGCTCGGAATCACGAGGCGTGCGCCCGTGGAGGCGGCTCACGACGCCGCCTCCCGAAGCGGCGGCGCTAGGCAGCCTTCTGGTTGATCTTGCTCTCGGCCATGGCGGTGAGCTTCTGATCCGTGGCCTTCTCCTCATCCAGCGTCTGCTGCAGGACACTGGCGCAATCATCGCGCCCGAGTCGCTTAGCCCAGGCGATCAGAGTGCCGTAGCGGGTGATCTCGTAGTGCTCGACAGCCTGTGCGGATGCCAGCAGCGCGGCGTCCAATACGTCCTTGTCGCCGATGTCGCCGGCGGTCTCATTCGCCTCCTTGATGATGCCGTCGATGGCCGGGCAGTCCACCGCCTTCGGCTTGCGGCCGTGCATCTCGAAGACCCGTTCCAGTCGCTTGATCTGACCTTCGGTCTCCTGCAGGTGCGTCTCGAAGCCCTGCTTGAGCTTCGGATCCGTGGCCTTGCTGATCATCTTCGGCAGTGCCTTCGTGATCTGCTGCTCGGCATAGTAGATGTCCTGCAGCTGATGGACGAAGAGATCGTCCAAGCTCTTGATATCTGAAGTGAACAAGCCCATGGCTGCCTCCCGGCAATCAGGTGACGATCATTTCGCAGCGGCGGGTCAAGGTCCGTTCGCTTATGCCGAGAACGGGCGCAGGAAAGCGATGTTCCTGGCCGCTCGGCGCGAAACCGCGCGGGATGCGCCGGTCGATGCGGCTCTGCCCGGCGGACGGGCACACGGCCGTGCACAGGCCGGTCGCAGCACCATCCGCGAACCGCACGTCTCGCCGTGCCCCGTTCGCAGGCGGTCCTCCGTCACCGGACGAGGGCGATGATGCGGACGCCCCCGCCACCGAAAGCCGATCGGCTCTGCGCGTGAGAAATACCGCGTTTACGTGCCTGTGGTGTCCTCCGCGCGGTACTTGTCGGTACTTGGAGGTCGGTATGCGTCTCTCATTCCTGCGGGCCGGCGGCACGGCTGCCCTGGCCGCTCTCACGCTGTGCGCCACGCAGCCAACGGCGCAGGCTGGCGGCGGTATCGGCGCGGGCGGCGCCTTCGCTCTCGGCGCGCTCGGTGGCGTAGCCGCTGGTGCCGCCATCGCCTCGGCCAACAACGGGTACTATCCGGGGCGGCCGGTCTACGTTGCACCCGGTCCCTACGGCGCCTGCCACTTCGAACGCCGCGCCTATATCGACCCGTACGGGTACGAGCACATCCGCCGCGTCGAGGTCTGCGAGTAGATCGCGACGGGCTCGGCGCAGCGGCTGCCGTTCGCTTTCTGTACTGAGTGTGCTCCAAGCGCGGCAGCCGTGACCGGCGGCGCCGGGTAAGCTGAGCTGTTCCCGGATGCCGCCGATGCCGACCCGCTCGATCCTTGTTCGCGTTGCCCTGGCAATCCTGCTGCTCGCCGGCCTTGTGGTGTTGGCCGATAGCATCGCCCGACAGGAGCTTCGGGAAGCCACAGGCGGTACAGCCATGGCGGACGCCACGGTGAACGCGCAGCCAGCCGGCGCTCTCGATGATGAATAGGCGGGCACGCTGCGCCGGGGCGGCGGCCATTGTCCTGGCCCTCACCGGGCCGATTCCGGCCGTGGCGGCCGAGCCGGTCGACCTGCCGGCCCTTGAGCGGGCCTGGCACAGCTGCGTGCGCACCGCGTACGATCAGCAACCGGAGCACGGCAGCCGGGCCGGACGCGAGCGCAATGCCCTGGACGAATGCAAGCCGCACGAGGACCGCTACGTGGCCGCCCTGATGGCGGCTCGCCCGGCCGACGACCTGCCGCTGAATGGCTGGGCGCGGACATGGGCGGCGTACGTCGCCTTCGTGGTGGATCCGGTGAAAGCCTGGATCCAGGCGCTGCGGCGCTGAAGGGCCCCACGCGCAGCCGGGCTGAAGCGACCGCGCGGGGCAGGGTGAACGAACCGTTCACCAAGTGTGCGCAATTGCACGGGGCGGCGTGATCTCGCCGCCATCGGCCGACGTTCTACCGGGACACCCACCGGAGACTGGCCGTCATGCTGATCCTCAACCCCCTCACCGGTCAGAGTGTCGAGATTAACGTGCCCCGGCCCAAGCCCAAGACGGCTTGAGTTTCCAGTAGCTTACACCCATCTCTGGTAAGCCGCGCACGCGACCGCGCCGCAGGCCGGGCAACTTCGTCGAGAGGCCGTCGCCCGCGTCCGACACGCTCAACACAGGCCTCGCTCTGACCGAGCGGAGCGCACCCATGACACCGTCCGACCTCAACAAGCCTGCTGAACTGACCCTCTGGTCCAGCCGCAACCCGGCCCATACAGCACGGGGCCACTCCTTCACGACCTTGAGGGCGGCACTGGCTGCCGCGACTCAGGCGATCGACTCCGGGGACGCCCGGCCCTGGATCATCACGGATGCCGGCGACATCCTGGCGCCCAGTTGGATTGCCTCACATCGTCTGTAGAGGCCGTGGGCCGGCGCGTCGCGGTGTCCAGTCCCCCGCATGCGCCGACCCTCACGCGACCGCCCGGCCAAGGCTTCACGGGTGGCGCGTGGGGAACTGGCCCGCACGCCACCTGTCACCGCGTGTCGGCCGGCAACAGCACCGTGTGGGTCGCGAACACCTCGGGTGCATCAGCAGGCGCAAGAGACCACTATAGCAGGTGCAGATGCGGCCGTCGCCGGCGCGCTGCCGATCGGATTGCGGACCTGACGATGGCGCCGGCCGCGCTGTCGCAGGGCTGAGCGAGCCGCGCAGCGCTCAACGGCGATCATTTGTACCTGCGGTCAGGCGCTGAAACGCCTGCGGCCTGTCGCAACAGCTCCGCCGACTGCCGTCCGATCAAGCGCCTGCCCTGGCGCGTGAGCCGTTCGGCGCGCGCGTTAAGAGCAGCGCGCAGCCGCTGCCGCTTCTGCTCAAGCTGGCGCAGGATCCGGTCCTTCTCGCCGGCTGAACCGGACCACCCTTCGAGGCGTTCGCAATCGATCTGAAACCCGCATTCGACGTCGGCCAGCCGAGCCAGGGTCGCCTGGAGCAGGCCTGTCAGATCGTCGAGTTCGAGACCGGCTCTCAGCGCGGCCGGCCGCGTCCCGGCCCAGGCACGCGTGGCGAAATCGGCCGGCTCAGCCCAGTTGATGCGTCTGACCCGCAGAAGGAGATTGGACGCGGCGACCTGAGCGCCGGACGCGTCACGCAGGGGTGTCGGATAGGGCATGAACGGGATGCATGTCCCGTCCGGCCGCTCCAGAACGGCCTCAGCGCCGCGTACGGGTCGGTCTTCCCTGACGGTCACAGCCATCGCGCACTGATCGAACGGCAGGACCTGGCCGTCCACCGTGAACATACGCCAGCATCCGCACCAGCGCGCTTTGCCGAGTTCAGGGTGGTAGCCCCAGAGATCGGCTGCCGCATCGTTGTAGTAGGTCAGCCAGCCGTCCGCGTCGGTCGTGTAGACCGGGGCTACGAAATCCTTGAAGACTTCGTCGCAGGACGGCTCATCGTTCCAACCGCGGCTGGGTTCGACAGATTCGGATTCATCATCGTCCGGAAACATGCGGCTCTCCCTGGACGGACGGGCGATGACATGCCCGTCGACGCGTTCCGGTCGCCCCCTCTGTCGCGGGTTCATGGGAGCCACGGCCTCTTGCGGACCGCATCGGCTCTTCACGGACGCGAGATGCGTCGCACGCCAGATCGTCCAACGATGCGAGATCGTGCCTCGGACCTTCGAGGACGGTCGCTCCTCGAGGCCACAATCGGCTCACGCCAGCCGGGCTCTCTCGAATCGTCCTTCTTGAACGCCGTTGTCTCGCACAGGCTGCGAGGCTATTCAATAACTGATTGACTTGGCCTCGCTCGATTTCGAGCAATTCGTGTTTCCGCCAGCCCTCTGAACAGATAAATTCCTAGCTCATAGTTATAAGATTTTGTGCCGATGAGCAGGATGAATTTCAAATTCGTCTGCGACATCCACGTCGCGGACAGCAACGCTTGAAGGAATGCTGCGGGTCCGCGAACCGCGATCGGACAGGATGGCGCGGCAGCTACGTCGGCACCGCCCCTCGGAGGCCTCCAGGCCCCGACGGGGAGTGGCCTGTCCCTCGGCATCCAATTTCTGGCGGATCGCGTGGGCGAACCTGATCGCCCCTGCATCCGCCGTCACGCGACGCCTTCAGAGTGGAACACGAAGAAGCCGATGAACCGCGTCGCGTCCTCCGCTCGATCATGGCGGAAGCCGACAGGCGGCGGCTCGGAGGGGCGCACGGTGCCGACGAACTCCCAGTCGGCGGCCTGAATGAAGGACGGGATCGGCCTGCTCTGGACGATGGCGCAGCGGATTGCCGGTTCGCAGCGACGGCCGAACACGGTGTAGAAGTGGGCCGGCATCCTGCCCCCTCATGTCCGTGGCGGCGCCTTCCGGACGGTACTCTGTTCGCAGCAGGCTGTCGTGGGCAGCCCGGCCGTCGGTCCGTTGCCCGACGAAGGCTCGTAGCGCGGGGAATAACGGGCGCCGCAACGCGCGCGCCGGTGCAACTCCAACCCGACCGCGCGAGACATACCGATGGGGCGCGGCCCCCCAGTGCCGCTGCAGCACCTTCGATGCTCCGCGCACCATCCGCGCGGAGCAGGGCGTGTTGATGGCCCTGTCGAGCAGGGCGGCGCCGTCGTTCGCCCCGACATGGCGCAACGCATCGGCGGCTTGGCCAGCTTCCCGCCCTTCCAACCCGAGCGCGTCGGGCATGGCCGCCGCCCTGCGGAGAACGGTTTCATCGCCGGCCGGAACGGCGAGGGGGCGGATTTCTGACGCGCATCCACAAGCGCCAGGAATACCCCGTGCTTCAGCCTGACGCGTCTTAGATCGTCCGCCTGAAGACCCTCGCCGCGCGGCTCAGCGCGCGCCGCGTCGCGCTCGGTCTGATCGGCCAAGATCGCCCGCCCCTCGGCGGCCCGCGCAAAGACGCGGTGCTGAACTCGGCGCCCGACGCCGGCACGACCAGACAGCGGCGAGCGCGCCAGCTTCTCATCGCGAAAGCTTCGCCGGCATCACCCCTGGTGCCGGGCTCGACGGATTGGATGCGGCAAACGCGGCCACGAAATTCGCCATCGAACGCACCTCGTCGGGCTGGCGAGGATCACGGGCAACCGCGGAGGCCTCGCGCTCCAGCCGGAGGTTGCAGGCCTTCGACGGCAAACCGAAATCCGGCGTGCAGGCATCGTGGTGAGCACAGGCCGCATCGAGAGCGTCGATGGGCGGCAGCGGCGCGTTGTTGCCAGGGCCGCAATAGTTCCCGTGCAGGAGAAACTTCGGTCCACCGTTGGCGGCCGGCTGAGCGAGGGACGGACCGGCGCACGAAGCAGCGAGGATGGCCGCGGCTGCGACGACAAGGCGAGACATCATGGTGGATATCCTCCGGCACCGGCGCCTCCAGAAGTCACAATGGCGAGGATGGTGCCGGAGACAGAAGATCACCGCGCTCGGATCTGCGCTGTGACAAAGATCACGGATCCCATGCAGGCCACGCCCTAGCAACGGCATCGACATCAGGATTTCCCGCACCGTGCCCACGGAACGCGCGCTCCGGAGGCGTCAACCGGTGTCGGGCGCATGGATCAGCGACCGCCCTGAACCGGCCGCCAGCCCGCGCGTGGCCCGTCATCCAAGCGCACCGACACTCGGGTCGCCCGGCCTGTCGTCGAGGCGGGCACTTCCTTGTCACGGATCGGACAAGGGCCGGTTTCGGGCGAATCTCACGGCGGCTCTTGCTGTGAACTGGAGAACAGCCCCAGCGGCAGATGCGCGACGGGCAATCCCGTCTCATCCCGCACAACGAGCGTCCAAAGACTCTCCAGGCTGGTGGCGCCCAGTTCATCAGCCATCTCGCTGATGACACTTCGGGCGTCAGCCAGCGCCTGCTCTAGATCATCGGCTACGACGCCTTCGTCATCTCGGACCGTCTCGCGACCATTATCAACATCGAAATAGAACCGTCCGAACATCGATGCCCCCGGCCGTGGCTCTCGCTGAAGGCGACATTTGTCAATCTAGGCGGAACCGCATTGAGGTATGAGACGATCTTGTCTATAACAGTCTTTCAACCGAACGTTATTGGAACTTGACTCGCTATTAACATATAGGTGGCCGTCATGACAATAGCGATGAATATAAAAAGCGATGATGTCTGCGACTCTATAGATCGGGCCATGGTCCGCGCCCATATACGGAAGATGATTTTGAGAGCGATGGGCCTGCATCCTGCAAAAATGGCGGTTTGACGACCCCCGAGCCAAGCTCGCAGGCAAGATACAATTATTAGATGCTGTTACTTAGCGTATATTGTCCATCTGTGCGGGTTTTCGAAACGAGGGCTGCTCGAGGCGGCGCGACCATGGTGTCATAAGATGCGGCCCTATGGTTCGACGCGAAGATCCCTGACGACGCCATGTCGACCGCGCGGCATGGCGCGAGCCGCTTTTCTCGACAACGAACCCAATCTATGCGGAGCGCCTTCGCGCGAAGCCGTCTGGCCTGAATACAGATAAAATCTTGAACCGCTATCGAATGGCGGGCTTTTCTCGAGCAGACATTGCTATCCCATCATCAGTTGAAGAACCCCTCAGCCTTCACGCATACCGACTCGGCTACTCGCTTCGCCACGCGGGCTTTTCCGTCTCAGGCGGCGCCGTCCGGGGAGAGGAGCCGAGCAGCGTAGTGCTTGGCGAGCGCCTCAATCGCTGGCGCGAACACCCCGATGGTCCAAGGCATGGTCGCTTCGAGCCATAGGCTGTCATCGGCGACGCTGACGTTACCCTGGACGTCCTGACCGAGGGCGCGGGCCGTGAACGTCCGGTCATTCTGAGACCAGTCCGCTATCGCGACGTGGATATGCTCTGTCTCCAATCGGCGGAGCGCCCACTCGGTTTGCTGGTCGAGACGGCGCCGTACTTCAGCTACGCTGAGTTTATGCGGAATCGCGATGGTGATGTGCTTCGGCATTAGCCTTCCCGCTGCTGCCGTTCACGGATGCGTGAACGCTGGTTAAGCGCCGGTAAATGCGCACGCGGCCCCGCAGCCGCGGCCCGACAGCGGCAACGCCGTCCACGAGGTCGTGCAGGCGCGCGGGCGCCACAGGCGATTCGGTTCAGCCCCCGCCGCCGCCAGATCCACCGGTACTCGGACCACCGAGATTGCCGTCCTTGTTCGGCGTGTTCCAGTGAATGATGCCATCATCCGGCGGACGTAATCTCGTGCCCGGCAGCCGTGGATAAGCGAATGGCGGAGTTGCGATCCCTTCGCGGTGAGGCGCCCTGTAGGGTCGCCTGTCCCGCGCGACGGCTTGGGCACTTCCTGAAATGGCGAGCGCCACCAGAAGCCCTGTGATCACCGCGCTTCTCATGAGCACCCCGCGTTGTGCAGAGCGCGCCTCCCAGACGCGAGATGGCGGCGCGTGCCGGCACGGTAACCGCCGAGGCGCCGGTGTCGAGAGCGCTGACGCATGCGCGCGGTCGCGCGCCTTCGCCAGACATGAATACTGATGTGATGCCGAGCACATCCGGTATGACCGCGGCGGAATAGTGGTTTCCAAGATCGTAAATTCAGTCGCGTTCCTGGAGCCCCCGCCATGTCCCGGATGCGCCATATCGCCGATATCGCCACGCTCGTAGCGGGCGCGGCCGCCGTGGCCACGGCCGGTCAATTTCTGCTGATGCCGCAGGTTTATGCATGGGAGGCGGAGATCATCGCAGCGTTCATGCTCGGGCCGCCCCGATAGGCGATGCGGAGCCGCATGACGGCGATCGTCGCGGCAGCTCCCCGTCGAGCCGGGCCTTGGCGCGAGCGACCGACAGCGCGCAGGCGTGAACTCGACAGGATAGCAAGGCAGGCTTTCCCCGCGTCTCACCGCACGGCCTGCGTCTCGGACGGACTTCCGACGCGGTGCCGGTCGCCTGGACTTCGACGATCAACGTCTCAGGGCCGGCGCATCGCGGGCCGGTCGATTGCGGGCAACTAAATTTTAAGCCTTGCTTTTGTGTCGCACCTAAAACATTCAGGATGGCCTGAGGGGATCGCAGGAACGAACGTCGTGAGCGAAGAAATACAAGAGACCCGTCTCAACTTCACCGGTCTGACCGCCGAGATCGTCTCAGCCTATATCTCGAACAACCCTATACCGCCCGCAGAACTGCCGCTCTTGATTGCGAAGGTGCATCAGGCTGTTTCCGGGCTGGCCACCGCGGGCAGCTCCGATGCCGCAGTTGGAGGCGCAGCGGGCGCAGATGTCGGGAAGCCGAGCGCGGCGCAGATCCGCAAATCGATCCGGGACGATGGCCTGATCAGCTTCATCGACGGCAAGGCCTACAAGACGCTCAAGCGTCACCTCACCGCGCACGGCCTTGATCCCCGCGCGTATCGCGAGCGCTACAGCCTGCCGTCTGATTATCCGATGACGGCGCCGAGCTACGCCGCACAGCGTTCAGCGCTCGCGAAGGCCACGGGGCTCGGATCACCGGGTCGGCCGGCCAATCAGCGCAGCGCGCGGAAGAGCGCCTGATCAGCGATCATGCGTGGCGCGAGCGCTCGTTCGCGCCTCGCTGGCCCTTCAGCGACGGCGCTTGCGCGATCATGCGGCGATGTAATCCAGCGCGTCCGCTGCGTGAAGCTCGCGCCGGCTCGGGCTCGGATGCGCGCCCGATCGCGCGGTTACCGTCGCGCCTGGCTGCAGACGGAGCCGACGCTTCCCCGGACGGAGCCTCGCACGCTGCGAATCGGGTCGCCGCAAGCTGCGCCGCATCAGCGATGTGAGGAGGTTGCGATACGCCCCGGCGCGTCCGGACCGTCGAGGGATCGGCAGCGGGTGGCGCGTTCAGCCCGTCACGGGACCTCGCGGGCGTGACGGCTTAGCGGATCGGCCCAAGGCGCATTGTGACCGGGGGGATGAAGAGCGCCTTCCCCGTCCGACTGCCTTCGCAATCTGTGCGCCTCAGCAGAACGCGACATTGATCTAGCTCAATTGTACGCAAGTAAACACAGGACGATCAAATCTGCCGTCATGCATTCTTGATTGAACGGCCGCCCTCGTTCTGATGGCTGCGGCACGACACCGAGGGCGCAGAGCCGCTCAGCCGCGTCAGGCTCTGCGAAGGCTGGATAGGAGACCCATGCGCGATGCCCGCTCCCGCTGACAGAGACGCTCTCATCGGGGTGGGCCTCGCCCTCACCGCGGGCTTCGTGGACGCTGCCGCCTTTATCGCCCTGACCGGCCTCTTCACAGCGCATGTGACAGGCAACTTCGTGTTGATCGGCGCCGAGTTGGTCTCAACGTCGAGTGGCGTTCTCGCCAAGCTTCTCGCGCTTCCGGTGTTCGTTCTGGCCGTCGCGGCGACGCGCCTGATCGCTCTCGCTCTGAAGGGGAACAACGTCGAGCCGCTCCGGCCCCTGCTGGCGATCGAGGCGGCGCTTCTGATCGCCTTCGCCGTGGCGGGCATCACGCTGTCGCCGCTCGGGTCGCCGGATGGCGCCCGCGCGATCGCTGTCGGCATGCTGGGCGTTGCCGCGATGGGCGTTCAGAACGGGATCGGCCGTGTCGTCATCGGGCATCTGGCCGCGACGACCGTGATGACCGTGAATGTCTCGCAGGTCGTGGTCGACCTGACCGACCGAGTCTGTCGGGTGGGCGACGTTGCCCAGATCGGTGCTCGTCTGCGGCGGACGCTTCCGCCCGTGCTGGCTTTCGCGGTGGGCGCGCTCGCCGGGGCCTTCGGCGTCGCCTTGGCGACTTTCTGGTGCATGCTCCTGCCGGCCCTGATTCTGCTGGGACTGATGGCCGTCGCGGATTGAGCCCCCACGGCTGCGGCGTCGGAAGCGGGGCGCCCCACGATGGGAGGGAAGGCGCATGCGGACAGGCTGCTCGCGCGCCGGGATGCAGGCGCGCCCGGCAGGAGATCCACGGCTGGCGCAGACGGCCGGCTTACGCCCCGATCAGAGCCGGAAGGGGACGTAGACCGTGATCGTGGACCGAAACGCATCCCGGTCGAAGACAACGCCTTCGAGGTCTGCGATCAGCACGTTCATGCGGCCTTCCTTCGCCCAATGGTCGGCGACGGCCATGGCGCCGGCACGGTCCCGGCACGCGGTTGCACAGGCTCCGTTCGGGCCTTCGGCCGTGATGATGTAGGAGAGGTCACAATCCGACATGAGAAGCCTCGCGGCTTGTGGTCGGATCAGTCGTTCAAGGTGATAGAGCGTAGACCCGCCACGGAGACGGTTCGGATCCGGTACGGCAAACGCCTACGCGCCGCATTTACTCAGATCAATCTGCGTCAAGCGGGCGCACCACGGTCCGTGGGGCCGAAGATCGGCAGTGCCCGCCCGAAATCGCCATGGACGATGTTCAGGATCGAAGGGCCGGGTCTTCAGGCGAGCGATCGCGGGACGGCGTGAGGACGGACCGGGGCAACCGGCATCGAGCGCGGCCCTCCCGGGTCCCATGACGCCGGCAGCCGCGCGGGCGGTGGTCCGTGATGGCCGTCAGGCCCGGGCACTC
>CAXDNE010000021.1:0-45563 GCA_963990595.1 uncultured Methylobacterium sp.
CGGTCCCCGGCGTGCGCGCCGTCAACGACCGCATCGTCGCCCTCGCCTGAAGAGACCCCGCCATGCCGCATCGCACCCCCGATCCCGTCGCACCCGCTCCGCAGCCCGCCCATCCGGCCGGGACGCCGGGCACGCCGGCCAGCCTGCACCGGGTGACGCTCACCCTGGCGCGCTGCCCGGATTATCCGGACGGAAGCGCGGGCCGCGGCTACGAGATCGTGGCCCCGCTTGGACCGGACGGCCACCTCGACGCCGCGCTCTGGCGCGAGACCCGCGACCATTGCCGCGTGCGCCGCTTCTGGACCGGTGAGCCCGACCGCCACGGCCGGCTCGTGCACCGGGCCGGCGGCGAGGGCGGCGCCACGTGGCTGATCGACTACGACGACCGCACTACGGACGACGATGAACCCGGCTACCGCCTCGGCACGCACGCCTTCGTCAGGGGCGAGTACGTGTCGATCCGGGAGGCGGATGACGCGCAGTATCACACCTTCCTGGTGGCCCGTGTCGGCGAGCCCATGATGGGAGCCCACGCATGATGCCGATAGCCCCACCGCCCCCGTCCGGAGATCCGCGGCCGGGCCTGCCCCTGGCCGAGGATCCGTGGACCGCCCTGTGGCGCGCGCTCTGGCTCGACCTGCCGCTCGTCTGGGCCGACGAGATGGACCGGTTTCTGTTCCGGCCGACAGAGCCGATGGCCGGGCCGTCGGCCGGCACAGCCGCGCCGCCATCCGGAGAGGCCGAAGCACCGAGCCGGCCGGAGACGGCCGCGATGGCCGTCGCCCTCGGGCTCGGATGCGGCGACTATGCCGACGAGATCGACGAGATCCTGGGCTGATGTCTGGGTTGAGCGGGGACGACGTTTCCGCCGGCCCCGTCTCCGGCCGGCGTGCCGCCGGCGCGCCTCACCGCTCCGGATCCGCGACGACCGTCCAGCCGTCCAGGGTCGTGTCCGGGCCGGGCTCTTCGATCGCGGACGAGCCGCATTGCATGATGTCGCCCGCGGCCCGGCGGCGGTCGGGGTCGGCGAAGCTATGCCGATCCGGCCAGATCCACTCCCGCACCTCCGGCAGGTCGTCGCCGGTCCGGCAGACATATTCCCGATGGGCGGCCAGCGCCTCCCGCAGCGCCTGCTCGGCGTGAGCGGCCCGCGCCCCGAGCCGGGGTGCCGCCCGGAGGGCGGCCTGCGCGAGGTGGTACCGGTCGAGCTGGTTGAGCACGCACATGTCGAAGGGCGTCGTGGTCGTGCCCTCCTCGATGAAGCCGTGCACGTGGAAGTTCTCGTGGTTCGTCCGCCTGTAGGTCAGCCGGTGAATCAGCCACGGATAGCCGTGATAGGCGAAGACCACCGGCCGGTCGCGCGTGAACAGGCTGTCGAAGGTCGGGTCGTCGAGCCCGTGCGGGTGCATCGTGCGCGACGGCAGCGTCATCAGGTCGACCACGTTCACCACCCGGACCCGGAGTTCCGGGACGTGCCGGCGCAGCCAGTCCACGGCGGCCAGCGTCTCCTGGGTCGGCACGTCGCCCGCGCAGGCCATCACCACGTCGGGCTCGCCGTCGCCGTCGTTCGACGCGAAGGTCCAGATGCCGGCCCCCGCCGCGCAATGCGTCACCGCCTCGTCGAGGCTCAGCCATTGCAGCGCCGGCTGCTTGCCCGCCACGACGACGTTGATGCGGTCGAACGTGTGCAGGCAGTGGTCGGTGACGCAGAGCAGGCAGTTCGCGTCCGGCGGCAGGTAGATCCGGGCCGTGTCGCCGCGCTTGTTGGCCACGAAGTCGATGAAGCCCGGATCCTGGTGGCTGAAGCCGTTATGGTCCTGGCGCCAGACATGCGACGAGAGCAGGATGTTGAGCGAGGGCACGGGCCGGCGCCAGGGCAGGTCGCGCGAGGATTTCAGCCACTTGGCGTGCTGGTTCACCATCGAGTCGACCACGTGCACGAAGGCCTCGTAGGTCGCGAAGATCCCGTGTCGGCCGGTCAGGACGTAGCCTTCGAGCCAGCCCTCGCAGAGATGCTCGCTCAGGACCTCCATGACGCGCCCGTCACGGGCGAGATGGTCGTCACCCGGCAGGATCGCCTCCTGCCAGGCGCGGCCCGTCACCTCGAACACCGCGTCCAGCCGGTTCGAGGCGGTCTCGTCGGGCCCCATGATGCGGAAGTTGCGCGCCTCTTCGTTCAGGCTCAGCGCCGCCCGGAGATAGCCGCCGAGCGTCCGGGTCGCCTCCGCCCGGGTCCGGCCGGGCTCCGGCACCGGGACCGCGCAGAGCCGCAGATCCGGCAGGCGCAGGGGCCGCGTCCCGTGGGCGTTGGCGTGCGGATTGGCTGAGAGGCGCCGCGGACCCTTCGGCGGCACGGCGGCGAGGTCGGCCACGAGGGCGCCCTCCGGCCCGAACAGCTCCTCCGGCCGGTAGGACCGCATCCAGCGCTCCAGGATCGCCAGATGGTCCGGGTTCTCCCGCACGGAGGCGACCGGCACTTGGTGGGCGCGCCACGTCCCCTCCACGGGCTTGCCGTCCACCGTTTCCGGTCCCGTCCAGCCCTTGGGGCTGCGCAGCACGATCACCGGCCAGCGCGGACGCCCGGTCGCGCCCCGGGACGCGGCATCCCGAATCGCCGCGATCGTGTCGAGGGCCCCGTCCAGGGCGGTCGCCATGGCCTGATGCATGGGCGCCGGCGCGCTGCCCTCCACGAAGATCGGCTCGTAGCCGTAGCCCGTGAGCAGGCTGCGCAGCTCGGCCTCCGGCATGCGGGCGAGCAGGGTCGGGTTGGCGATCTTGTAGCCGTTGAGGTGCAGGATCGGCAGCACGGCCCCGTCGCGGAGCGGGTTGAGGAACTTGTTGGAATGCCACGAGGCGGCCAGGGGTCCGGTCTCGGCCTCGCCGTCGCCGATCACGCAGGCGACCGTCACGCTCGGATTGTCCAGGGCCGCGCCGAAGGCGTGCGCCAGGGAATAGCCGAGTTCCCCGCCCTCGTGGATCGAGCCCGGCAATTCGGGCGAGGCGTGGCTCGGGATGCCGCCCGGGAACGAGAATTGCCGGAACAGGCGGCCCATCCCCTCCGCATCCCGCGCCACGTCCGGGTAAATCTCGCTGTAGGTCCCTTCGAGATAGGCGTTGGCGACGAGCCCCGGCGCACCGTGGCCCGGACCCCAGACGGCGATCATGTCGAGGTCGCGCAGGCGGATGACACGGTTCAGGTGCGCGTAGATGAAGTTCAGCCCCGGCGTCGTGCCCCAATGGCCGAGAAGCCGCGGCTTCACGTGCTCCGCCTTGAGCGGCTCACGCAGGAGCGGGTTGGCCATGAGGTAGATCTGGCCGACCGACAGGTAGTTGGCGGCGCGCCAGTAGGCGTCGATCTGTCGGAGGCCGTCGGGTCCCAGCGGTCCCGGCACGAAGGCCGGAGCGGCCCGCGAGTCCGCGTGACCGCCGTCCTGCCCCTCGGGCCGCGTCGCGTGCCGCTCGTCCATGCCGACCTCCGGTGCGTGCAGGTTCCCGGACGGAACGGTGCCGGCCGGGCGGCTCGGCGACCTTGAGATGGATCAAAGCACCCGGAAGCGGGCCGGGCAGGATGCTGCCGTCGGATAGGATGGGAGTGCGCGATGACCCTGGTGCTTCGATCCACCACCATTCGGACGGTTGAGCGCGTCCGGGTGCCGGTCGCGCTCGCCGCCCGCAACGCTTCACGCCCCGCGCTCGTCGCGGACGGCTTCCATTATCAGGCCATCGGCAGCCTTCAGGCCCTCGCCCTCGCCGTCGCGGCCGCGCTGGTGACGCCGGTGCTGCTCTGGCTGGCCCTCTGAAACTCGATCGCGCGGAGGAACCGGCCATGGACGACAAGACCGTGCGCCAGCACGTCATCGACGAGCTGGCCTACGCCCCCATGATCGACGCGGCGCAGATCGGCGTCGCGGTCGAGAACGGGGTCGTGACGCTCTCCGGGCACGTCCGCAGCTACGCGGAGAAGGGCATCGCGGAACACGTCGCGCTCCGGGTCCGCGGCGTCCGGGCCGTGGTTGAGCAGATCGAGGTGCGCTACCCCGATAACGTGCGCCTCGGCGACGAGGCCCTGGCCGACCGGTGTGCCCGCGTGCTGGAATGGCACGTGCAGATCCCGGAACGGTCGGTGGAGATCAAGGTCGAGAAGGGCTGCGTCACCCTGAAGGGCTGCGTGCCCTACTACCATCAGAAGGCGGAGGTCGACAAAGCCCTGCGGCGCCTCGCCGGGGTCACCGACATCGTCAACCTGATCGCCGTGAAGCCGCCCGCCCAGCCGACGGAGATCAAGGCCCGGATCCTCGCGGCCCTGAAGCGGAGCGCCAAGGATCCGGACACGATCCGCGTGCAGGTCGAGGGCGACCGGGTGATCCTCGACGGATGCGTCGATGTCTGGCGCGAGCGCGAACTGGCCGAGCGGGCCGCGTGGTCGGCACCGGGCGTGCGCGCCGTCGAGGATCGGCTCACTCTGGCCGGGTGAGGGCACCCCGATGCGCGCGATGGTTCTGCGCGCGGTGGGCGGTCCCCTCGTACCCGAGGCGCGGCCCGACCCGGAGCCCGGCCCCGGGGAGGTCCGCATCCGCGTCGAGGCCTGCGCGGTCTGCCGCACGGACCTGCACGTCGTCGACGGCGAGCTGCCGCAGGCCATCTACCCGGTCGTGCCGGGTCACGAGATCGTCGGCATCGTCGAGGCCGTCGGCGCGGGGGTGACGGAACCGGCCCCGGGCCTGCGGGTCGGGGTGCCCTGGCTCGGGCATGCCTGCGGCCGTTGCCGCTACTGCGAGACCGGCCGCGAGAATCTGTGCGACGATCCGGGCTTCACCGGCTGCACGCGCGACGGTGGGTTCGCGAGCCACGTCGTCGCCGAGGCCGCCTTCACGATCCCGCTGAACCCGCACCTCGACCCCGTGGCGACGGCGCCGCTCCTATGCGCCGGCCTGATCGGATGGCGCAGCCTCCAGATGGCCGGGGCGGCGGCGACGGTGGGCCTCTACGGCTTCGGTGCGGCCGCCCATATCGTCGCTCAGGTCTGCCGGTGGCAGGGCCGCCGCGTCCTCGCGCTGACCCGGCCCGGCGACCGCGACGCCCAGGCCTTCGCCCGCGCGCTCGGCGCCGTCTGGGCCGGCGGCTCCGACGAGGACCCGCCCGAACCCCTGGACGCCGCCCTGATCTTCGCCCCGGACGGACGCCTCGTCCCGGCCGCCCTCGAGGCCGTGCGCAAGGGGGGCCGCGTGATCTGCGGCGGCATCCACATGAGCGACATCCCGGCCTTCCCGTACGACCGGCTCTGGGGCGAGCGTGCCGTGCTCTCGGTGGCCAATCTCACCCGGGCGGATGCCCGCGATTTCTTCGCGATCGTTCCGCGCGTCGGCATCGTCACGCATACCAGCACCTATCCGCTCGCCCGGGCGAACGAGGCCCTGGCGGCGCACCGGGCCGGGCGCCTGCGGGGCGCCGCCGTCCTCGTGCCCTGATCGCCCCCGGCCCGTTCCGGAGGCGAGCTTTGCGCTGGATCAAGGTCCCCGCCGCCCGCGCGCGCGAGGGTGCCGCCGGTCGGGCCGGTGAGCCCGGCGCGGGAGGCGGTCATGCGGATCTCCAACATCATGGTCTCGGTCGATCTCGGCCCCGCATCCGCGGACAGGATCCGGCTCGCCGCCGGCATCGCCGAGCGTTTCGAGGCCACGCTGACCGGCGTCGCGGCCCGGCAGATCATCACCATGATCCCGGTCGAGAGCCCTGAGGCCTCGGAGCGCATCTTCGACATCGAGGACCGTCGCGCCCGCGAGGACCTGACCGAGGCGCACGCGCTGTTCAAGCGCGAGGCCGGCGAAGCCAATCGGACCGCGTGGCGCTCCGCCCTGGCCGAGCCGTTGGGCTACCTCGTCGAGCAGGCCCGCGCCGCCGACCTCGTGGTGGTGAGCCGCCACGGGCCGTCCGACGGCGACCCGGGCCTGATGGCCGTCGACGCCGGCCCCCTGCTGATGGAAGTGGGTCGTCCGGTCCTCGTGGCGCCGCCCGGCCTGAAGCACGTCGCGGCCGAGCGGGTCGTCATCGCCTGGAAGGACACGCGCGAGGCCCGCCGGGCCGTCCAGGACGCCCTGCCGTTCCTCGTTCGGGCCCAGCAGGTCCACGTCGCGGTGGTCGGCGCGGACGCCCGCCACGAAGGCGCGGCGGATATCGCCAGCTACCTGTCCGGCCACAATGTCAGCGCGACCACGCATTTCCTTCACGAGCCCGAGACCGGCCCGGCGGACGAGATCCTCCAGTTCGCCCGCCGCAAGGATGCGGACCTGATCGTCATGGGCGCCTACGGGCATTCCCGGCTCCGCGAGTGGATCTTCGGCGGCGCCACGCGCGACATGATTCAGAACACCGCCCGCTGCTGCCTGATGAGCCACTGATGCGCACCGCGGCAACGCTTCTCGCGACGCAGCTCGCGCTCCTCACGCTGCTCGCCGGCCCCGCTTTGTCCTGGGATCGGCAGGTGCAACAGGGCGAAACCCTCGCCCGGACCAACTGCGCCCGCTGCCACGCCGTCGGGCGGGTCGGAGCCAGCCCCCTGCGTGAGGCGCCGCCGTTCCGCGAACTCCACACGCGCTATCCCGTCGAGGATCTCGGCGAGGCTCTTACCGAAGGGATCCGGACCGGCCATCCCAGCATGCCCGAATTCCGGTTCGAGTCGGATCAGGCCCAGGCCCTCATCGCCTACCTGAAAACCCTGGAGCGCTGAGCGAGGAGGTCCCCGATGTACCTGCGCTGCCTGCTCGTCCCGACGGCTCCGGGGATCGACCCGACCCGCCGGCTGGACGCCGCCCTGCGTCTCGGCCGGCGCCTCCAGGCCCATATCGGCGTCTGCTTCATGGCGCCCGGGCCGGAACACGTGCTGGCCGGCATGGCGAGCATCGTGCCGATCGACGGCCGGACCATCGCGGCGATCGAGCAGGGTGTGCGCGAGGCGGCCGCCGACGGCAAGACGGCGTTGCAGGCTTGGTGCGCGCGGGCGGGCGTGCCGCTGATCGAGCGGGCCGAACGCCTCGACGCCACCTTCGCGACCTGGACGGAACTCTCGGGCGAGGTCGAGCCCCTTCTGACGCTCCGGGGTCGCGTCCACGACCTCGTCATCGTCGACCGGCCCGATCCCGAGCGGCCCTTCACCGGGCGCGCGCTCGACACGGCCCTGTTCTCGGTGGGCCGGCCGACACTGATGATCGGCGAGAGTGTCCCGCACGATCTGCTGGACCACGTCGTGATCGCCTGGAACGGCAGCCTCGAGGCGACGCGGCTGATCGGGCAGTCCATCGCGCTCCTGCACGAGGCCACCCGCGTCACGGTGGTGCATGCCCGGACCGAGCGCTTCGACGAGGCGCGTGCCGCAGACCTGTGCGGCTACCTGCGCTGGCACGGGATCGTGGCCGAGGCCGTCAGCCTGCCGGCCCAGGACGGCATGCAGGTCGGCGCGTCGATCCTCGCCGAAGCCGAGCGGCGGGGGGCCTCGCTGCTCGCGTTGGGCGCCTACACCCATAGCCGTGTGCGCGAGTTCCTGCTCGGCGGGGTCACGCGCCACGTGATCGAGCAGGCCCGCCTGCCGGTACTCATGGCGCATTGAGACGCCTAGGCGTTGCAGAGCAGTCTCTGAATCTCGCTCACCGGATGCTTGGTAAGGTCCTTGTCGATCTCGGCGATGACGGCGCGCTTCAGCGGCTCCGGAAGAGCAGAGCGCAAGGCGGCGAGCGTGTGCGGTGGCGCGACGATGACCAGCGCCGCGTCCGGATCCAGCGTCCGACCGAGCGCGGCGGCGACCTCCCCGGTGAATCGCTGTTCGGCCATCTCGTGCCAATCCGCCTGCTCGATGGCGCTGCGCCGATCACCGGTCCTGACCCGCGGGGGCCTGTCTGTCCCCTGCTCGTGGGTCGCCGGATTCGGTGGTGCCTCGAAGACCTTCTGCACGCGCAGGCAGGGCTGCAATCCGTGTCCCTCGTTGCGCAGCACCAGGGCCTTCCGCCCATCCCCGATCAGGACGTAACCGTCGTGCGGGATCTTCAGAGGGAGCGTGTCGCTCATCGGGCTGCTCCAAGGGGATTCACGTCTCAATGGCTCATCAGGCAGCAGACGGGGGCACCGGCCAGGAGAGTCCGGGTGACGCCGCCGAACGCCCATTCGCGCAGACGGCCGTGGCCATAGGCGCCGGTCACGATCAGGTCGGCGCCTTGTTCGGCGGCGACCTCGATCAGCGCTTCCGCGGCCGTGGCGACGTGGGTCCGTCGCTGGATCGCGGTGGCATGGACGTCGTGGGCGCGCACGAGGCCGAGGATGTCCTGGCCGTCGGCGATCTCGCCGCCCTCGTCGACCGACACGATGAGGACCTGCGACGCCCGTTTCAGGAACGGCAGCGCGTCCCAGACGGCGCGGCGGGCCTCCCGGGTGTTCCGCCAGCCGATCACGACGCGCTTGGCATCGAGGACATCGATATGGGGCGGTACCACCAGCACCGGCCGGCCGACCTGCATCACGAGATCGCCCGGATCGACCGCGAACAGCGCGGGTCCGGACTCCGTCTTGCGCCCGACCACGACGAGGTCGGCGGCGGCCGCCTGCGCCGTCAGGAACGAGAGTGGCAGGCCGAGATTCGAGCGCCACGCGATGCGGCTGCGCGTTCCGGCGATGTCGGTGAAGGCCGCGTGCGCGGATCTGAGGTCGTTCAGGACCATCTCGCTGGACGCCTCGAGGGCGTAGGCGCTCGCCAGCGTCGGCCCGACGGGCGGAACCGCGTAAGCCGGCTGTTCCGCGGCGACACCGATCAGGCCTGCGTGGAACGTGTCCGCCAAGTGGGCGGCCAGGCGCACCCGATTTCGCGCCTGATCCGCCAAGTCCACGGCGACCATGATGCTCGCATAGGTCATGGAACCTCTCCCGTCAGCGGGGACGGCAGGTGCCGATCCTCATGGGACGGACAGGACGGAGGATCCCGCCGCCCCATGTCGCGACTCAAGCCAGGGTCAGGCGGTCCTCGACGGCGCGCACGCCGGGTGCCGACCATGCGGCGTTCTCGGCGAGTTCGCGCTCGTACCACGCGTGGATCTTGCCCTCGAGGGTCACCTTCGCATCCTTCACGGTGACCTTGATGGCGTTCGCCTCGAGCTCGGCGTTGCGTTTGAGCGCCGCCTCGATCTTGGACTGCACCTGGGGAGCGCTCGCCTTCGGAGCGACCTCGATCTTGTTGATGATGCCGGCGACGCCCGCGAGGCGCCGGATCGACCGGTAGGCCTCTTCCTTCTGGTACTGCCACTCGACCCGTCCGGTCAGCGTCACCCAGCCGTCCTGAACCTGGACCTGCACGGCCTTCTTCGGCACGGTCACGGACCAGTCGAGCATCTGGACGGCGCGCTGGGCGAGATCCTCGTCGCGGGGCGGGGTCTCGCCGGCCAAGCGCACCTTGATCTCCTCCGCGACGCCGCGCACGCCGCGCACCCGCCGGACCGCCTTCTCGGCGGCCACGCGCTGCGCGTAGGTCCCGACATGTCCCGTGAGGGTGACGATCCCGTTCTCGACCGCGACGCCAATATTGGCCGCATCAATGCTCGGCTCGAAATCGAGCTCATCGATGACATCCTGGCGGATCAGCTTGTCGCCCATCGTCTACCTCCAGAAGCGAAACCGATTGTACATGGACAATACCGACGCTAGGCGCGGCAGGCGGCCGGGCATTGATCCAGCGCAAAGGGCTCGCCGGCCACGATCCGGGCCGGGATCGGGCAGGTTCGGGCGGCGGTTTGACGGTCGCGCTTCGCCGAGCCGGCCGCGACGATCCCGATCATCTCCGCGGCGTCGAAGATCCGGTTGAACAGGGGCACGTCCGAGAAGGCGCGGGGGATGCGCGTGCTGCCGGAGATCAGCGCGAAGGGCACGCCGCGACGGCGCAGCGTGCAGGCGAGCGGGAAGCAGGATCCCCGAATCAAGTCGACGCTGAGCACCGCGAAGTCCGGCGGGACTTTGTCGAGGCTCGCCACGGCATCGTCGCAGCCGCCGTAAGGACCGCTGACGGTGCAGCCGGCATCGGTCAGGGCATCCTCAAGCCACAGGCCTGGCAGCGCCTGTGGCTCCGCCACGAGCACGGTCGTCCGCTTCTCCCCGCCCTGTCGCCGCATCCTGAGCCTCCCGTCGCGTTTCGCGGTGCGGAGGATCGCGCGGACGCGGCGGCTCGCGTTGCGCTAGGTCAACGGAGATGTGCTCACGGCGCCGCTTTCTGATCCGCGGGGCCCGTGCCGGGCCGGATCGCGCGCGCCACCTTCAGGGCCGCAGCCAAGTCGTCGCGGTCGGTCCCGTACCGACGGTGCAGGGCCTCCAGCCAGGGCAATTTCCGCTCCCCCGCATCCCCGATCTCGGAGAACGGGACGTGGTACATCCCGTCGAGGGCCTCGATGCCATAGCCGGTCACGGCCCACTGCCGCCCTTCCCAGTGCACGGGCTCGGTCAGATCATGGCTCATGGGGCCCTCCTCAGGCGGCCAGTTCGGTGAGTTCGACGACCTCGCAGGTGTCGGCCCGCAGCCGCCAGTCGATGATCCCGGCCGCTTCGCAGAACAGCGCCTGGGCCGCCGCGGCGGCGGCGTGTTCGGAACGAGCGGGGATTACGGTCTGCTGCTGCAGGGCGCAGTGCTCGTGGCCGCAATCATCCGAGACGACCTTGTGGAAGGTGACGAGGAACCTGCGCATGGCGCATCTCCGGTTCGAGGGGTTGAGGAACGTTGGCGCGCGCCGCGGCCCGCGCCTTGATCCTGCGCAAGGATTTTCCCGCCGATCAGGTGCCCGGCGCCGGTGGGAACAGGCGCTTCCGTCCCGCGCCGCGGCCGAGGCCGGCCCTGTCGGCATGATGCGCGCGCGCCTTCCCGTGCAGCGGCCAGTAGCGCTCCATGGCGAGGTAGGTGAACGAGGCCGACCAGCCGATCAGGAGCAGGCCGTTGAGCGCCTCGACCCCGGCGAGCAGGCGGGTATGCGAGGTCGGGAAATGGTCGCCGAAGCCGAGGGACGTGTAGGCCACGACCGAGAAGTAGAGGCAGTCCTCGAAGGACGTGACCGGCGCGCCCGCGAAGGCGCCGATTCCGAGCCGGAGCACGAGCATCCAGTAGGCGGCCGCGTAGATCCAGACGGCGACCGTATGCCCGATGAACGTCATGAGCACGACGGCGAGGATGCGCATGCGCGGCGGGATCGGCAGCTCGGACAGGTGCTCGGAGGTCAGCCGGAGCGTCTCGTACAGAACCAGGATCGTGGAGACGACGAGGACGACGCTGGTCGCCATGGCGAGGAACATGATGCGGTCCGGACGAGGGGCGCAGGCAGGTTCGCGCGCCGCGGCCTCGAACGCCTTGACCTGCCTCAAGGCCCCGCGAACGCCCATGCGCCCGCGCTGGGCTGATCCGGCGACGGACCGGCCCTGCGCGGCAACGATGATCCAGATCAAGGTCGTCCGTGGCCGAAGGGTGTGGCGTGTCGGCAGCGTCCCGCCCGGGACCTGCCCCGAGGGCGAGCAGGCGAGAACGGATCATGACGGACATTCGCGTATCCGAAGATCTCTGGGCCACGGGCGTCCTGCCCGAGGGGGTCCTGGAGCGGTGGCTCGTGGAGGACGGAACGCTGGTCCGTGCCGGACAGGCCGTGGCGGCCGTGAGGGTCGGCACGGCGCTGCACGACATCGTTTCGCCGGCCGGGGGTCACGTGACGATCGTGGCACCGGCGCTGGCGGTCCTCGATCCGGGCTGCACCATCGCGGAGATCCGGCCCTGACGGACGCGGATCAGACGCCTTTTTGACACGGATCAACGCGGTCGAACGCGCAACGACCGAACAAGCCGGCAGCCCGACGCAGCGGAGGCAGGTCGTGTCTCGCATCGTACCGCGCTCCAAGCCCGCCTTACCGGGCGTGAGGACCGACGAGCTTCTCCTCGGCGTCGCTCAGAACGCCGTCGGCTGCGCCCTGGTGCTCACGGCGTGGGCGCTCGCGATCATGGACCAGAATCGGGCCGCGTCCTCGGCGCTCCTGCCGGGCCTGCTGATCTTCGGATTGTCGGCGGCCGGCCAGATCCGATTCCGTGCCGTGATCGAGCAGGCCATCGCGCTGATCGGCGCCTGGCTCGTTCTGGCGCCCTGGTTGCTCGGATTCGCGGCCAACGATGCCGGCACTTGGGCGCACGTCATCCTCGGCGGGCTCGCGCTCTGTGCGGCGGTGGCGTCTCTGAGGCGTGGGGAGACGTCATGAGGGCGGATCGTCTGCGGGCGGGGTTCACCGCGATGGTCGCCATCGCCCTCGTGATCCCCGCCGGTATCCCCGTCAGCGTGAAGGCCGTCGAGCCGCGCCGCGTCGAGGGCCGGGCCGTGGCCGCGCAATTGTGCAGCTCATGCCACGCGATCGGCCGAGAGCCGCAGGAGGGCGGGTTCGTGGGCCCTTCCTTCGTCCGGATCGCCAACATGAAGGCGACCACCGGTTTGGCCCTCAACGTCTTCCTGCAGAGCCATCACCAGAAGATGCCCAGCCTGCGCCTGGACCGGGACGAGCTGGATGCGGTGATCGACTACATCCTGAGTCTCAAGAGCGAGGCGGCCGTGCGGCCCTGAGACGGGGCGCCCGGTCCCGGTCCGCATGTCCCGGAGACACCGTCATGCACGGTACCACCAGAGCGGGCCTCACCACGCTTCCCAACCTCCAGACTGCCCTGGACGGTCTCGGGACGGAGCAGGCTCTTCGCCTGACCCTCGACGATTGCGATCGCCTCTTCGGCGTCAACGATGCCCTCGTCGCCCGGGTGGCGAATTTCGCCCGCGGCCATGGCTGCGCCGCGATCTGGGACGAATCCGGTCTGCTCTTCCGTCGCCTGCCCCCCGCCGGCGCCGCGCCGTCGGTGCTTCCCCCGGTCGGTGAGCGCCGGGATTAGCGGGCGACCAGCCCCGGTACGACGGCACGGAAGCGGGCGGGGACTACCTTCCCGAGCGGGCCGGCCCGGTTGAGGCAGATCAAGGCTGCGCACCGGTGGTGACCGCACCGTGAGGGCTTCGACGATCCTGCGGAAAGAGCGGTCCCATGTCCTATGCGAGCCTCATGGTCGCGGTCGATGACGGGCGCCACGCCCGGACGCGGGTTCGCCTTGCGGCCGACTTGGCAGATCGCTTCGGCGCGCGCCTCGTCGGCGTGGGTGCCTGCATGCCGGCCTATCCGCGCCTCTATGGCGAGACGGCTACACCCATCGACCTGATCTTCGACCAGATCCGACAGGCGGCGCTCGACAGGCTCGCCAGCACCGAGCAGACCTTCTGGAATGCGGCCTGCCGGAACGAGCGCGTCACCTGGCGCTCGGCCCTGGAATTTCCCGTCCGCTTCCTGGAAGAGCAGGCGCGCGCGGCCGATCTGATCGTGGTCGGACGGCCTGCTGACGACGAGGGTGCCGACCCGACCGTCAGGATCAGCGCGGGCGACGCGCTGATGGGCGTGGGACGCCCGACCCTGATCGTACCGCCGGGCGTCGAGCATCTGGAGGCGCGGCGGATCCTGATCGGCTGGAAGAACACGCCCCAGACGCGCCGGGCCGTCTCGGACGCCCTCCCGCTCCTACGACGTGCCGAGGCTGTCCGGGTGATGCGGGTCGCTGATGACCGGAATCCGTCCGAGGTCGACGACGTCGTCCGCTATCTCGCGCTGCACGACGTCGCGGCCGGCGCCCATCCGGTGAAGCCCACCGGCTGGACCGTCGCCGACACGCTGCAGGCCGCGGCGACCGAGTTCGGAGCGGACCTCATCGTGACCGGCGCCTACGGCTACAGCCGGCTTCGCGAGTGGTTCTTCGGCGGCGTGACACGCGACCTGCTGGCGGGCGCGTCCCTCTGCTGCCTGATGTCCCATTGAGCGGCGGGGCCACTTCTCGGCCGGAGCGGCCGGTCCGCCTCTGCGCGGCCACGTCGCCGAAGGCCCCGAAAGACATAGCCCCGCAAGGACGGGCGATGACGATCCGCAGCTGCGACAATCCCCGGGCGGCCGCGATCGACCGATCCTGCGTCTCATGCCGACCCGTCTCAGCTGAGAGCCGCGCGGGACCAAGTCTATCAACACTCATCCGGCCGCAACATTACCGGATGGCGGGTCACGTTCGATCAAGCACGGATCCGGGGACGACCTATCCTCCGAGAGATTAGGGGCCTCGGCTGTCTTCAGCCGACATTGCTGGGAGGTTCCCATGGCTCTTGTGTCTCGAACGATCCTGCGAACGCTGTCAGCCTCCAGCCTCTGCGTGGCCGCAACGCTGGCCGGCGCCGCGGTCCAGGCGCAGCCGCTCGTCCTGCAGGTGAACCCGCGCGGTCCGGCCACGGGGGAGATCGTAATTGGCGGAGAACCGGTCACCGTCGCAACGCTGTTCGAGGTAGGGCCGCGCTACACGATGGAGAACGGCATCGGTCAACGCGTCGGCATCGGCAGTGCCGTCCCGGCCTGGATCGAGATGGGATCCTTCCGCAACCAGTCGATCGCGGGCCTGAACCCGTCGGGCTACTACGGCTACTTCATCTCGCCGGACGACAAGGCGGTGGTCGTCGATCTCGATTCGCGCCGGATCGTGCGCGTCCTGTCCCATTGACGGACGCGGTGGGGAGGACGCGGGATGCGGTGCGCCGTCGGCCTTGCGGCCAGCTTGGCGCTTGTCATCGGCGCCCTCCCGGCTCACGCGGCCGGCCTCCGAAGCGGGGAGATCCGCGTCGCCTATCAGCGCCCGGTGCAGAAGGAGGCGCTCGCGATCTATCGCGAGCTGAAGGCGCGCCGCGTTCTGGAAGGGCTGCAGGCGATCATCAAGGGCGTTCGCCTGCCGCGTACACTGACGCTGCGGCTCTCGGCCTGCCACGGTGATGCGGACGCCTGGTATGCACCCGAGAACCGAACCATCACGGTCTGCTACGAATATGTCGGGTACGTGCAGGACCGTGCGCCCAAGAACGCATCTGCGACAGGGCTGACACAGCAGCACGCGATCTCGGGGCCGATCGCACAGGTCTTCCTGCACGAGCTCGCGCACGCCCTCTACGATCTCCTCGACGTCCCGGTGCTCGGGCGGGAGGAGGATGCGGCGGATCAGTTCGCAGCCCTCGTCCTGCTCGAATTGCCACCCGCGCAGGCGCGGCAGGCGATCGACGGCACGGCCCACCTCCTCCGGAGCCAAGCCGCCGAGGAGACACCCGACCGCACGGTGCTCGCGGACGACCACAGCCTGACCGCTCAGCGCCTCTACAATCTGCTCTGTCTCGCCTACGGCGCCGATCGCAAGACCTTCGGCTACCTCGTCGCGAGCGGTGCGCTGCCGAAGGCGCGCGCCGCGCAGTGCGGAACGGAATACGACCTCGCGGCCTACGCGCTGCAGAAGCTCCTGCAGCAGCACCTGCACGATGGCCGGATGGAACGTGCCCGCATCCAGCGCGCCTTTCGCTGGATGTACTGAGCGACGCGCCGATCCAATACAGATCTCTTTGCACAAGACCGCGCGTGCCGTGTCCGCGGTCGGTCCAGAGCCCGCCCGCGCGCAGCCGGCAGGCCGGGAAGCAGGGCAGCGAGGTTGTTGCGAGGAGAACAGGCGGCGATCGTGTGGGCTGAACGTCCTGGCGACATCCGCGGCAGGCGGCACCGCGCACATCCCCCTTCGGGACCCGAGATCCGGCTCGAAAAACTCCAGAACCGTCCGGCCGCCGACGCGGCAAGTCTCCGGGCGAAATGGAGACAAACTGTTTCGCGCGATCCCGGCGATCAGGGTGACTTGAATAATCTATTTCACGCCCTAACGGCCGTACTCATTCCCGAATACAGCTAAACATTGATCCACCGCAATGTGCTTGCTCGCCCACTCCTGTGAACTCCGCCAGCCTCGGAGAGGATGGGATATCGGCAATGGGCGACCGCCAAGCTCTCGCATTCGACGCGTCGTGGAGCTTCCGCCATTCAGCCCGGCCGCATGCGGCAGTTCAACCCCTTTCGGCGGAAGGCGTCCACGGCAGCATCACGCGCGCGACCGGTGCCGTTCTGTCCGATTTCGGCGTGGATCCCACGCGCCTCCTTCGCGAGGCCGGGTGTGATCCGTGGGCCGTCAGAGGCAATGGCGGGCCGGTTTCCAATGCCGCGCTGGGCCGGTTGCTCCAGCTCGGTGCGAGCCGCACGCGATGCGGTCATCTCGGTCTGCTCGTCGGGCAGCGCATCGGGCTCGACGAACTCGGACCGAGCAACGCTCTGATCCGAAACGCGGAAACGGTCGGCGATGCCCTTCATGTACTGGAGACGCAGACCTGGCCCTGGACGTGCGGCTCGGCGGTCAGACTCTGCGTCGACTCCGACTTGGCGCTCCTCCACTACTTCCCCTACCAAGCTGGCGCCACGGCCGTCGGCCTCCAGTCGGAAGGGGCGCTCGCCACCGTCGTCAATATCGTGCGCGGGCTTTGCAACGCGCACTGGTCTCCGTCGGAACTCCTGCTCCCCCGAGCGCCTCCGGACACGACAGATCCCTACTGGCAGTTCTTTCGCGCACCCGTCCGATTCGATCAGGAATGGGCCGCCATCGCATTCCCATCGCGCCTTCTGGAGCAACCGATCGCGGGCGCCGACCGGGCCGCCCACCAGACGGCGGAACATCTCATCCGACATCACGGGTCTGAAGCCCCGCTCCAGATGTCGGAGCAGTTGCGGCGGCTGCTGCGCGCGGAATTCATCCAGAACCCGTGGTCCGGCAAAGCCGTCGCGCGCCACCTCGCGGTCCATCGGCGCACTCTCAGCCGCCGCCTGAGGGCCGAAGGCACGAGTTTCCGGTCGGTCGCCACGCAGATCCGGTTCGAGACGGCGAAACAACTCCTGGCTGACACCAACATGACGTTGGCGCAGATCTCCGCCTGTCTGGGCTTCTCCGAAGCGGCCGCCTTCACGCACGCGTTCCGGCGCTGGTCGGGCGTGACGCCCAGCTTCTGGAGACATGCCAGCCGGCCTCCCGAAGCGGCGACCGAGTCGGTGTCACCGCTTCGCATCCCTCATGTCGGATGCGCGCGGGGGCACAGCCCGCCAGAACAGATCCAGGACGCATGCTGATGGCCGCCGCGACCCGGCCGCACAGTATTTCTCTGTGAGCGCTCAAATCTCGCCGTCCAATGAGCGGGGACGATCGCCAGACATCTTCTCATCCAACCGACACGGGAGAGATCGATGAGATTGACACGGTTGATGGCTTTGGCAGCATTCACCTTTGCTGCCTTCCTGGGCGCGGGCTCGTTTGACTCGGGCGGCCTCAGCATCGGGGCCGCGCAGGCTGCCGGCGGGTGCGGCCCCGGCTTCCATCGCGGACCCTATGGCGGCTGCAGGCCGAACGTTTACGGCGCGCCGGGCTATTACGGGTACCGGGGCGGCCCGGTCTACGGATACCGGGGCGGAGTCGGATATGGGTACCGCGGCGGCGCCGTCTATCGCGGTGGACGCGTCTATCGGGGCGGCGTCTATGGCGGCCGCGCCGCCTACGGCCGCCGCGTCGGAGGCTATCGGGGTGGGTACCGCGGTGGATATCGCGGCGGCTTCCGGCGCTGACCGCGACGGCGCTCCGCCGGCCGAGCCGGTACCTCTGCCGGACGGGTGAGCCGCCCCCGACGGCCTTGCGGCCGGGGGCGGCTCCGCGTCGTCGATGGCGCGCTAATAGGCGTGATAAGCGGGATGATCGGACGGAGCCGGGCCGGCGCCGTAGCGCACCGAGGCCGGCATCCTGATGGCGCCCGGAGCATTCGGGTCGAACGGCAGGATGGCAGCCCCGGCAGCGATGAAGCCGGCCAGCGCGCGGATGTCGTCCGGTTGCCGCGGATCGCGCGAGAGGCGGTCCGTCTCCCACTGGAGCCGCAGGTTGCAGGCCCGCGAGGGCAAGCCGCCGACGGGCGTGCAGGCGTCGTGGCGGGCGCAGGCGGCATCGAGGGCGTCGACGGGCGGCAGCGGCGCGTTGTTGCCCAAGCCGCAATAGTTGCCGTGAATCAGCGCTGCGGGCTGCTGCAGGCCGTAGGTCTGCGCCAGCGCGGGCCCGCTCAGGAAGGTTGCGAAGACAAGGGGGGCGAGGTGTCGGAAGGTCATGGCGTTTGACCGAACCCTTCTGAGGCCAGTCTGCCGATACAAGCCGCTCGGGCCGCCGGCACAGGCCGGATGATCGGGAGGCCGAGACCTGTCCGTCTCGGCCCGGTCGCATGGGCGTCAGTACGGACGACAGACGCCGGCATAGGCATCATAGTAGGCGTAAGGTCCGCAGCGGCCGTAGGTGGCGCCGTAGCCGGCGGCAGCCGCAGCTCCGACGGCCGCCGCACCCAGGCCGTAGCCGTACGGGCGGACCCCATACCCGTAGCGCCCGTAACCGTACCCGTAGCGGCCGTAGCGGCCCACCGCGCCGTAACGGCCTACGCCGCCGTAACGGCCTACGCCGCCGTAACGGCCGACCGCCCCGTAGCGGCCCACGCCACCGTAGCGGCCCACGCCACCGTAGCGGCCCACGCCACCGTAGCGGCCGCCATAGCCGCGGACCCCGCCGACCCGGGCACCGTGGAAGCCGCCAGCGCGGAAGCCTCCCCCGCCGCCGTGGAACCCGCGCGCCTCAGCCATTCCACCGCCCAGGATCAGGACAGCGCAGGCGAGAGTCGCAATCTGGAGTGTTCTCATGGGATTGCCTCCATCCTGGAGATCGAATGTCGAGGGAAACCAGAGCGAGACTGAGCGAGGCGCGAAGTCGGCTGGCCCCTCCGTTACGCATCGACGGTACGGTAACGCCGAGCTGCGGATTCCGCTTGATCCGACGGGACGCTCGCCGCGCTGAACGGGCGCAGCGCACCTGCGCCGACCCCTGTCTCGCCGGATCAAGCAGGCGATCGCCGCGGACGCGTAAGATGTCCTTCGCTTCCGTGCGGTGCGGCGAGGGCAGCGTGCTGACCCTGAATCGCCCGGCCAGGGCGGCACTGATCACGGCCTCACGGCGGTCGGCGGCGCCCGCCCATCCCGGCTTCCGGCAGAACGCTGCCTCCGGTCAAGCTCAGGGCGCGCGAAGCGATCTCGGCATTCGAGAAATGCCTCGGTTGAGAAGAATGCAGCGCGAGGAGATTGCCATGCCGGTCAAGACACCGAGAGAGCTTTTCGTACGCATGCTGAGTGATGCCCGGCATCACGCGGAACGCGCGACGAAGATTTACGAGGAGCTGGGCCAGGTCGCGCAGGATCCGGCCATCCAGGAGGCGCTCCAGTCACGCGCCTTCATCCAGGAGAAGACGATCAAGTCGCTCGACCGATGCTTCGAGCTGATCGGCGAGAAGCCGATCACCGCGAACGGGCGGCTTCAGGACGTCTTCCTCGAAGATTTCCGACGCGAGATGGCCGAGATCCAGACTCCGGCGGCGAAGGCCCTGTTCCTGCTCATCAAGGCCAATCACCTGATGCATCTACGCATCGCCGAGTATGTCGCCCTGGTGGCCATGGCCGATGTGAGCGGACATTTCGGGGTGGGCGTCCTGCTGGAAAGCTGCCTGGCGGACAAAATGGCGTTCCTCGAACGGACCCGCCGCCTGATCCGGCGGACGATCGAGAGCAAGCACGCCGTCAGGCTGGCCGCCTGATCGCGGCCTGTCGGGTCCCGTATCGCGCAGGCGATCCGGGCCTCGACCGCGGGAGCGGACCCGGTGCGCCGGCAGATCCGCTCTGCGCGGATTAGCTCCGGAGCGGCCGGGCGCGCCTTGGCCGCTTCACGCGGACCTCTCTCAGATCCTGACCGGAACAGCCCGACGCACGCGAGCCGGATCGTGGGCGGATGGAAGCCGCGGAGACCGAGCCATGCACCCCGTCTCTTCTCAACAGGCTGCTTCCGTCGCCCCGGACCCTCGGGACCTGGCCGCCGCCCAAACAGGCGCGCCGTCCGGATCCCTGAAGCAACGGGCCGCTGCCGAGGCGAAGCGCTACCTGGCCTTCGCGACCTACCTGATCGTCGTCTTCGGCACCCTGATCCTCTTCAGCGTCAACATCTACGCACGGATCGATCAGGATATTCCGCACTACCCGAGCTACCACTTCTACGCGCTCGGGCTGATCAACGCCCTGGTTCTGGCCAAATTCATGCTGATCGCCGAGGCGACGAAGCTCGGATCGCTCGCCATCGGTCGTCGGATCGAGCGAAGCCCCCTGGTCTACGTCATCCTGTACCGCGCCCTCCTGTTCACGGCCGTCCTGGTGGTGGCCTATGGACTGGAAGAAGTGCTGGTGGGCGCGTGGCACAGTAAGCGACCGGGCGCCGTCCTCCCGGAGATGGCCGGCGGCCCGCGCGGGGTGCTCACCTTCGCCTGGGTGATGTTCGTGGCGCTGCTGCCGTATTTCGCCTTTCAGGAGATCGGCCGCGTGCTGGGCACCGAGCGCCTGCGTGCCCTGCTCCTCCGCGCGCCGGAGGCGGACTAGCCCCGCGCGGGGAGCCCGCATCCGACCGATGAGCCCGTGGCAGCGCCGGCGAACCCCCGCCCCGACCCGCGGTCAATGGGCGACCACGAGCGTCGGAGCCGACGGAAGCACCGTGTCCGGTCCGAGGCTCGCCCGACGCCGGTCGAGGGCGTGGCGCGCATGCGCCAGGGCCGTCGAGAAAGCCGACAGGCAATCGGCGCTGACGGACCCCGACGAGGAGCCCAGCATCGCCGAGACGAGCTGGTGGAATTCGTCCTCCAGGGCGGCGAGACCTGCGTGATCGGCGCAGGGCGCCGCGTCGGCGATCTCGACCAGGCGCCGGATCGGCCGCCACTCCGCCTCCGACCGGCGCCGGGCCCAGGCCGCCGACGCGGCCGCGAGGAGCGATCCGCCGAGACTGAGGACCAAGCCGCCGATATAGAAATACTGCTGGGCCTGGTCGAAGAAGCTCTGGTCCCCGTTGCTCAGATAGGCGGCGACGCCCGGATGGACCGGCAGGACCGGGCTCTTGTCGTCCGGATCGGGCGCCTCGATCTGCGTGGCGAGCGGCGTCACGGCGACGAGCTTGGCCTTGGTTGTCAGGACCGATCGGGCGATCGCTGCCGCGACGACGTTGGGCATCAGTTCCGACGCCGCGAACCGATAGGTGACGGCGAGCGTCGTGACGGTGTCGCTCGGCGTGGCGGGACGCGCCCGGAACGCGCCGACGGGCACGTCGATCGACTCGAAGCCTGGGCACCGCTTGCCGATCGCCTCCGCCTCGTCGAGCCCGACGAGGCCCGGCGTCCCCTTCGTGGCGCGCGCCACCGCGGCGACCACGTCGACGACTTCGCCGGGCGCCATGGGACCGACCGCCAGGATGGCCGCCAGTTTCTTCTCGCGGACGAGCCGGGCCAGCTCATCCACCGGCAGGATCGTCCGGCCGACATCCTTCGCGGGGATGTTGAAGTAGCTCAGCACCGCGTCGAGAACGCGCGCGTTGGTGGTTTGCAGCGGCCCGGCCACGAGGCCGACGGTCTTGCCCGCCAGGTTGGCGACCGATGTCACGGGACTGTGCGGCGGCAGGACGAAGGCAACGACGTCCCGGCGCAGGATCACGATGGTCTGGGCATTGGCGGGTACCGCCGCGTCGCTGCGCACGATCGCGAGATCGGTCCGGCGCTCCTCCAGGGCCTTGGCGCTTCCCGCGAGGTCGTCGACCCGCACGAGGTCGAGATTGACGCGGGGATGCTGCACCTTGGAGACGGATGCGAACGCGGTGATGAAGCGCTCGGCCGTGCTGCCGGGGGGGCCGATCGTGACGCGCAGGTTCGCGTGCGGCGACCAGACATGGGCCAGGGCGAACCCGCCGGCGGCCACGAGCAGGATGACGACCGCCACGAGGGCGCGGCTCCACCACCGGGGCGGCTGAGCCCGGCGCGTGCGGCGTTCGGGTCCCGTTCGGTCCGGCTCAACAGAAGCGGGCTTGGTTCTCGGCATCGCGTTCTGCATCATCACCTCACGCCGGCCCACCGGATCGACGACGCGAGTCTCGCGGGAGCCGCACAGGTCGGCGCGCGTCCGCCGTCCGTGACCGTTCAGCAATCGTCGCAGGAACCCCCGCGCTGCGGCGACCTCCGGTCGATCCGGCGATCACGCCGATCCCGGTGCCGCTCCTGCGCCCCGGGCTCGACGCCCGGCGGAGGCTCGCTCACGTCGAGCGGCGGCGTGGTGATGGCTTCGCGTTCGAGGCGGTTGAGCTGCGCGTCGCTGGGGATGGTGACGCTGCCCTGCGCGAGGCGAACGCGTGCCTCGACGCGGGTGAAGCCACCCGCGACGCCGGCGAGGAGGAAGACCATCGGGACGACGGCGCGGGCCCCTGGGATCGTCATGACGGCCTCCCGGGCAGTCCCCGAACGAGCGAGAGCGCCTCATCCTAGCGCGTATCAACGGGCGCTCCTTGACCAAACTGGACAGAGAGACTGCGCGAGCCACGCCGGGACCCGGATTTCCGGAGCGTCCGAAGCCGCCTCACTCCGGCCGGGACCGGGGATGTTCCGCGGCCTGCTGTCCCGCGCAATCAAGCAGGCGCGACGGATTCGCGAATGATGCGCACGGCATCATCGATGGCCGGGCGCGAGAATCCTGGCCGGGGCGAGGTTCGGGCCATGACGAAGACGGGCTGGCGGCTTGCGTGGAATGGCCTGATCGCGGTCGCCGCTTTCGGGACCGGCCTCATGACCGACGGGCAGCCCTCCGGACGGCACAGGGGCCTCCCCTCCGTATCCCAGGCCGAGGCGCGGATCGGCCGTCCGGCGACCGCGACGAGCGTCGCCGGCGTCGCCCGGCGCACATCCCGACGAACGGCGCGGCGCGTCGGGCGCTCCTAGCGTGATGGTTCCGCTCGCCGACCCGGCGCCCGCCCCGGCGGCGAGCCCTTCGGTCGAGGGGGCGACTGCCGGGTTCGCGAGGCCCGAGCCACGGGTCACCTGGCTTGGCCGCCTCGTGAAGGAGCCATTCGTCCATTTCCTGCTCGCGGGTGGCGTCCTGTTCGCCGGCTCTTCCTGGCTGAATCCCGGCGCGCAATCCGAGCCGATGCCGGAGCCGATCAGGATCGGGGCGGGCGAGGTGCGCTGGGTCCGGGAGACCTTCTCCGGCCAGTGGCGGCGAGACCCGACCCCCGACGAGATGCGGGCCCTCCTCGCGACGCTGCTCGACGAGGAACTCCTGGCGCGCGAGGCCCGCACCCTCGGCCTCGACCAGCACGACACGGTGGTGCGCCGGCGCTTGGCGCAGAAGCTCAGCTTCCTCGTCGAGGACACGGCCCATCTCGCCGCGCCCGGTGAGGACCAGCTTCGGCACTTTTACGCCGATCATGCCGAAGAGTACCGCAGCCCCTTTCGGATGACCTTCCGGCACGTCTTCTTCAGCCCGGAGCGGCGGCCTGACGCCGCCGCGGATGCCGCCGCCGCCCGGGCGCTGCTCGCGTCGGCCGGCAGCGCTGCGCCGCCGGCTCTCGGGGATCCCTTGGCCCTCGAAGAGACCTTCGCCGACATCGACGGCGAGGCGCTGTCCAGTCTGTTCGGCGCCGATTTCGCCCGGAATGTCTTCGCCCTCCCGGTGGGATCGTGGAGCGGCCCCGTACGGTCCGCCTACGGCACGCACCTCGTGCTGGTTTCGAGCCGCGCACAGGGTGAGGTGCGCCCTTTCGAGGAGGTCCGGGGCGCGGTCTCGGAGGCCTGGTACAGGGCGCGACAGAGCGCGCTGCGAGAGGAATACCTCGGAACACTTCGCGCGAAATACGGCGTCGCCCCCGACGCGGCGGCGCGACCGGCCCTCGCGGGGGCGCCCGATCGGCGGTCCGGCCCGTGAACCCGATGATACGCCGGCGCTGGAGGCTGTTCCGTCCCGCGGCCCTCGTGGCGCTTCCCGGCGCGCTGACTTTGCTGGCCTGCCCGGTCGGCTCCGCGCACGAGGTACGGCCCGCCTATCTCGAAGTGCAGGAACGGGCGCCCGGTCTCTTCGACGTGCTGTTCAAGACGCCGATGCGGGGAGACCTGAGGCTCGCCTTGACGGTCAGCTTCTCGGGGCGGGTCGTCCCCGTATCCCCCGTCCTCTCCCGCAGGACCGGGGATGCCCTGGTTCAGACCTGGCGTGTGCGGGCCGACGATGGCTTGGCCGGCGAGCGTATCGGGCTCGACGGCCTCGAGACCACGGTGTCCGACGCGCTGCTGCGCGTGACATTCGCGGACGGACGCTCCGTCGATCATCGGCTCACGCCCGCGGCACCGCAGGCCATGATCGCGGCTTCGCCGAGCCCGACCCGTGTCGCCGGCACGTATCTGTCGCTGGGTATCGAGCACATCCTGCTCGGGTTCGACCATCTGCTGTTCGTGCTCGGCTTGATCCTGATCACGCCGTCGGCGCGTCAGCTGGTCTGGGCGATCACGGCCTTCACGGCGGCGCACAGCATCACCCTGACCGGGGCCGCGCTCGGTTTCGTCCACGTGCCTTCCAAGCCTGTCGAGGCGGCGATCGCGCTCTCGATCGTGTTCTTAGCGGTCGAGATCCTGCGGGCCCGCGCGGATCGGGCCGGGCTCGCCGCTCGGGCTCCCTGGCTCGTCGCCTTCGCGTTCGGGCTGCTGCACGGCTTCGGCTTCGCCGGCGCGTTGAGCGCGATCGGCATGCCCGCCGGGCACATCCCGGTCGCGCTGCTGTTCTTCAATCTCGGGGTCGAGGCGGGCCAGTTGATCTTCGTCGGCACCGTGCTGGCGCTGGCCGCCCTGTCGCGGCGCCTCTGGGGCCAGTTCCCGCCCTGGACGACCCGCATTCCCCCTTACCTCATCGGAACGCTGGCGATGGCCTGGGTCCTCCAGCGCGTCGCCGCGTTCTGACGCTCGATCCTGGGAGGCTGTCTTGGCTCAGCGTGTGATCCGGAAGCTCGCGCTCCTCGGCCTGACGATCCTTCCCGTCGCCCAACCGGCACGGGCCGTCGACGATACGGCCGCCGATGCCGGCACGCTGACCCGAGACGCCGCCGAGAAGCTCTATCCGACCAAGCCCGCCTACTCGCCCTATGCCGACCGCACCTTCCCCAGCCGGCCGTTCTTCGGCGACACCCACCTGCACACGTCCTACTCGTTCGATGCGGGCGCCTTCGGTGCCCGGCTCGGACCGAGCGAGGCCTACCGCTTCGCCAAGGGCCAGCAGGTGACCGCGTCCTCCGGCCAGCCCGCGAGGCTGTCGCGGCCCCTCGACTTCCTGGTCGTGGCCGACCACTCGGACAATCTGGGCTTCTTCCCGGATCTGCTGGCCGGCAAGGCGAGCATTCTGGCCGATCCCATCGGCCGGACGTGGCACGACATGATCGTGAATGGCCAGGGTGCGGCGGCGGCCCTCCAGATCATCTCGGCCTTCTCACAGGGGAGCTTCCCCAAGGCGCTGGTCTACCGGCCGGACGGGACGGCCTATCGGTCGGCTTGGCAGGAGATCGTCAAGGCGGCCGACGAGGCCAACGATCCCGGCCGGTTCACGGCTTTCATCGGCTACGAGTGGACCTCCAATACCGGCGGCAACAATCTCCATCGCAACGTCATCTTCCGCGACGGCGGAGACATTGCCGGCCGGGCCGTGCCCTACACGACGATGGCGCCCTTCGGCAGCGACAACCCGCGCGATCTCTGGACTTGGATGTCCGCCTACGAGGACAAAACCGGGGGCCGCCTGCTGGCGATCGCGCATAACGGCAATCTCTCCAACGGCCGCATGTTTCCGATCATCGAGCCCGGGACCGATCGGAGGATCGACCGCACCTATGCCGAGATCCGCGCCAAGTGGGAGCGCCTCTACGAGGCGACGCAGATCAAGGGCGACGGGGAAACGCATCCCTATCTCTCGCCCAACGACGAGTTCGCCAAATTCGAGCGTTGGGACAAGGGCAATCTCGACCTGAGCGCGGCCAAGACCCCGGACATGCTCGCCCACGAATATGCCCGCTCGGGGCTGAAGCTCGGCCTGAAACTGGAGGCGGAGACGGGCGTCAATCCCTACAAGTTCGGGCTGATCGGCTCGACCGACGCCCATACCGGGCTGAGCGCGGTCGAGGAGGACAATTACTTCGGCAAGACCTCCGCGATGGAGCCGAACGCGGAACGAAGCAGCCGCATCTTCGTCAAGGGCGCGGCGGGAACGCTCTACGAGTGGGAGACCTCCGCCTCCGGCTACGCCGCCGTGTGGGCGACGGAGAACACGCGCGCCGCCCTCTTCGACGCGATGGAGCGTCGCGAGACCTACGCGACGACGGGCTCGCGCATGCTGGTTCGCTTCTTCGGAGGGTATGGGTTCGACCCGAGCGATGCCCGGAGCCGAAGTCCCGCGCGCGCCGGCTATGCCAAGGGCGTCCCGATGGGCGGCGATCTCGGCCCGGCGCCCCCCGGCAAGAAGCCGACTTTCCTGGTGGCGGCGCTGAAGGACCCGATCGGGGCCAATCTCGACCGCTACCAGATCGTCAAGGGCTGGCTGGACGAGCGGGGAGAAATGCAGGAGCGGGTCTATGACGTCGCGTGGTCGGGCGCGCGCAAACCGGCCCAGGACGGGAAGCTGCCGCCCGTCGGCAACACGGTCGACCTCGCCACGGCGACCTGGAGCAACAGCATCGGAAGCCCCGAACTGATCGCGGTCTGGGAGGACCCGGACTTCGATCCGAGGCAGCGGGCCTTCTACTACGGTCGCGTCCTCGAGATCCCGACGCCCCGATGGACGGCCTACGACGCCAAGTATTACGGGCTGAAACTCCCGCCTGACGTCCCGACATCGCTCCAGGAACGGGCCTACACGTCACCGATCTGGTACGCGCCGCCTGAGTGAAAGCCGGTCACGCGTGCGCCCGCCGCCGAGGCGATCCCGGCGGCGGGCGAATGCTGTCAGATCCGTATGCGATCGCGGCGGTTCGCGCGACCGCGCTAGGCCTTCCGCCCGTGATGAATGCGCTTCTTCTTCGGGAGCGCCCGGTGACGACCGATGGTGACGCCGGCCTTCGCGATCACGGATTGCGCCAAGCCTTCGGCCGGCGCCGGGTTGGCGGGCGCCGCATCCGCGAACGTGGCAAGGGTCAGGACGGGGAGGGCGGACAGCGCCACCCGAAGCGCGCGAATCGTGTGCATGTGCGTTGACTCCACTGTCCACGTGCGCCGGATCGGGCCGTGACCGGCGATGGCCGGACGCACCGTGGCTTTTCGGGATGGGATAGCGTCCCGACATCGGGACGGTTCGAACAAGCAGATGCAGGACCACCTCACACGGCCGCCCTCACGGCGGGAGCGAGAGGTATTTCCCCCTCAACCGACACGTCGGTGTCTTGGACACCGACGCAGGTGCTCTGACGCAAACACGGTCCAGTATCGAACCGAAGCTTAACGATCGCACCACAGATCCATCGCGCCTTGATCCTGATCAAAGCTCATCCGGAACAGCCGAACCCGCCTCGAAATCGTCCGAGACGCATGCCGGACTGTTCATACGCCTTCGAGCAGTCGATCGAGGTCGAACGAGGCACGACGGCCCAGATCCGCCCCGTGATCGTTCAGGAAGGTCTCGGCACAGCGGCGTCCCTCGTCCCGCAGCATGGTCAGGAACGCCCATTCCGCGTTGAGCTTCGACGAGGACCCGAGGGCTGCCACGACGTCGCTCGCGATGTGATGCATGCGCATTGCGGCCCAGCGCGCGCATTCCGAGCCATCCGCCGGCGCGACCTGACGCAGCAGGGCCATCATCCGAAGCTCCTTGAGCAGGACGGCGTTGAACGAGACCTCGTTGAGCCGGTTCAGGATGTCACGGGCCGAGGTCGGCGCTTGCGCACGCGCCACCGGATTGACCTGAACGATGATCGTATCCTGCGACTCGCATTCGCGGACGAGCGGCGTGATCGTCGGATTTCCGGAATACCCGCCATCCCAGTAATAGGCGCCGTCGATCTGGACCGCCTGGAACAGGGTTGGCAGGCACGCCGACGCGAGAAGCACGTCGGCCGTGACCTCGGCGTTCCGAAACACCCGGCCCCGCCCCGTATGGACATTCGTGGCGGTGACGAACAGCTTGATCCGGCTGCGCGCGATCCGTCCGAGATCGAGCCGCGCGTCCAGGATCCGCCGCAGCGGATTGAAGCCCTGCGGGTTGAGATCGTACGGCGAGAAGACCCGCGCCATCAGGTCTGCGGCGAGGTACATCGGCGCGTAATCGAGGGTCCAGCGGCCGAGCATCACGTCGAACGGGCTGCGTTGCAGCGGGCTGAACCGCGCCGCACGGGAGACGGCGTCCCAGAAGGCCTGAAGCGCCGCGCGCGCGCCCGCGGCCCCGCCCGTCTCGTACCCGTCGATCAGGACAGCCGCGTTCATGGCGCCGGCCGACGTTCCGGAAATGCCGTCGATCCTGAGCCTTGGCTCCTGCAGCAGGCGGTCGAGAACGCCCCAGGTGAAGGCGCCATGCGCGCCGCCGCCCTGAAGAGCCAAGTCGATGAGAATCGGATCTCTCTCGCGCGCGCCCGGTGTGATCGCGTCGGCTGCCATGTGATCGCGCGCCCTATCCCGACAGCATTCGGTCCAGCATGATGAGATCGAGCCGGAACGCGGCCTCCGCCGGAGCGGAGGCGACCCGTTGCGGCTACTCGGCGACCGGCCGGCCGGGATCGGCTTGGTACGGGTCGGCCTGCACCCGCTGCGAGGCGCCGCCCGTCTTGGTGCCGGGCAGGATCTCAAAACGCGGGTCGAAATCCACCATCGTGGCGGCCAACCGGGTCAGGATGCTCGCATCGCCTTGAACCTGCGCGGTCCCGTCGGCGATCTGCGCCTCCAGGGTTTTGGCGCCGACCATCGTCTGCTCCAGATCCGACCGGTTGATGGTCAGGGTCAGATCGGGCGTCTCCGCCTGGAAGCCCGCGATGTTGGTCAGCGTCGCATTCTCGAGCTCGACGATGAAGCGCTCGCCGTTGTCCGGCGTGATCAGGTTGATGGTGAAGCGCATCCCCTCCGCCTTGCGGCTGTCCATGCGGATGCCGAGGAAGTTCAGGAACAGCTCGGTCGTCATCGCCCGCACCACGTCGGGGCTGCTCGAACTTGCCGTCGCCCCTTCCGGGATACCGGACCGGAGCTCGTAGGCGCCGGCCAGGAAGCTGTTGCGCAGGCCCGGATTCTCCTGCTGGTAGCCGATCTGCTCGAAGATGTCGGCGAGGAGGTCCTTGGCGATCTGGTTCTGCGGCTCGGCCTGGACCAGCTTGTTCACGATCTCCTGGGCCAGCCGGTACTGGCCCGCCGCGTGCAGGCTTCGGCCCCGGGCGAGGATCGCTTCCGCGCCACCCATCATGTCGACGTAGAGGGGCGCGCTCTCGGACGGGGCCAGCGGGATCAGCGTCGCCGGGTTGCAGTCCCAGAAGCCGAGATAGCGCTGGATGACGCCCCGGCTGTTGTGCTCCGGCGAGCCGTGATAGCCGCGGCAATGCCACGTCTGCTGCAGGCTCTGCGGCAGCGCGTAGACGGTGTGGATCTCGTTGATCGTCACGCCCTGGTTCGCGAGGTGGAGCACGTGGTTGTTCATGTGGGCGTAGAGGTCGCGCTGCGCCCGCAGAACCTCCTGGATCCGCGCGTTGCCCCAGCGGGGCCAGTGGTGGGAGGCGAACATCACCTCGGCCTCCAGGCCGAACCGGTGCAGCGCCTCGTTGATGTATTTCGACCAGTTGAGAGGATCGCGCACCGGAGCGCCCCTCAGGGTGTAGATGTTGTGCAGGGACGCGATGACGTTCTCGGCCATCCAGAGCGCCTTCCGGTCCGGGATGTAGGTGTTCATCTCCCGCGGCGCTTCGGTGTTCGGCGTGTTCTGGAAAACCATCCGGACGCCGTCGACCTCGAAGGTCTCGATCGGCTTCTCCACCGACCGGGTCGGAGCGATCAGGCCGCTGGTGCCGGCCGAGACGCGCTGTCCGAGGCCCTGACCCACATAGCCGTGCGGCGCGGACGGCAGGAGCAGCCCGTACTGGTAGAAGAGTCGCCGGTTCATGGCGTTGCCGGCGTAGACATTCTCCGCCACCGTGTGGGCCATGAAATCGGCCGGCGCGATCACCGGCACCGCGCCCGACCGTACATCCTCGTCCTTGAGCAGGCCGCGCACGCCGCCCCAATGGTCTCCGTGGGTGTGGGAATAGATCACGGCCGAGATCGGTCGCCCCTCGCCCGCATGCTCCTGGAACAGGGCCCAGGCGGCGCGTGCGGTCTCCTGGCTGACCAGGGGATCGAAGACGATCCACCCGGTCTTTCCGCGGACCAGGGTGAGATCCGAGAGGTCGAAACCCCGCACTTGGTAGATGCCCGGGGTGACCTCGTAGAGCCCGTAATTGTTGTTCAAGCGTGAGATGCGGAGCAGCGACGGGTGGATGCTGTCGAACTCGTCCTGCTCCTCGAGGAACCGGAACTGCTGCATGTCCCAGGCGACGTGACCGCCATCGGCCTGGATGGTCATGTCGGTCATGGGGGCGATGAGGCCCCGTTGGTGCTCCTCGAAATCCCTGTCGTCCGCGAAGGGCAGACGCGTCCGGGCGTCTTGCAGCACCGCGCGTGTGAAGGTCGATGGCGGCTTGCCCTTCGGATGGAAATGTTCCGGCAGGGGCGCGTCCATCCGGGGCTCCGTGGCGTAGGCGGCGCTCGCGTCCGCGAGGCAGCCGGCCGCGGAGAAAGCGGCGCCGGCAGCCGGGAGAGACTTGATGAACGCGCGTCGCGTCGACATCGGCGGCTCCATCTCAGATGCGATGGATCGCGGCGTGACGATCCCGCACCAACCGAGAACAGTCCGTCGCGGGGACGCGATGATCCCGATCCGTCCCGCTCACGGACCTATCGCTCAGCGCCAGGCGCAGACCCGCCGTCCGCGCCGCCACCAGCACACCCTGCGGCGGCGACGCGGGACGACAACGACGGCCCGCGCCTTCTCGACGGATGCGCTGCCATCCACATCGCCGAGGGGCTCGACCCGGAGGAGGGCGGCGTCAACGGCGCCCGGCACCAAGAGCAGGCCCGCGGCCGCCACGGCGGCGGACGAGAAGCCGCCGAGCACGGCGCGGCGATGCATCGGTCCCATCGCAATCTCCCGACTTGCTGTCAGATGTCCGGTGGTCACGTGGTCTGCCGAGGATGGCGGGCCGCACAGGGACCGCCACCGAAGATCATCGTGTCGCCGAGCCGAGGGCGGGCGCGGGTGAGGCCGACGCGACAGGCGGCTTGCCGAACAGGCCGATCCAGGCTCACGACAATCCGGCGGCGATCAGGTCACAGGATACGAAGAGACCGATCGCCCACAGGCCCGAATACGGCCATTGCGCGATGATGGCGGCACCCAAGAGAACCGAGAGCAGGGCGAACAGAATCACCGTGGCGCGCGAGAGCTGCGTCTCATGAACGATGGCCCAGATTGCGCGCGCCACGCCCGAGGCGATCAAGGTCAGGCCGAGCACGAGCGTCAGGGCCAGCGACGCCTCAAGGGGCCGATAGACTGCCCACAGACCGCCGATGAGATAGAGCACCCCGGCGAGAAACCGAACGGCGCGCGAGCGCCAAACCTCGGTGTCGGCGGGTTTGGCGAGCGCTTCGACGATCTCGGCGATGCCGGCCGCGATCAGAAGAATACCGTACCAGAGCGTGCTCGCGATGGTGAGGGTCACCACCATGAACAGGCCTACGATGCCGAGGATCAGCAGCAAGCTGCCGACGGCGATGAACCACCCGCGGGCACGCCCCGTCTCGAGGGGCGGAGATCCAAACGTCGCTGTTCCGCTCATAAGACGCCCCCTGAAGAGAATGCGAAGCGCTATCGTTAAATATTCACATTCTTAATTACAATATTTGCTGAGCTTCGGCACATTGATCCATATCAAACGGACCTGTACCGCCGTGCTTGATGAACGAGACACTCTGAAAATGCAGATTTCCAGACCGAGACGATTTCGGGCGATCCCGACAGACGGAGCTTCGGCATCGTCAGCCGTGATCGCGTGCTGGCACCGTTCGATCGGACCCTGCCTCGTGAAATTGATCTTTCTCAACCCGCGCGAAGCAATTCTCTATATAAATTTCTGACAATTGTCAGGGCAGTGAAAATATTCATACACCATCGGGGCAAGGTCCGTCGTGCGCGCAGCCCAGGAATCTGGCGCAATCGGCTAGTTCTTGACCATACGCTTCTATTTGCGAAATAAATCTTCCTTGGGATCGGTGACGGACCAATCATCTGTCGAACGGGTTACAGAACATCCGGCGTGAGTGGATCGAGAATATAGACCAGAGGTCGGCCTTCCGACCACAGGGACCGATCGGTGAACGGACGCGGCGAGCACAGGTCTCGGCTCCGCCGGCACCGGAGCGTCAGCCACGCGGCCCATCCGTGTTGGCCGACCGCGCGTGCGTTGTTCCACTCCGGCGAAGGACCCCACGGCGGACCGCCAGAATGCAGGAGACTTCCATGGATGTCCGCAAGTGTGCCGCCGAGGCCATCGGCACGTTTTGGCTCACCTTTGCCGGCTGCGGCAGCGCCATCATCGCAGCGGCCTTTCCGCAGGTCGGCATCGGCCTCCTCGGCGTGGCGCTCGCGTTCGGCCTGACCGTCGTCACCATGGCGTATGCCGTCGGGCACATCTCGGGCTGTCACCTCAATCCGGCGGTGACCTGCGGCTTGGCAGCCGGAGGGCGATTTCCCACCCACGACATCCTCCCCTATGTCGTCTCCCAGGTCATCGGCGGCCTTGTCGCGGCAGCCCTGCTCTACGCCATCGCGAGCGGCGCGCCGGACTTCTCGTTGGACAAAGGCTTCGCCGCGAACGGTTACGGTGAGCATTCACCCGGACATTACTCACTGCTGTCCTGCCTCCTCTCGGAGGTGGTGCTGAGCATGATGTTCCTGTTCGTCATCATGGGAGCGACGCATGGCAAGGCTCCGGTGGGGTTCGCGCCACTCGCCATCGGGCTTTGCCTGACCCTTGTGCACCTCGTCGGCATCCCGATCACGAACCTCTCGGTCAATCCGGCTCGCAGCACGGGTCCCGCCGTCTTCGTCGGGGGATGGGCCATCGCGCAGCTCTGGCTGTTCTGGGTCGCCCCGATCTTCGGCGGGGCTCTCGGCGGCATCCTCTATCGCTGGCTGAGCGAGGAGCCTTCGGTCCAAGTCACCGGCATGGCCCCGCCAGCCCCGGCGGAGTGAGCCAGACGGCTCCGGATCGCGTCGATCCATCAGGGCGCGCCGCCGCTTGGACGCGGGGTCTCTGGCCGCACGCGGGGGACGACCGAAGCCGCCAGAGCTCAGGCCGCGGGCATCAGGCCGAGGGGCGCCCCGAGGACGCGGCATCCCGGCCCAGTCCCGCCGCGAGCGGCAGCGCGGCGACACACAGAGCGGTCATGACCCAGAACGCCCCGGCGCCGAACGCGCCGTACAGCAGGCCGCCCGCCGCGGTGAGGACGGCCGAGGCCACTCCGAGCCCGAGGGTGCCGTAGAGCGTCTGCGCCGTGGCCGCGAGGCGCTCCGGCACGACCCCGGCGATCAGCCGCATGGCGGCGAGGTGCAGCAGCGCGAAGGTCATCCCGTGCATCGGTTGGACGGCCGCCAGGATCGGGACCGAGGCCGTCGCCGCCATGACGGACCAGCGCAGCACGCCGAACCCGGCGGCGAGCAGCGCGGCCCGGGCGGTCCCCAGACGCGCAAGCAACCAGGGGCCGGCGAGAACGAAGACGAAGACCTCGGACGCGACCGCCTCGGACCAGAGCAGGCTGATCGCGGTCGGGCCGATCCCGGCCTCGCGCCAGCGGATCACCGCGAAGCCGTCGTTCAGGGCGTGGCTGCCGATGACGAGAGCCGCCACCACGAGCATCCGCCGGAAGGGCTTGAGGGCCAGGAGTTCCCGGATGCCGCCGAGGCCGAGGCTCGGCAGCCCGTCCCGCGCGGGTGCTGCCGGGACGCGCGTGGTGGCGGCCGCCATGAGGAGAAACAGCAGGCCGCTCGACACGATGATGCTCGCCAGGCCGGCCCGGGCGACGAGCAGCCCCGAGATCAAGGTCCCGACCACGAAGGCCGCCGAGCCGGCGCCCCGGACCCAGCCGTAGAAGAAGGTGTCCTCCCGCTCCGCGGCGGCGAGCGCGAGCGCGTCGGCGAGCGGCGCCAGGGCCGCGATGGCGCTGGCGTGGAAGACGCTCACGCCCAGCAGCGGCCAGAAGCCGTACCCGGCGAGGTAGGCGAAGGCGATCAGCCCTGACGCGGCGGCGGCGACGCCGAGCACGGCCCGTGTGGCGTCGTAGCGGTCGGCGAGGTGTCCGGCGACCGGCCCGGCGGCGAGACGCATCAGCGTGCCCGCCGCGAGCGCAACCCCGATCTCACCCGGAGTCAGGCCGCGCTCGCCGAGGAAGCTCGGCAGGAACGGGGACTCGGTGCCGTAGGCGGCGTAGAGCGAGCCCTGCAGCAGCACGAAGGCGGGGAAGGAACCCGACAGGACGCGAGCCCAGGGCCTCGTCGCTCCGGTCCGCGCATCCATGCCGTCCGCTCCGAGCGTCAGACCGGCTCGGCGGACGCGGGGCCACTCTGACGCAACGGGCTCCGCATGCCCAGCGCGCGGCGCCCGACCATCCACATCGCCGAGCCGGTGGCGGCGACGCTCGCCGAAGCGACGCACGGGGCCGCGAAGCCGAGATCCTGCGCGAGAAGGCCGGCGAGACCGGCGCCCGACAGCGCGGAGACCGTCGCGGCCGGATCGAAGCCGCGTTGCTGCCGGTCGACGCCCAGGAAGGGTCCGAGGCCCTCGCGCGCACCGGCCAAGGCGAAGTTGGGAGAGCGGGACGCTCGTGACTGGCTGCATGCCCTGTCCCGGCCCGCGGTCGTATTCGTCGCAGTTTGCCTCAGGAAAGGATTCGTCTGGCTCAAGTTAGCTTTTCAGGTCGCCGGCAAGCCCGTTGCGGCCGCCGGAGATGGTCGCGCCATGAAGACGGGGAACACGTGCGGGATCTCGGAACCGGCGCCCGCGCTCAGGTGCGTGGTTGCCATCCCGGTCCGGAACGAGGCCGAGCGGATCGGCGCCTGCCTGGAGGCGCTGGCCGCGCAAGACGGCATCGGTGCAAGCGGGCTGGGGATCGTGCTGTTCCTCAACAACTGCACCGACGGCACGGCACAGGTGGTCGCAGCCCGGGGACCTGCGCTGGGCATTCCGATCCGGATTCTGGAGCGCACGTTCGCGGGCGCGAATGCGGGTTGGGCGCGACGCGAGGCGATGGAGGCGGCCGCCGACTGGCTGGACGCGTGCGGGGCCTTCGACGGTGTGATCCTGACCACCGACGCGGACAGCCGGGTGCCGGCCGATTGGGTCGCCCGCAACCTCGCCGCGATCGCGGCCGGGGTCGACGCGGTCGCCGGCCGGATCGCCCTCGACGCGGCCGACGCGGCGCGCCTCCCCGCCGCCCTGCACGTGCGGGGCGGCCTGGAAGGCGGCTATGAGGCGCGCCTCATCGCGCTCGAGGCCGTGATTGACCCGGTCCCGCACGATCCCTGGCCGCGCCACTGGACCACATCGGGGGCGACACTCGCGGTCCGGCTCGCGACCTACCGGCACGTCGGGGGCATGCCGCCGCTGGCGGTCGGCGAGGACAAGGCCTTCGTGTCCTCCCTTCTGTCGAGCGACGCATTGGTGCGCCACGACCCGGACATTCTCGTCGTCACCTCGGGGCGCCTCGACGGGCGCGCACCGGGCGGCGCGGCGGATACGATGAAGCTCCGCTGCGAGGTGCCGGACAGCCCCTGCGACCCGCGCCTGGAGCCGCTGCCGCGCGCCCTGTTCCGGTTCGCCTGGCGGCGACGGCTGCGGCGGCTCCACGCCTCCGGGCGACTGGCCCGCACCCGGTCCTGGGCACCCTGGCTCGGCCTCGGTGCCGACGCTGCGCGCGCCATCGCCCGTCTGCCGACCCTCGGCGCCGTCCTCGCCGCGGTCGAGGCCGCGAGCCCTTACCTCGTCTACCGCCCGCTTCGTCCACGGGCGCTGCCGAGGCATACGCGCTGGGCGAACGCGGCGCTGCCGCTGCTCCGCGGTGCGGCACGCATCGCGCAAGCCGCCCGCGCCAGGGGAGCCGAACCGGCGGCCGACACCCTCGGCGGGACGACGGTGGAGCGGACCGGCAATGCCTGAGGGGGGCGCCTTGATCTACCGCGTGCAGAAGCACGCCGCCCGCCGGCTGCACTATGATTTCCGGCTGGAACTCGGCGGCGTCCTGAAAAGCTGGGCGGTCACGCGCGGCCCGAGCCTCGTCGCGGCCGAACGCCGCCTCGCCGTCGCGGTCGAGGACCATGGTCTGGACTATGCCGACTTTGAGGGCGTGATCGCGCAGGGCAGCTACGGAGCGGGCGTCGTGCTGCTGTGGGACCGCGGCACCTGGGAGCCGGACGGCGACCCCGCGGCGGCCTACGCGGCGGGGTCGATCGCCTTCACCCTGCACGGCGAGAAGCTCACGGGACGGTGGCGTCTCACGCGCATGAAACCTCGGCCCCGCGAGCGGCATGTCTCCTGGCTGCTGGTCAAGTCGCGCGATGCGGCCGCGCGCGGGGCGGACGACCCGGACGTGCTCGAGGCGCAACCGCGATCGGTCGTGACCGGCCGCACGATCGAGGAGATCGCCGCCGCAGCGGCCTGACGGGAGGACGGCGCATGGACCTGAGGACCCCGCCCAACCTGGCGTACGACGCCGTTGCGGCCGCTCGGCAGGTGGCGGTGACCGCCGCTGCCCGCGCGGACGCCCAGGACCGCGACGACGGCTTCCCGGCGGAGGACGTCGCCGACCTCGGGCGCCTCGGCCTGCTCGCCGCGCCGATCCCCGCCGAGGCCGGCGGCCTCGGCCTCGGCGAGGAGCCGGATTCGTGCGACCTCGCGGCGGTGCTGCGGCTCGTGGGGTACGGCAGCCTCGCGCTCGGACGCCTCTACGAGGGCCACGTCAACGCGCTCCAGCTCGTCGCGCGTTTCGGCACGCCCGCGCAGCGGACGCGGCTGTTCGCCGACGCGCGCGACGGTCACCTGTTCGGGGTCTGGAACACCGATCCGCCGGGCGAGTGTCTGCAGCTCGGCGATGATCGCCGGCTCCGCGGCGTGAAGACCTTCGCGTCGGGCGCCGGCTTCGTCACGCGGGCTCTGGTGACGGTCAAGCAGGAGCCGGGCGCCCCGCCGCTGATGCTGGTCGTGCCGCTCGAACCCGACGGCCGCGCCGACCTGAGCCCGTGGCGCGCCCACGGCATGCGCGCCTCCGCGACCGGCACCTTCGCCTTCGACGGCATCGCGGTCACCGACGACGAGATCCTCGGCGCGTGGGGCGACTACCATCGCCAGCCCATCTTCTCGGGCGGCGCGTGGCGGTTCGCCGCGGTGCAGATCGGCGGCATCGAGGCCGTGTTCGACGCGTGGCGGGCGCATCTCGCCGCGACGGGACGCGGCGGCGACCCGCACCAGCTCGCCCGCCTCGGCGAGGGGGCCATCTCGGTCGCGGGCGCGCGACTTTGGGTCGAGCGCGCCGCCCGGATCGTCGCCGAGGACGAGCTCGCGCCCGACCGCATCGTCGCGTTCGTCAATCTCGCGCGGCTGGCGGTGGAGAAGGCCGGCCTCGACGTGCTCCAGCTCGCCCAACGCTCCGTCGGCCTCCAGGGCTTCCTGCGCGCGCATCCCCTGGAGCGGCTCTCGCGCGACCTCGCCACCTACCTGCGCCAGCCCGCGCCGGACCGGGCGCTCACCACGGCGGCGACGGAGATCCTCGGAGCCGGCGGCATGGCCGGCGACCTGTTCGAGGCGAGTTCCGGGCGATGATCCGGCACACCCGCTCCCTGCCGCCGAGCTACTTCGACGCGCGCTACGCCGCCGATCCGGACCCCTGGCAGTTCGAAACCAGCGACTACGAACGGGCCAAGTACGCGGCGACCCTCGATACCCTTCCCCGGGACCGCTACGCCCGCGCGCTGGAGGTCGGCTGCTCCATCGGCGTGCTGACCGAGGCGCTGGCCCGGCGCTGCGACGCCCTGGTCAGCCTCGACCTGGCTGAGCGCGCCCTCACCCGGGCCCGCGAGCGGTGCCGGGATCAACCCCATGTCCACTTCGCGCTCGCCCAGGTGCCCGGTCACTGGCCGGAGGGCGCGTTCGACCTGATCCTGCTGTCCGAGGTCGTCTACTACCTCGATGCGGACGACGTCGTGCGTCTGGTGGACCGGGTCCGGGATTGCCTGCGGCCGGGTGGGGACGTCGTGCTCGTGCACTGGACGGGGGAGACGCATTATCCGTTGACCGGCGACGAGGCGGCGGAACGCTTCATCGACGGCGCCAGCGCGTTCCTGCGCGTCCATGGCCAGACCCGGACGGACAGGTACCGGCTCGATGTCTTGGTCGCGCGCGAACCGGCACCGTGACGGCCGCCGGCCGGCTCGACACGTCTGAAGCGAGGTTCGGACCGGCCGCCCATGCGGTCCGCGGCGGCGCGTCGGTCACGCGGACGAGCGCCCGCCCGGCCTGAACGCACCGGCCAACGGGTCGGCGCGGATACCGGTCTCGCCGCGTCCTACGCCTTGGCGTGGCCGAAATCAGAGTTCTGTCGTCCCGGCCCGGTCCGGGCGCCCCTGCGCAGCGCGGTCTGCACGCGGTCGATCAACTCGCTGCGCCGGTACGGCTTGCCCAGCACGTCCATGGCATGGGGCTGAGGGCCGTCGATCGCCATCTCGTCGTTGTAGCCGGTGGTGAGCAGGATGGGCACGCTCGGATCACGGCTGCTGACCTGCTCAGCCAGGACCAGGCCATTCGCGCCGCCCGGCATGATCACGTCCGAGAAGACGAGCTTGAACTCGTCCCCGCCCGCGAGGGCCTCCTCGAACCGCTCCAGTGCTTCCTCGGCGCTATGGGCGATCACGACGCGATAGCCGATATCCTCCAGTGCCTCTCCCGCCATCGCGGCGGCCTCGCGGCTGTCGTCGACGACGAGGACGAGCGGCGGTGCGGTCAGATGGTCGAGCGGCCGCGTCTGATAGCCCGTCTGAACCTCGCCGTGGCCGGCATCGTCCGCCTTCTGCTCCAGCACGGGAAACAGCATGCGGATGGTCGTGCCGCGTCCGACCGCGCTCTCGATTTCCAGCCGGCCGCCCGATTGCTGCACGAAGCCATGGGCCATGGCGAGGCCGAGGCCCGTTCCCTCGCCGCGCGACTTGGTGGTGAAGAACGGCTCCGTCGCCCGCGCCACGATATGCGGCGCCATCCCGGTCCCCTCGTCGGAGACGCAGAGCAGTACGTACTCGCCCGGCTCCAAGTGCCGTGAGGCTGCATCGCCGTTGAGGTGGATCTGCCGCGTGGTGACCGAGATCGCGCCGCCATTCGGCGACGCGTCGCGCGCGTTCACCACCACGTTCAGGAGCGCCATTTCCAAATGCGTCGCGTCGACCCGCACCTGCGGCAGACGCCGCTGAAGATTGAGGTGCAGGGTGGCCTTGTTGCCGACCGAACTCTCCAGCAACTCGGCGACGGAGTTGACCATGTCGCTCAGGTCGACGCCCTTCGGCTCCAGCCGGCCGCGACGGGCGAAGGCGAGGAGCTGATGGGTCAGTTTCGCCCCCCGGTCGGCCGCCGCCGTGGCCGCCATGAGATACCGCTCGAAGGCCTTGTCGTCGTGACGCTTGGCTGCCAGCCGCTCGAGGCTGCCGTTGATGACATGCAGGAGATTGTTGAAGTCGTGGGCCAGCCCTGCGGTCAGCTGTCCGATGGCCTCCATCTTCTGCGCCTGCCGGAACTGCTGCTCCGATTCCCGCCGTAGGGTCACGTCGAGCTGGCTGGCGAAGAAGTAGATGATCTCGCCCTCGGGGTTGTGTACCGGCCCCATGAACACCGCGTTCCAGAACGGCGTGCCGTCCCGGCGATAGTTCAGGATCTCAACGGCGGTGGCCTGGCCGGCAGCGATGGCGTCCCGAAGCTGGCTCACGTGCTCCGGGTCGGTGCCTGCGCCCTGTAGGAAGCGGCAGTTGCGCCCGAGCACCTCGCCTTCCTCATAGCCGGTCAGGTCGAGGAAGGCATTGTTGGCGAAGACGATGGGGATGTCATCCTGGCGCGGGTCGGCGAGGATCATCGGCATCCGGGTCATCTCGACGGCGGCGAAGAAGACGCCGCCGCGCTCATTCAAGTCCGGATGCGTGATGGTGCTCTGTTGCCAGTGGCGTAAACCGGGCCGGCCGAGCGGCTCCAAGGCGCCCTGGTCCATGCGGCCGCGGGCCGGCTCGCCCATGCTGACATCGCCGTCAGCCCCGGTGTGCTCCGGTGATCTGTGGTCATCAATCATGGGCGCCATGTAGCGGAGAATGCGGCTGGTTGCCGAATGGTGCCCGTCCCGGCGGCCATGAACCGATGACCCGGACGCCGGGTTCGGCGTTCGCTTCGAGAGCGGCGGTCTCTGCCGGCGCGCGCCGCGCGCGATCCGCACCGGACGCGGTGGTCACGCCGGTGACCGCAACGCCCGGCGTACCGAGCGACCCGTCGGGTCGGCCGGCAACGATCGGAGCCAGAGGCGCGGTCGGAACGACGATCTTCGTTGCACATGGCGTAGGGCCGCTCAGCGCGTGATCAGTTCGCGGATGCGGGCCGCCAGCGTGTCCACCGCGAAGGGCTTCGTGAGGACCGCCATCCCGGGTTCGAGCTGGCCGCTGTGCAGCAACGCATTCTCGGCCAAGCCGGTGATGAACAGCACCTTGAGGTTCGGGCGGGCGACCCGTGCCGCATCGGCCATCTGCCGTCCATTCAAGCCGCCGGGCAGGCCGACATCGGTGATCAGCAGATCGATGCGCGCATCCGATTGCAGGACCTTGAGACCGCCGGCCCCATCGGCTGCCTCGACGGCCGTGTAGCCGAGGTCGCCGAGCACGTCCGTGACCAGCATCCGCACCGTCGGCTCGTCGTCGACGATCAACACGGTCTCGCCGGCCTCGGCGAACGGCAGCAGCCCGGTCTCCGGCAAGACCTCGTCGCACTCGGCATCACCCGTATGGCGGGGCAGGTAGAGGCACACGGTCGTGCCGTGGCCGACCTCGGAGTAGATCCGCACCTGACCGCCGGATTGTTTGGCAAAGCCGTAGATCATCGAGAGGCCGAGGCCGGTCCCTTCGCCGGTGGGCTTGGTGGTGAAGAACGGATCGAAGGCCTTGGCGATCACGTCCGCGGGCATACCGGTGCCGGTGTCGGTGACGCACAGGGACAGGTACTGTCCCTCCGGCATGTCGTGTTCCTTGGCCGCGTGCCGGTCGATCCAGCGATTGGCGGTCTCGACCGTGATCTTGCCGCCTTCGGGCATCGCGTCGCGGGCATTGATGCACAGGTTGAGGAGCGCGTTCTCCAGCTGCGACGGGTCGACCAGTGCCGTCCACAGACCGGCCAGACCGACCGTCTCGATCTGGATGCTGGGTCCCACGGTCCGCTGGATCAGCTCGACCATTCCGCTCACGAGCCTGTTGACGTCCGTGGCCTTGGGCTCGAGGGCCTGACGGCGCGAGAAGGCCAGCAGGCGATGGGTGAGGGCGGCCGCACGCTTCGTCGCCCCTTGCGCGGCGGCGAGGTACCGGTCGACGTCCTGGTGGCGGCCCTGGGTGAGCCGGGTGCTCATCAGCTCCAGGCTTCCGGAGATGCCCGCCAGCAGGTTGTTGAAGTCGTGCGCGAGGCCGCCCGTCAGCTGGCCCACCGCCTCCATCTTCTGGGATTGGCGGAGCTGCTCCTCGGCGCGCAGCAGTTCGGCCGTGCGCTCGGCCACACGCTGCTCGAGCGTCTCGTTGAGGGCGCGCAGGGCTGCGGCGGCGCGATCGCGCTCCTGCTCCACCGCGCGGCGTTCTTCGACATCGAGGAGAACGCCCGGGAATGAGACCGGTGTGCCGTCCGGCGCGCGGTCAACCCGCCCGTTCGCCTCGATCCAGTAGTAGCGCCCGTCGGCGCGACGCACCCGATACTGGTGCGCATAGGCGCCGCCCCGGGCGAGGACTTCGTTGATCGCTGCGGCGAGGCCAGCCTGATCGTCGGGGTGGACCGTCTCGACGATCTTGGCGAGCGGGATGCCCTCGCGGCCGAGGGCCGGATCCAGGCCGAAGGCACGCGAGAAGCCCTCGTCGACGCTGAACTGGTCGGTGGGCAGATCCCAGTGCCACGTCCCGATGATCGCGCCGGCCGCGAGAGCGAGTTGCACGCGCTCGACGTTCTCGCGCGCCAGCGCCTCGCTGGTGCGCAGGCGTTCTTCCGCGGCACGCCGCGCGGTCACATCGTTGAAGATGATCGCGATCTGCCCTTCGGTGGTGGCGCCGACCGGGACGGCCCGGACGTCGAACCAGCGTTGAAAGGCCTCGGCGTAGCTCTCGAAGGTCGCGGGCTCCCTGGTCTTGGCGACACGCCCGTAGGTCTCGAACCAGAACCGCTCCAGATTCGGGGCGAACTCGGTCACCCACTTGCCGCGCAGGTTGACTCCGGCCTCGCGTTCGAAGGCCGGGTTGGCCTCGAGGAAGCGATAGTCCACCGGCCTGTCGTCGGCGTCGAACTTCACCTGCACGATGGCGAAGGCGGCCTCGATCGTGTCGAGAATCGTGCTGAAGCGCGCGTCACGCTCACGCAGGCGCAGGATTTCCGCCTCAAGCTCCTCGCGGGAGAAAGAACTCAGCACGCTTTGGGTCACACAGGTCTCTTGCGCGGCAAGGTTGAGTTTGGCGCGGTCCGCGGAGGTCTCGGAACGCCGGCGCGGCACAGGGTGAGATCGTCGTCTCAGACGGCCTCGCACACGCGGCCGTCATCGGACGTCATGGCGCGCAGCGACACCAAGGTCCCGCCTGCGCTGTAGACCGCGCCCAGCACGGCCTCGAAGTGTCGCTTGACCGCCCCGTGGCACTCGCACGCGGCCTGCTCCACGGCCGGACGGCTGACGATGATGATCCGCCCGCGGCGGACCTGGATCAGGCCGTGCTTCTGCAGGGTCCGGAGCGCGCGCGAGAGGTAGGAGCGCTGCACGCCCAAGAGCTCGGCCAGCACCTCGTGGGTGATCGGCAGGACGTTGGTGTCGAGCCGGTCCTGGAGGCTCAACAGCCAGCGCGCGCAGCGGGCCTCGATCGTGTGGCTGGCGTTGCAGGCCACCGATTGCAGCACTTGGGCGAGGAGGCAGTCCGAGTACCGGGTCAGCAGGTTGCGCAGGCCCGGCGAGGTCTGCTTGATCTTCTGCAAGACCGCCGCTTCGATGCGCAAAACGGAGCCGGGGACCTGCACCACGGCGCGGCTGAAGGCCGGCAGGGAGCCTTGGCTGACCACGCCGCCGATCGCGCCCTCACGTCCGACCGTGGCCGTCTCGACCGCGCGCCCGTCCTGCAAGCCGATCACCAGGGCGGCCACGCACTGGTTGAGCGGGAAGGAGATGAAGCTGACGTCCTCGCCGGCCTCGAACAACGCCTCGCCGCGAAGGTAGTCCCGCAACTCCAAGTGCGGTTTGAGGAGCGCCCGATCGGGCACGCGCAGAGCGCTGAGGAGCAGATTACCGCGGATCAGGGCGTCGATGTCGGCTGGCATAGGACAAGGGTTGGTTGATCGAGAGCGGCGCAGACACGCTGCGTACCGCGACGCTCGCGGCCTGTCTGGTCACAAGTGACCATATAGCCGAAATGCTGGCGCGCTTCATCGGCTTGGCAGATGTCTCAGGTCAAATTCGCTAACCGGTGCAACCTTTTGCGATGGACGGCTTTCTAGGTCTGCACCTGTCAGCGTTCCTTAGCCCGCGCGTTGTGATGCCCCGCTACTTCATCGACTACGAGGATGGCTCGGAGTCCCTGCGAGACGAGGAAGGGACGTGTTACGCGGATCTGCACGCTGCACGGGACGCCGCGATCGCGGCGCTGCCCGACATCGGCCGTGAACCGCCGCCCGCGGATGGACGGCGTGCGTTCAGGGCCCTGGTGCGGGACGAGGGCGGGACGGTCCTCTGCACCGTGACCCTCAACCTGGCCGCGGAGTGCCATCCCGACGGCCAAGCCGCAACCTCCCGATAGGGCCACCCGATCGCGGCGACGCGCCGTCGTGTCGCGGATCAGGCTGCGCGAGCCTTCAGGGCGTCTCCGAGTATCCTCGCTGTCGGCCATCGCGGCTCTGGTCGTTGCGCGCGGCACCCTAACAGGGACCGCGATCTTGCCGATGCCCGGGGCGCAAAGCAGGGCCTCGCTCGCGGCGTTCAAGGAGCGGGTGCGCCTCGGGTTGACCGCCCGATGCGGGCCGAGGCGGTCTCCGCGGCCGCGGTTGCCGGGCCCACGGCGGCATGCGGCATCCGCACGACGCTCATCCACGATCGGCCTCCGACGGCCTCGTCGCTCGCCCATCGCGGGGCCGGGCTGAGAAGGTGCGGCGCCTGATCGCCCTGCATCCGCCTGTTCTCTGCGGGTCGATGTGACCTGCGATTACTGCCCGGTGAAGAACTTCCGGAGCTCCTCAGGCGTCACTTTCCCGTCCTTGTTCGCGTCGACGGCGTTGAAGATCCGCTTGTGAATGGCGGTCACCTCGTCGAACGAGAGGGACCCGTCTCCGTCCGTATCCGCAATTGCGAACATCATCCGCATCCTGAGGCCGCCATCCATCATGCCTCTGTCCATCCCGCCCATCATGTGGTCCATCATGCCACACCTGCCGCCCTGGCCCATGCCTCTCATGCCGCTCATCATGTCCCGCCCCATCATCCCCGGCTGACCGGGCGGAGCCCCTGGATCCGGCGCGTTGACCGGACCCGTTGATGTCTGCGCGCCCGCGCCGGACAGCGACCCCGCAACGAGGAGGGTGGTGAGAGCCGTCACCTGCGCCCATGTTGCCATCGTCATGGTGCCCTCCTGTATTCGAGGCGGATGTCCGTGATCACGAACGCCGCCGTCAGCGACGAACTCGGCCGTTGATGCAGCCGGGTCGAGACTGAACCGACCTGCGTGATCCCACCTTGATGTCGATCAACCGCTCAGGAGCTCTGGACCGAAGGTCACGGGGCCCGTGCCGCAGGGCCGCCTTCGCGCGATGCGCATTCCGACGCACCGGTTTCCCGGCGCACCGGAATACCACCTCTCACCCGACGGCGTGCGGGAGCCGACGCGCTCGTCCCCGGAACGAGTCGCGACGGCAAACGGGTCGGCGGCGGGCCTCAGAATTCGGGCTCACGAGCGACCGAAGTCAACTTCGCGCAACGGTCAAGGCGTCATCGCGCGCGCAACGTGTCGGGATGATCCTGACACGCGTCGGGGAGAACAGCGGCCAAGCTTGAAACCGCTTGCCCCACGCTCCGTCGTCAGCGCTTTCTGAATGGGCGGCGCACGTTTTCGAGCAGCCGTGTCAGCCCGCCGCCAAGACGCGGGCGATAAAAACATGATCGGCATGATCCGGGAAACGGGCATTGCCACAGCAACGGGTCTCGAAGTTCTGGGGACAACTATGAAGATCTTGAAAAGCTCACTTCTGAGCTCGGCCGCTACTTTGGCCGCAATAGGCGCGGCGCACGCGGCGGACCTGCCAGTCCGGAAGGCAGTTCCGATCGAGTACGTCCGCGTCTGCACCGCCTACGGCGCCGGCTTCTTCTACA
>CAXDNE010000022.1:0-45320 GCA_963990595.1 uncultured Methylobacterium sp.
AGCCGGCCCCGCCTGCCGCCGCCCCCGGGCTATCGAAGGCCTTCAGGCTGTCGAGCGCCCGGATGTCGCCGCCGACCTCGTGGGCCTTCGCCTTCTGCGAGCGGAGCATGGCAGCGACGCTGGCCGCGGCCGCCTCGGTCCGGTCGCGCGGGTTCTTGCCGGTGCGGACGGCGGTGATCGCCATCGCGCAGACGGCGATCTCGTCGCCGTCGCGTGCACGCTCCTCGAGGCTGCCGGTCAGTTCCTCGGCGGCGCGGCGCATCCGCTCGACGTGGTCGGCGCGAGAGAGCGTCTCGGCGATCGCGGGCAGCCGCTGCTTGAGGCTGACGTCCTCCGGGTTCGGCCGGGCGATCTTGAGGAACTGGTTCGGCGCCAGGACTAGGAGGTTCTTGTTCAGCGCCTCGGGCGGATTGACGTAGAAGCCCTTGGCGCGGGAGAGGCGCGTCTTCCAGACGATGTGCATCTCGCCTTCGTCCTGGCCCTTGAGATCCAGGAAGTTGATCTTGTCCACCTCCTTGATCTCGGCCGAGTTCCGGTCCGAGTAGCGCATCCCCATCTCGCCGACGTTGGCGTCGAAGCCGGCCGAGAAGGCCCGCAGGCCCTTGCCGCCCTTCTTGATGATGAGGTCGGCGGTCGCCTGGGGATCCTCGACCTTCATGGCGATGGTGGTGTTGCAGTTCGAGATGACCGCGTCTGCGACCTTCTCGTTCTTCTTCTTCATCGCGTTGACGTCCTGGCCGGCGAACACGAGGCAGAAGCCCAGGCTTCGCGCCTGGGCGGCCATCATGTCCATTCCTTCGACCATGTAGTAGCCGACCTCGTCCATGATGGTGACGAAGGGCGAGGGCGAGTTCGTGACGCGCTTGTCGACGACGTCGTTCCAGGTGCCCGTCAGGCTGTCGCCCAGGGCCTGACCCATCATGCCCTTGAGGTTGGCGACGACGATCTTGCCCAGGTTCTCGGTCTCGAGCGGCGACTTCTCCAGGGACGGCAGCATCACGATCAGGATGCGGCGGTTCAGCACCACGTCGGCCATGTCGATCTCGCCGAACGGGGTCATGAAGATGAACCCGTAGACGTCGGCCGCGGTCGCGAGCACCTTGGAGAACTGCATCTGCAGGTAACCGTGCTGCTCCATCGTCTGCTGGGCCTGCTTGGTGCCCTTGGACTTGTCGAAGCCGGGGATCTGCGCGATGTACTTGACGATTGCGTTGCGGATGTTGTGCGGCAGCATCTCGTCCGCCGCGAGTTCGATGATCTTGTCGAGCGCGAGATAGTCCCGGATGATGCCGATGTTCAGGTCGAGCTCGCCCTGGTCGCGCTTCCAGACGAGCGCGCGCATGATGCCGCCCAGCATCGCCACCGCGCGGCCCTTCCAGACCGCTCCGTCGCCGCCCGCATCGTCCATCAGGCTCACGCACATCTGCGTCAGCTGGTCGGATGAGCCGCTCGTGAAAGGATTGAGCGTGTTGGAGCGCAGCACGCCGCCGCCGCCGCTCTGGACGTCGGTGCCGCCGGTCATGAAGTTCATCACGAGGAGGTCGTCCTCGCGGCCCATCCGGCGCGTCAGCGCGTAGGCCTTGGCGTAGAGGCTGACGTCGCCCTTGCCGTCGACGAACAGGAAGCCCGAGCCCCAGGACAGGGCGTTGGCGGCAAATCCGAGTAGCGTCTCGGTGTTGTGGGTGACGACGTATTCGTTGGTGATGAACAGGTGTTCGGGGTGGTCGATGCGGATGCATGCGGCCTGGGCACGGCGCTTGAAGCGGATCGACTTGATCCCGAGCTTGAGCCCGGCCGCGTATTGGTACGGGCGGGAAGCCAGTGCCACCTTGCGGGGCAGTGAGAAGAAGTTGTCCGGCTCGGGATGGCGGATCGCCACGATGTAGCTGAGCTGGCCTTCCTGGCGGTTGCCGTCACGATCCCGGAAGAATGGCCGCTTCGAGGACAGCGTAGCCAAGCCACCGAGCGAGCGCACGACCTCTTGGAAGTCGGTGGCGAGACGAAGCGACGACGACGCGAACGTGAGCGCGACCTTGCGACGATCGCAGGTCCCGTCCGTATCCATGAGCCCCTGCACGAGGGCCCATCGCTGCGCGACCGAGGCCTGCTTGTAGACTTCGGGTATGAATTTGCCGAAGCAGTCGGTCCCTTCGAGACCGAGATCGCGGATGGCCTGGCGAAGCCGACCTGGGCTGGCGCCTGGATGCGTCTGATCCGGAGCGAGACGCACGTGGTAGTCGATGGGCGCGCTCGATCCGTATCTGTGGAGTTCGCATCCCAACGGAGCGAGGGCTTGGTCGACGCTCTCGACGAGTTCGAGATCGGCACTCGAGAACCTGAACGACTTGCCTGTCAGGTCGCCATCCCCGAGCAGCGCCCCTACGAGGTAGGGGTCCAGCGTCAGAGCGGCGGTCGGCTTCTCGACCGGAGCCGGCAGGCGGATCGAGAACTTGCCTTTGTTGCGCTCCAGGAGTTCCGCGATTTCACGAGTGCGGAGGAGGCGCGGTTTGGCGGTGCCGGCCCGTGAGACCCCCGGCTTGTACTTCCCGTTCCAATGCTTGTGGTGGACCTCCCAGAGGTGCTCCGGGCATGCTTCGGCGATACGACCATCCTCGAACTCGATCTCAAAGATATCGAGTTCGCCCTGAGGGAAGACGCCGTCGACTTGAGCGGACCGCCCGTCCGGCGTGGACACCCATGTCCCCACCTCGATGTCGGCCATCCGACGCCAGCCTGTCGGCGTATGGACGAGGGCATCCAACGGGAGTGCCTTGCCCGCGCCGGTGGTGCCGAGGACGATGAAGTGGGTCCGGGCATCCGAGTTGGTGAACCAGACCTCCTTGCCGGTCACCTTATCGTTGCCGATGAAGAAGATGCCTGCGGCCTTCTTGGGTTTGCCCGAACCGCCCTCCACCGGATCCAGCAGGCCGGACTGGATCGGCAGCTTCATCGCGCCTTCCTCGCGTCGCGTCAGGCCGAACAGCGCCAGAAGCAACGACACCAGGAAGATGAGGTCGGCCATGCCGTGGAACACGAACGCCGTCACCGCGAGGCAGACGAGCGTGATGGTCATGTTCTGCTTGACGCTCAGGAAGTCGCGCGCCTTGCCGAATATGCCCCGCGTGTCCCTTACGAGGTTCTCCTCCGACAGCTCGTCGCTGTCGCGTACCCCTCGCGTCCGCTGTAGTGGCAGTTTGGCCATACCACGCCCCATTCCTTCGGCATCCGACCTTAGCCTCAGAAACGAAGGGGCCGCAACAGCCCGGATGCCGACTCCCGAAAAGAGTTTGCAGACAGTGGCTTACGCGTGGATGCTACGAAATTCGTAGGAATGACCCGGTCGATCCGGCGTTAACGCCTCAGCAATTTTTTGGCGGCCACCCTCTTCCATTCCTTCAATGGCTGAGCTTCATTCGTTGACGGGTGCAGGCGGAACGACACGTCGGGCAACCATCCACTCCTTCTTTCGTTCCTTCAGAGGCGTCGATGTCCGAATCCCTTGCCCTCCCGCCGACCGTCTCCACCAACGCCCGCCGCACCACCACGACCGCCCGCCGACCCCATGCCGCGGCCCGCAACTTCCGCTTCCCCAACACCCGCAACGCGAAGGGCCCGAAGCTGGGCGAGTCCGCCGAGGACAAGGCAATGATCGAGGCCTTCATCCGCGAGAAGGGGATCAGCGTGCAGAAGCCCGGACACGCCTTCGGATCGATGTCGATGCCGACCTTCGAACAGTTCGCGGCCCCGAGTTTCTGAACCCCAGTCAGTTTCCAATCGTCCACTGGGACCAAAATCGTCAACAAAGCCAGCAGCTTGCTGCTGGCTTTGTTTTTTCATGATGCCGCTAATTTTCCATCGTGAACCCCAGCCCGCGACCAGACGTCCGCAAAAATGTAATTCCTATTTTATCTCAATATATTAGATGAGGCATCAGTCCGCCAATCGTCCACTGACGGACGCCGACTCTTCCAGAACAGCTCCAGAGAGCGGCCGCGGCCCAAACCCGCGTCACCGCAAGATCGTCCACTGATCGTAGTAAGCGGCTGACACGACGACGGAAATCGCCTCGGAAGGACGTGCGGACGAACCAAGCCTACGATCACGAGCCCGGATACCAGCTCGCGCGGAAGGCTCGGAAGCTGCTCGAGCAGGGCAAGATGAAAGGGCCGATCGCTGCGACGTGGTCGCGCAAGCCGCCCGTCGAACGGAAGAACTTCTCGCTGGTGCAACTTGCGACGGTCCATACGACCGACATCGGATTGTGCCTCCACGACTGGGGCACCGCACCCTGCCCGCATCACGGCGCCTGCGCCGATTGTCTCGATTGCGCGGTCGTCAAAGGGGATCCCGTACATCGCGCCCGCATCGAGCTGCTGCTGGCGGACGTCGACCTCGCGCTCGCGCGATCGCTGGAGGAAGTCGAGGACGGGACCTACGGCGCTTCGAACTACGTCGAGCATCACCGCCGCATGGCCGTCGGGTATCGCCGCATGCTGGCGGCCCACGACGATCCCGACATCGAAGATGGTACGATCGTACAGATGCAGCCCGACGTCCTGCGTCAGGGGCCGCTCGATGGGATCGGGCTCGCCACCTGAACGTCCCGGTCCCTCCTCGCCGAGGTGTTTAAGCCGCTGGACAGATGGCGCCGCCGGGATTGCGAATCGCTCTTACCACAAATAATGTCACTCCGGACTTTATCTGGGTGATGGGATGGGCGGTTCGGATCTCTTCGACGAGGATGAAGAGGAAGCTCTCGAAAAGCTCGAGCGACTCTGGATCGCCTTCGAGGAGGCCTCGGACACGGCCGCGCCCTACGCGGGCAGCATCGGCTGGAAGACGAATGGCGGCGTCGAGTACCTCACGCACACTGTGAACCTGCGGTACGAGGGCAACCGTCAGCGTACCCGCTCACTGGGCCCCAGGTCCCCGGATACCGAACGCCGCAAGGCGGCCTTCGAAGCCGGACGCGAGCAGGCCAAGGTGGAGCTCGATCGCATCCAGGGACGCCTCGATATACATGCGAAGGTTCTGAAAGCCCTCCGGATCGGACGTGTCCAGGCCGTGACGGCACGTTTCCTTCGCGAACTTCGGAGCGAGGGGTTCGGAGCCGCCCACTTCACGATCGGAGGCAATGCCGCCCTGGCGGCGTACGAGGTCCGGGCCCGCCGACGGATGCCGTTCTCCACCGGCGATTCCACAGACCTGGACCTGATGCCGACCGAACTATTCGTGAGGGACCGCGGCCTCTTCAATGCAATCGCTGCCCGCAAGATCTTCGGCCCGGTCGAGGAGCGACGCGACAGCCTCGTGTTCGGTCGCGGCATCGTCCTTCGGCTGCTGTCCGGCGACGTCATCGAGGCATGGAGGCGCAGGATGCTCCACGCCGATGCCCCGGACGAGGAGATCGATGCTCTGAACTGGGCCTTCGAAGGGCCGGACGCGATCCCACTTCTCGCCGTCGGCCTGGACGGAACGCCGACGCCGCTTCCGGCGCTGGATCCGAGGGCTTTCGCGATCCTCTCGTCTCTCGAAGGCCGCTATCTCGCCGATCGGTCGCGTGCCGAGCGCCTTCCGGCACTCGCGGCGGCCTGCGCGGCCGTTGCGAGGACCATAGTACCCGAACCGTTCGAGCGCGGACATCTCGCGCTCTTCCCAGAGATCGCCGACGCCATCGACGAAGGAGGCGGCCATGCCGACGACCGGATCGTGATGCGTCCGTAGCGGACGCGGACAACCCATCTCCGAAGCCTTCGTTCGAAGGAGCGACGCCGTGCAGACGCAGGAGGCGAAGGAACGGTCGTGTCCGCATGCACCGTTTCGAAAGAAGGAATGGCGGAAGCTGATCCCCTATCCCGGGAGCACGCCTCACATGCGTCGGACATTGGCGGGCACCCCGATCAAGAAGGTGCAGCCTCGACAACGTCTGGCGCTCGGCCCCAAAATCCGTGAATGGTTCGTCGCGGAGATCTCGGCATGGCCGAGCGATGCGAAGCAGCCGCTGACCTGGGATGCGGTCATCGCGAAGGGGCTCGTCATCCATCGATGGAAGTGGAGTAGGAGCGGCCTGTGCCGCTTTCCCGAGATCTCCGAGGCCTTCGCGAAGAGGACGGACGAGATCCGCGCCGGCCGAAGGAAGATCCCCCGTACGGGCCCGCGTGCCGACGAGGCGAAGTCCCGTGCCCGCCTCTTGGCGACGATCGACAATCTGCGCGAGGAGAACGAAGAGCTGACCCGCCGTATCCGCACTTGGCAGAGGAACGCCCACGCCCTGAACATCACCGAGGCGCAGCTCGACGAGGGGTGGGACGAAGTCGATCGGGGGCAGACGGACCTGGATCTGCGGAAGGAGAAGGGGTTGTCGCTTCCGCAGCACGCTCGGCGCAAGGCGAAGAGGAAATGACCGGAGCGTCCGGGCGCGAGATCGGAGAGCGGAACGTCGCCTCGCTGCGCGCCTATCTGGACCGCCTGCAAGCCGCCGGCGAGCCGCTTCCGGAGAGAAACGGGAAGCCGAACCTGTCGGCCATCGCTATCGCCTGCGGCTTCGACCGGCAGACGCTCTACAAGAACCCGACTGCCAAGGCGCTCCTCGAAGAGGCAGTCGGCCGGCTGGGAACGGCGCCGCCGGTCGACGATAAATCCGACGAGCTTGACGCGAAGCCGAAGGCCGACCGACGCGATCGACGCATCCTGCAGCTCGAGCAGCACAATGCCGCCCTGAGGGCGGAGGTGCGCGGTCTGCGGGAGCAGCTCGCCCGATACCGGCACGTCGAGGAGGCCATGATAACGGGGCGCGGAGTCCGGGACGGATAACGGCGGCGACGACCCGTCCCCTGAATGCGCGGCGTCGAAATGTAGTCCGATGACGGAGCCTCGGCGATCGGGTAGGATATGCTCCTCTCCGAACCTTCGGATGTCCGAGACATGGCCGGAACCGTTCAGCTGGAAATCAACGCCGACGTCTACGAAGCCGCGCGCCGCGTCGCGAAGCTGGACAATGTAGACGTGTCGACGCTCGTCGAAGACCTCGTTCGCCGCCACTCCGAATACGTCGCGACCCTCGGCGATCTCGATCCGGCGATGCCGGCATTCGATCTCGACCACTACGAGATGCAGCGCGATCCGGATGAAACCGACGCCGACTACGAGTCTCGGCTGAGCCTTTTCCGTTGACCGGACCCATACCGTTTCGATCAGGTGACTTCGTCTGGACGCGGTTTCCCTTCGAGAACGAACCGGATGAGCCTGGCTTGGTTCGACACGCGGCTTGCGTCATCGCTGCCTTCACGCAGCAGCAGGCCGGTGCGGCGACCTCGGCGGATGTCCCAGCCCGTGGATTGGTCGTAGGCGTCTACACGTCCTCGAAGGTTGGAAAATTCGGCGACGCATTGCCGGTCGGCGTGATCCAGGTCGGACGGGAACAGGCATCCCGTCTCGGCGGTCAGGTCGCATTCTTCATCGACGTCCGTAAGCGCGCCTTTCTGCCGTACACCCGCAAATTCTTCCCCGACATCGACGAACCCGGCTGCGGCCTCATCGCTCCCGCAAGCCGGGTCCTGTTCGACGAGGTGAAGAGGCAATACCTCCTTGTGAACCAGCGTCACCAGGACCTCATCATCAACGTAGGCCCGCTGAGACCCCCGGGCACCTGACGCCGCCGCCGCTCCGCGCGAAGCCGTCCTCCTAGCGATGCAAATCTGACACTTGGTACTGCTGCCAAGAGCCGCTACCGACCCTACCCAGCCACCTGGACCGCCGTTGGCGCTTCCCGAAAGCGGCCGCTCGTCAGCCATCCGGCAAATCAGGCTCGTGGTTGGGAGCAACCTCTTGCCGGTTGTTCGCGCTGCGTTGAGAATGCGGATATCAAAACGCCCACGCTGCAATCTGAGCATGCTGCTACGCGACTACGAGACAGGCGATGAGGCCGCAATCGGTAGCGTTGCTCTCGCGGCATTTGAGCAATTCAAGCCGACTTACGCAGACTGGCCAGCAATGGCCTCCAACGTCTGTAGAATTGCCGACTTGGCAAAAACAGGCGAGCTTATCATCGCCGAAATGAATGGAGAGATAGTTGGCGGCGTCGTTTACGTCGGCCCGCACAAGCCGAAAGCTACGTTCTTCGATAAGGCTTGGCCGATCATCAGAATGCTGGTCGTCTCGCCATCGCATCGTGGTGAAGGCATTGGGAGAATGCTCACTGAGATGTGCCTTGAGCGGGCAAGACGTGACCATTCGCCGATAATTGCCCTGCACACATCGCCCATTATGAGCGTCGCCCTACCTATGTACCTGCGCATGGGTTTCAAGAAAATCCGAGACGCACCGGACATCCATGGTGTCCCATACGCGGTGTACACAAAACCTCTTTAGGCCCTCGCCGCGAGCGCCCGCAACGGGCCGATTTTGTTGAAAAACTCGGAGGCAGCGTCATACGCGTCATCCGAGGCGCCGCCGTAGAGAATGTTTATCTATCATCGGAGGCGCGGCCCCGCGACCGCAGCGATTTATCAGCAGCTCTATAGCAAAACCTTCTCGGGCCAACTCCGCTCGCGGCGCTGTTTCGACCCGGTCCCGAGTTTTTCAACAAAATCGGCCGTGAGCAGGCGGAGCGACAACGTCCAGTTCGATCCATCCACCGTCCGGAAGCAGACTGGCGGGAAACCACCCGTTGCGGACGCCGCGACCGGGTATCAAGCGTCAGATTTGGCCCACTAGATTGCCGGCCCATACGGAGCATGCCGCGGCCGGATCAATTCTGCGCCGAGGTCAACATCGGTCTGAAGCAGTCCCTTGGTGGGATCGGAAAGAGACCGTCCCTCGGAGCCGACCTGGGCCCCGAAGACCACCGCGCGCAGTGGAGGTGAAGGGGTCGCGAAGCGACGCTTGCGCTTGCCCCTTCGCCGGAACGAGCACGGTGGTACCCTAGCGGAGGTTGGCTCGGGAAGCGGCAATCGTCCAACAGCTTGTTGGACGATTTCGGTGTCCGTCGAATGGTGCGTACTGGATGGATCAGGATCGGCCGCATCTGCCCATAGTCCGCCACCTCGCAGAGGATCCGGCTTTCATAGGGATCGGCTACGCGACCGCCAGCAAGCTCCAGGCTGCTCTCGGCGACGATCTCGGCCGCGCACTGGCCGACGGCGACCTTGTCGCCCTTGAGCCGATCCTCGGGATCGAGCGGGCCCACGACCTCGTAGCGGCGTGGCGCGATCGGCGAGCCGAAGGCGACGTCGTCGTCTGGCTCGGGGAGAACGGCTTCGACGGACGCCTCGCCCGCAAAATCGTCGCCCTTTGGGGCGTCGAGGCTCCGCTCCGCCTCCGGGAGAACCCGTGGCTTATGATGGCCGTAGCCGACTTCGAGAAGGTCGACGCCGTGGCGCATCGGCTCGGTCTGCCGCTCGACGCCGACGATCGGAGCATCGCAGCCGTGGAGGCTGCCCTCTACCGGCGGCTCGACGAGCATCACACCTGGACCCGCGACGCCGAGGTCGTGCGCCTGGTCGCTCGACTCCTGCGATGTTCGGCGTCGCGCGCCTCCGAGGCCGTGTCCAAGGCGATAGCCCTCGGCGTCGCCGTTCGGACGGACGAAGGCCTACAGCCGGCCGGCGCGGCCATGATGGAGGCCTACGTCGCCGGCGCGATCGCCCGGATGATCGAGGGGCGGGCAAGCGAGGATTTGATCGCCCGCGAGGTCGCCGCTCCGGAGCTCGACGCTTGGCTGGACGAGGCGGCAGGCACCATCGGCGTCGATCTGGGCGGCGAGCAACGGGATGCTGTCCACCTCGCCCTGAGAAGCCGTTTCGGCCTCGTCGTCGGTGGCGCCGGCGTCGGCAAGACGACCGTGCTCAAGGCGATCGTCGCCGCCTCCGAGCGGTTCGGGCGAGCAATTCACATGATGGCGCTCGCCGGCCGGGCCGCCGTCCGGATGACGGAGGCGACGGGGAGGAAGGCCTCGACGATCGCCGCCTTCCTGAAGGCCGTCGAGGCCAAGCAGGTCGCGGTAGGGCCCGAAGCCTTGGTCGTGATCGACGAAAGCTCGATGCTCGACCTGCCGACGCTCTATCGGATCCTGCGGGTCGCGCCACCGAGCAGCCGTCTCCTGCTGGTTGGAGACGGGGCACAGTTGGCGCCGATCGGATTCGGCCTGACGCTGCATGCGCTCGTCGGCATCCCGGAGATCCCGAAGGTCGAACTGCGGACCATTCGGCGGCAGACCGCCGCCTCCGGCATCCCTGCCGTCGCGGCTGCCATCCGCGATGGACGGCTCCCTAGGCTTCAGCCTTTCTCCCCTGACGTCGGCGGCGTCACGCTGCTCGAATGCGACCCCCAAACGATTGCCGAGCATGTGAAGGACGCCCTCGCCGAGCTCGGCGGAGTCGAAGGGGCCACGATACTCTCGGCTCTCAAAACCGGTGCGAGCGGAACGGCGGCTCTTAATGCTGAGCTCCACCATCTGGTGGCCCTCGGATGCCCACCCGGGGAGCGCGGCCGGTTCATTGCCGGAGAGCCAGTGCTGTTCCTGCGGAACGACTACCGTCGGGACCTGCGCAACGGCAGCCTGGGCACCGTTGTGGGAATCGACGATGGCGATGCGGTCGTGAACTTCGATGGCAATGAGCAGCGGTTGGCGGGACGCGATCTCGACGATCTTGATCACGCCTATGCGGTCACGGTCCACAAAGCGCAGGGCTCGGCCTTCGAGAATGTCGTGATCCCGATTGTCTCGTCTCGCCTGCTGGACCGCTCGTTGATCTACACCGCCGTCACGCGCGCGATCGGGCGGGTCGTTCTGGTCGGGAGCCGTGAAACGCTACGCTTAGCTGTGGAAAAGCAGCCGATTTCTGCCGATCGGGAAGTCGGCCTCGGTCTCGCCCTTGCCATGCGGAACCAGTCGGAGTGACCTGTTTATGCCTCAATGGATGCGTAACATGTCTCGAACCCGATTCAATGAGCGTTTGTAGGGCGCTAACACGCACAGTGTCAGGTTATGCAAGGGTTTCCCCTTCTGATTCCATCCGACCCTGCCGGCGCCGAGCGCCAGGCGGGTTTTTTATTGGGACGGCGGCCTGAGGCCGCCGCCTACGCTCCGATAGGAGCAGTCGCCGGGCCGCGGGGCGTTCCCTTACATACGTCTCCGCGCGTCCGGACCCTCGGCCCAGGCGTCGGCATCGGCCGACGCGATACGCCGTGGCGGAGGCTTCCGCCCGTAGACTGCCGGGCGTCCGTCCGCGGTTTCGATTGGACGTGACCATGCTCAGACCGTCCACCGCCGCCCTGGTTGTCCTGGCCCTCGTTCAGACTTTCCATCCCCTACCCGCGGCTTCCGCCGAGGACGTTCCCGGCATCGAGGTGTCGGTGCGGGCCAGATCCCTTGAGGAGGGCAGGGCGCTGGCCGTGCGCGCCGCCACCGACGAGGCAGCTCGCAGGCTGGGCCTCGATCCGACGACGACCGTCGTCGACAGTTCGACATTCCGGGACGAGCGCTTCGAGGACGGGCGTCTCGACGCCGTCGTGGATCTCGCCGTCGAGGGCCGACGGAGTGGCGCGCGCGAAGGCCGATCCGCCGCGGATCGTCGGACCGGATCGCCCGGCATCCCCTGGATCCTGGTGGTGCACGCCGTTCGGGACCGGACGGGGCGTCTCGTCCCCTGGGACCGGTCGGACCAGTGGGGCGCGATCTGGCGTGTGCCCACCGTGCTGGACCGCTTCAAGGTCGTGCCGGTCACGGGCGACGCGGAGGACGCCGGCATGGTCACCGGCCAAGCCCTCGATGCCTTCGAAGGCAGGGCCTTCCGCCACCTCGTCGCCAAGTACAGAGCACCGGCGGTCGCCGTGGTCGTCCGCGAGGGCGGGGAAGCGGCGCTCGCCGTCTGGAGGAACGGTTCCGCCACGGAATGGTCGAGGTTGCCGATCGCCGACCTCGGCGATCCCGCTGCGACGCGGATCGCCGTGTCCAAGTCACTTGCGGATCTGGTCCGTTCCGCTCCGTCGTCGCCGTCGTACGCCGACCGGGACGCGGGACCGCCCGATCGGAGCGGAGACAGCATCCGCATCTCGGACTGGCGCATGGGACCCGCCGGAGGGGCGGAGTACAGGGCTCTGCTGGCCGCGGACGACCGCGACGACGTCGTCGGGCGGCTCTCGGCCGAGGGGATCGAGATCCTCTCCATGCGGGACGGCCCGTCGGGAACGGAGGTCGTGCTGTCGTCGCCGGAGGGCGTGTCGATCGAGGCCGGGCTCAGGCGGGCGGGAGTGCGGATGTCCCGCTGACGCGAACGCAAACGGGGCCCGAAGGCCCCGTCGCACGTCTCGTGGATCCACGCCTCAGGGGCGCGGACGATAGGAATCCTCGTCCTGCTCGGCTCCCGGGCGGTAGCTCGGCCGGGCCTGCAGGAAGTTCTCGTAGGCGTCCCCGATGTCCGGCCCGGTGGCGACGATCTCGAAGTCGGCGACGAGATCGAGCAGCGCACCCGCGCCGGTGTTGTCCAGCATGCCGCCGGGGGACTCGCTGACCATGAAGTCCCAGCCCCGATCGGTCTGCCGCGGCTCCATCTTCGCGACGCCGTCCCGCCCCTGCAGGTAGACGGTGCCGTCGAGACCGACCTCCCACTGGCTGCGCTCGGGGTAGAGCTTGCTCTCGTTCGAGTAGCCGACCAGCATCGCCTTCATGCGGTTGTAGGCGCGCGCCGCCTCGTGGGAGCCGCCGGGCATCTGGTCGATCGGGCGCAGGCCCGCGTCGGAGACGAGGGTGCGCACGAACTTCTCGGGCGTCTCGCCTTCCACGAACGCCTTCTTGAGCTTCGCCATCTCGGCTCCCGGCGCGCAGCCGTGGATATCCCGCCAGAGCTCGTCTGCGGAGTAGGTGATGCCGTAGCGGGCCGAGAGCAGGTCGTTGACCTTGCGCAGGTACTGAGCGCCGGTGAGCACCTCGGCGGTGAAGGATCCGTCGTTGATCTGTTCCATGGCCTCCCTCCCTGGGCATCCGACCCGGAAGTTCATTTCGAGGGAAGATTGGAGAAGGCCGTCGCAAGGGACAACGGCGAAAAGGCATGTCCCGGACATTTTTCTTGGAGAGGCCCGCGGTGCCTCGAAGGAACGACGAAAAAGGCCCGCCTCTTACGAAGCGGGCCTGAGCCTTGGTAGGGGCTGCAGCCATTCCGGTGCGCCTCCGAAGAGCCGCCGCAAGGACTTGCAGGACCGACCATGACCCGGATGCGGAAGCTCCGCAAGCGGTCCGGACGGCGTTCCCTGAGATTTATCGATGCCTTCGTGTTGCGGCTTTCGCTTCCCCGCGCCACCCTCGGCGCGAAGGATCGGATGCCATGGAAACGAAGAGCTACGTCGCCCGGGTCCCCTACATCAGGAGGTACATCGCGTACGGCTGCCGCAAGCCGAGCGACGCCACCCTCGGCTACGACGTCGCGCTGCCGATCCGTTCCTTCACCGATGCGGAGGCGCCGACCGTGCTCCGCTTCGCCCCTCCCGGCGGCGAGCCGGCCGATCCGCTGTCGTTCCGCCGGATCGACGATCGCGTGTTCATGCCGCTGCAGGTCGGCGATGTCGTCGACGGTGAGGCCCGGATCCGCCTCGCGACCGAAGCCGATCTGCCCACGCTGTTCGGTCACGGGCGGACCGACAACATCGACAACCCGCTGATGCGTCCGCGGACCCATCACAGCCGCAACGGCGGCCGCCTCGAGATGTTCGACGAGCGCAGAGCCGCGGAAGCCGCCAGGAACGAGCGCAGCCGCTGGCTCGACGACGACTCGGAGAAGGCCCTGGTCCATGCCCACCGGAACGCCGAGGCTCTCGCCGTCGTCGACGGCGTCGTCCATCTCAGGACCGCGGAGCCGGTCTGGATCGCGAACGGCGACCGGATCGAGGCCGTCCTGGGCCGGTCCGTGGGGTCGAGCCTCTACTGGGCGGACGACATCCTCTTCGTCGGCTTCCCGGAGAGGGGGCACGAGCAGCGCGACGCCTTCGACAAGCATCTCGAGGCCGAGGCCTCCACCAGGAAGCAGTACTTCCGGGCCGACCGCCTCGACGACGCCATGGCCTTCGCCTCGGGCTTCGGCGAGCCGAAGGTCGAAGGCTCGATCGAGATCGTGTCCCCCGTCCCGCTGCACCTTCCCCACTTCGTGGAGCACGCCCCCTCGTTCGTCGCGCGGCTCGAGAGGGACATACGGGGGGACGACCTGCGCCGCTTCTGCCGCGAGGAATTCCTCGTCTACGCCGACCTGCGCGACGCCGCCGCCCTCCTGCGGACGGGCGACCGGACCGCTCTCGACGCGGCCTTCGACGCGATGCGGCGGCTGTCCGAGACCTTCGTGCCGGACGCGAAGGATGCCGGCCTCCCCCGCTGGGGGAAGTGGGTGCCGGCCTTCCGCGCGTTCGTCCGGCGGTGGGAGAGCGAGACCGCCAGGCCCGACTTCGATCCGTATCCCGAGGATGAGCGTCCGGGCGTGGAGACCCCGGAACTCGCACCGCAGGCCATGGTGGCGGCATGATCGTCCATCTCCCGATCCACTGGCGCGGCCGCGTGGTGCTCCACGGGACCCGCGTGTTCCGGGACAACCTCTTCCGCGAGGTCGTGCCGATCGCCGTACCCGAACTCTCGGAGAGCGAGGCCGTCGAATTCTGCCGGATGCAGGCGCCGTGGGACGCCGCGCGGGGGCAGGTGGTCTCCACCCTCCATCACGAGGGCCTGTTCCTGAGGCCGTCGTGGGACGTCGGATGCGCGTCCCGCCTCACGGGCACGGACATCGGCGAAAGCTTCCGCGACGGTACGCTGCTGCGCCACTGGACCGTCGCCGACGAGGCCTACGTGCGCGACGGCGGAAGGGTCGCCAACCGGGATGCTCCTCTGGCGGCCGACATCCCGGTCAAGTCCCGCGAGGGGGACGACCGGCTGGAGCGGATCGCCGCCGCGACGCGCTGGGTGCGGGATCGGTGCACGCTCGTCGACGGCGTAGCCTACGAACGCTGCCACGAGCCGGTCCTGTTCGCGACGAGCACGCCCAAGGGGACGTCGCTCGACGCGGCGGCGCCCGACGCCCGCTGGTCCGTCGTGTTCGACTGCACCACCAAGCTGACGCACTCCGACACGTTGGGCGTACATCCGGCCGCGGCCTGCGCGGACGCCTTCCGGATCGACCGCTTGGAATCCGCGGTCGAGCACGCCGCGATCCGAGGAAGCCGTCCGCCGGAGGAGGTGTGGCGCGTCCAGGGTCTGGAGATCCTGCGGCCCGATCTGATCTCCTACCCGGACGAGGAGCGCGCGATCGCCGCGGCAGCCGCGGAGGCCTACAACCAGCTCAGGATCAGCATCTTCCTGCTGCCCCGCCCGGCCGCCGAGGCCGTTCTCGACCTTCGGGACGCCCGGACCGTCGGCCACTGCGCGGGCAGGGCGGAGATGGTGCAGGGTGCGCTGTCCGTGCTGGAGGCGCTGGACCCGGCAGCTATGCCGCCCGCCCTCGAGGAGCCGTTGCCGAAGGCGCTCGCGCGTCTGCGGGCCGGGATCCTCCGGCACGAGACCTTCGTCGCGCCGACCCCGGACCTCACGAGCTTCGGCCCGACGCCGTGATCGTCGTGCCTTCCGGTTTTCGCGGGTCCGGGCAATCATGAGCCGTGGCCGATCCTCCGATCGGCTCATTCCTTCGGGCAGCCCGCCATGATCGTCGAGGAAGACGTCGTCTACCGCGCCACCATACGCCTCCACGGCGAGCGGGTGGAGCATCTTCGCGTCGTGAAGGAACGGGTGCCTTTCGTCGTCGAGGAGCATCAGGCCTCGTCGATCGTCCCCGTCTGTCGGTGGAACGCGCCCGCGCGCGGATCGGTCGTAGAGGGCGACGTCGCGACGAGGGTCAGCGAGGTCGTGGCCGTCGACGGCGGCTTCTTCACGCAGGCCGGCGGTCGACCCGGCGATCCCGAGGCGCTCCGGAGGATGCTCGACGGGTTCGGCGTGTTCAAGCGCGAGTTCTTCGACGAGTTCTCCCTACAGGCAGGCGCCTACCGACCGGCCGAGGTGGTCGACCTCTCGCGGGCCGCCATCGCCTCGATCGAGCCGTACGACCGCCGGCGATGGGTGGGAGCTCTCGAGCGCAAGGTCGCGGGTTTCGCCCTGTTGGACGGCCGCCTCCACAGGCGCGAGAGCGAGCCGGTGCTGGTCGCCGGCACCAACGGATCCGGATTGCCGGGCAGGGCGCACATGGAGCGCATCGGCCGGTCGGTCGGCACCCCGACCGTCGTTCCGGCCTGGTCCGCCGACGTCGCCGACGGGTCCAAGGGGCGGGGCGTCTTCCGTCTCGACCGCCTGGACGACGCGGTCGCGTTCGCGGCGGCCTACGCCGGCCGACCCGTGGACGAGGTCAGGGTGTCGGGCGCGTTCGAACTGCTCGATCGGAACAGCCTGTGTCTCGACGACGAGGTCTTCGCCCTTGCGGCCGGAGCCCGCCAGGCCGTCCGCCATCTGGGCGGAGACCTCACATGGATGCCGCGACCGGCCGTCGATGCCGTCTTCGATCTGCGGGACATGCTGGGCTGGCCGGACCTGCACCTCGATCTCCTGGTCGACGCCTCCGAACGGATGCTGGAGAACCTCCGGCCGTTCATCGCCGACCCGAACAGCGAGCGTAATACGCACCTCATTCGCGACGTCGTCGAACAGATGGACGAGGCCGTCGAGCGCATCGCCGCCAGCCGCCCGTCCGACGAGGCAGCCCCGGGGCTCGGAAGACCATGAAGCACCGCATTCTGGACGTGCCCTTCGCCTACAACCTCAAGGGGATGAAGAAGGGGCAGCGCAAGGATCGCGAATTCATCCGCGAGACCTCGATCTCGGTGAAGATCCCGTGCCCGACCGATGCGGAGGCGCCCGTCGCGCTCGTCTGCCATCGCCGCGGGCGCTGGGACGTTTCCGTCAGGCATCCGGTGCGCGACTACAGGGTGCACGACGGCAGGCTCTACCGCCCGATCGACGTCGAGGCCGGCTACGACAAACCCGACCGGCAGGTGTCGGTCGACGCGCTCGCCGCGGCCGTCGCCGCCCGCCAGGAGGGGTCGGACAACCTGCTCGAGTTCGGCGCTCGCCGCGGCTGGTGGGACTACAAGGACAAGCTGAAGGCCGCGGCCGAATTGGGCGATGCCCTGATCATCTCCTCGTCCGAGGAGGAGCAGGTCGCGGCCATGATCCGGAGGAAGGCCGAGCAACTCATATTCGTCGACGGGAAGGTCTACCGCGAGACGGCGGAGCCGATGTACGTGGTCAAGAGCGGCCATTTCGAGCATCGGATCGGCGCCGAGATCACCGATCTGGACCGGATCGAGGGGCCCAAGGACGTCGCCGTCCATTTCCGGGCCGACCAGCTGCCGGAGGTTCTGGAGGCCATCGCCGCGAGGTTCGGCAGGCGCGAGCTCCAGTTCGACGCCGAGCGGCCGGCGACCTTCAAGGCGTACGTTCCGGACTGGATCGAGGTCCGGGAGGGCTTCGAGCACGTCCTGACGTACCGCCACGACCAGACGCCGCAGTTCCTGGCCGCGGTCGATCGGGCGGTGGCCGCGGTCGGCAAGCATCTGGCCGATCAGCCGATCCCCGTCCTTCTGGCCTACGGCGAGCTGCGGGACGCGTACCGGGGCGAGGCGCACGCGTCGGGCCTCGCCGTCCTCGCCGGCAGGCTGTGCGACGCGCTCGGCGACGATGTCTTCGACGCGAGACAGCTCCGGGAGGAACTCGAGAAGTACCGTATCGCTCCGGTCGCCGACGCGCCGACCGCGCCGTCGCCAAAGGCATAGGACCGCGCCTTAACATCTTCCCCGCCGGGACCGACGGGGATTTTCGGAGACCGCAAGGTCTCGTCCAGTTCGCACTTCACAGGGCTGCTGATGCAAACCCTCTATGCGCAGCAACGGTGTGTTCCACCGCCGTTCTATGTTGATCGCCGCGTTGATGTCGGCGTGGTCCTTGTGGCCGCAATTGATGCAGACGAAGCGCGCTTGGCTCTCGCGGCTCCTCGCATCGACCACACCGCACGCCGCGCATGTCTGCGACGTGAACCGGGCTGGCACTGTCACGACCTGCCCGCCTCGCTCCTCCATCTTGTAGGCCAGGATGGTTGCGAACTGGTGCCAGCCGGCTGCCAGGATCGCCCTGTTCAGTCCCGCCTTCTGGCTGACGTTCCTTCCGGGCTCGGTGATTGTTCCTCTCGCGCTGGAGGTCATGCCGCGCGTGTTGAGGTCCTCCAGCACGGCGACGCCGTGGCGCTGAGCGATATCGAGGGCGGCCCTGTGGTGGAAGTCCCGGCGGATGCGGGCCTGGCGTGCCTGCAGGCGTGCAACGCGGGCCTGAGCACGGCGGCGACGGTTCGATCCGCGCTTGCGTCGGGCAGCGACGCGTTGTGCCTTGCGCATTCGGGCCTCGATCCGCTCCAGGCCTGCAGGCAGCGTCAGCGTCTCGCCAGTGGACAAGGCAAGCGTCGTAGCAACGCCCCGGTCGATGCCTACGACGTCAAGACACGCAGCTGGCGCTTCGTGGTCGATCTCGCAGGTGAAGGCGCAGTGCCAACCCAGAGGATCGAAGCTGACGGTCACGTTCTTCAGTTCGCCACGCATCGGTCGGCTGTCACGGTACCTCACCCAGCCGATCTTGGGCAGGCGCACGGCAGACCAGTTCGCGTTGAGCCGCCTCACCGCGACCTCGCGGCCCGGGAAGCGGAAGCTGTCATCGACGCCACGGCGACGGGCGCGGGGGAAGCACGCCCGGCCCGCGAAGAAGTTGGCGAAGGCACGATCAAGGTCGCGCAGCGCCTGCTGCTGGCAGGATACGTAGACCGAACGTACCCAGTCGAACTCGGCCCGCAGGCGGGTCAGGTCGGCGGCTTGGCTGACGTAACCCAACCGGTGCCTCCGGCCCCAGGTCGCGCGCTGCTCCAGAGCGAGATTGTAGGTCAACCGGCATACGCCCGCGAACTGCCGGAACAGGGCTTCCTGCTCGGGCAGCGGATCCAGCTTGTAGCGGAAGCCGCGGGCAATGGTCACGATCTGTTCCTACCACCCCGCGCTAATCACACCAACCATTCACGCTACGCAGACGCGCGGCATCCCCGGACTGAAGGCCGAGGCTTCAGAGATTTTCGATGACGATCCTCCAGGTCCCCCACAGCTACAAGGTCGCAGGCGCGCTGAAGGGGAAGCGCAAGATCGAGAACTGGGCGTTCGCGGGGTCCGTCGCCGTGCAGATCGCCACGCCTTCCCCGGACGAGGCCCCCGTCGCGCTGCGGCTTCACCGCCCGCCGTCGGGCGGCTCCTACGGCAAGCCGCTCCGGGCGAACGCGCCGCTGGACTACCGGTTCTTCGACGGCCGCCTCTACGCCCCGTATCTCGTGGGCCTGGAGGAGGGCAGCGAGACGCCGCTGGCTGTCGCCGACATGCTGGAGGCGGTCCGGATCGGGACCGGCGGCCAGGGCAGCCCGCTCTTCGACGGGGTGCAGAGCCTGTTCATGCGCAGCCCGCTCGCCGAGGACGACGAGCGTCGCCGGACGATGAAGATCGAGCGGTCCTGGGAGGCCGAGGTCGCCGCCGAGATCGCGGCCCGTGCGCGGGACCTCATCCTCGTCGACGGGCTGGTGTTCCAGCACCGACCGGGACTGGAGCCGGTCTATCAGATCGAACCCGACGCCGCGATGATCGACGGCGAGGTCCGGTACACCGGCACGATCCTGACGCGCTCGGTCGCGGACTTCGAGGCCGCGCCGCACGAGATCGACGTGAGGCGCCATTTCCGGGTCGACCAGATCGCCGAGGCCCTGATGGCCTGTTCGGCGTGGAACTATCGGCTGACGGATTGGGACCCCGAGGATCCGGAGACGTTCGCGCACGTCATGGAGCACCGGGTCGAGATCCTCGATCCCACGGTGCTCGCCTTCCGGCCGGACCAGGGCCCGAAGCTTCTGAGCCGCGCGCACAAGATCGTCGCCGATCACGGCGACGCGCTCGCCGAAAAGCCCGTGGGCTTCATGATCGCCTATGCCGGCCTGCGCGACGCGCTGCACGCCTCCGCGCCGGCCCACGACGTCGCGCCGCTGATGCGGGCGTTCGCGGATCAGGCGGCGCGCGTGCACGGCCCCGAGCACGTCGAAGTCCGCAACATCCTCAACGAGGTCGAGACCTTCGAGATGGCTCCGGCCGTCGAGCCGGTGCCGGTCTCCGCCGCCCGCGCGCTCGTCTAGGAGAACGGCGATGCCCATGTTCGAGGTGCCGTACGCGTACATCGCGATGACCGTCGCGCAGGGGAAGCGCAAGCAGGTTCCGCGGACGCTCATGTCGTCCGTGATGGTCGACGTACCCTCGGTCTCGGGCGAGGACGCGCCGCTCGTGCTGCGCTGGCACCGCTACAGGCACAGGCACGCCGGGTTTCCCGCCGACGGGTGGAGCCATCCTCCGTTCGACTACCGGCGCTTCGACGGCGACCTGTTTACGCCCGTCTTCTACCAGTACTCCGGCCGCCCGGATCATCACGTGACGCTCGAGGAGGCCATCGCGGCGGCATCGCAAGGGTGTCAGGGCAGACACAACCCGCTGTTCGCCGGCGAGGAGTTCCACCGGTTCTCCAACGACCGGCTCCTGCGGGCCGAGGACCTCGCGGGCATCGCGGCGATCCGCGAGAGCGACGAGGACAAGATCGCCGCGGCCATCCGCGAGCAGGCATCCGATCTCGTCTCGGTGGACGGCCAGCTCTTCAGACGGGACCCGGATTCGGAGCCCGTCTACGACCTCGGCCACGGCTACCTGGACACGAAGAGGCTGGGGAGCATCAAGCCGGAGAAGCGGGACATCCGCACCCTCTTCAGGGTCGACCAGATCGCCGAAGTCCTGGATCTCGCGGCCGCGCTCGATCAGGAGGCGGCACGAGGGCGACCGGAGATCGATCTCGACGACCCGGCGACCTACCGCGGCAGGTTCAGGGAGTTCGTCGAGGTCTTCGACCCGTCCTGCCTCCGGTACCGGGCCGACCAGGGACCGGCGCTCCTGGCCTATGCCGCCCAGATCGTGCGGCACGACAGGGACAAGATCGGCGACGCCCCGGTCGAGACGATGGTCGCCTATGCGGGGCTCCGCGACGTGGTGAAGGCCAAGGCCGGAGCCTCGGAGGTCTGCGGGATGCTCGAAGCCTATGCCGACACGCTCCCGGCGCGCGACGCCGATCTCATCGTGTACCTCGGTCCCAGCGACCGCGAAGAGATACTCCGCGAGACGGAGGCATTCAGGATGAGCCCGGTCCGCGATGCGGAGCCGGCGGTGCAAGAGGGGCCGCGCCCATGATGGTCGAAGTACCCTTCGCCTACGAGGCGGACGTCATCCCGAAGGGCAAGCGCAAGCCGATCACGAAGTACCTGATGTCGTCCGTCATGGTCGATGTGGCCGTGGCGACCGACGCGGAGGCGCCAGTCGTGCTGCGATGGCACCGCCCGGGCGAACGAGCGACCGAACGCGCGAACCCGTCGATCGACTACAGGCGCTTCGGCGACGCCCTGTACGTTCCCATCTTCCAAACGCACGCGAGAGAGCCGGACCGGCCCGTCGGATTCGACGAGATGGTCGAGACGGCGCAGCACGGGTACCGCTCGGCCTCCAATCCGCTGTTCGCCGGCGAGGAATATGGCCGCTACCGGTCCGACGGGCGGGAGGCCGACTATCCCGGAGCGACCTTCCGGAACTCGAAGGAGTCGGAGGTGGCCGCGGCGGTCCGCGAGAATGCCGCCGGCTTGGTGTGCGTCGACGGGACCATGTTTCGTCGGGCGGGGGACGAGGAGCCCATCTACGAGCTTCATTCCTTCGGCTGGTACGATCAAGAGCAGGGCGTTCAAAGGAATAGCTGCTACGTCAAGACCACGACGCTTGGGCATATCCCGGTCGAGATGCGGGACATCCGGAAGCACTTCCGCGTCGATCAGGTGGCGGAGGTGCTGGGCGCGGCGGAGGCGCAGGGTGCCGGCATCGAAGGATGGGACCCCGAACTCCCCGCCACGTTCGTCGACGCGATATCCGAATACGTCGAGGTCTTCGACGCGACCGCGCTGCGCTATCGTCCCGATCAGGGGCCTCAACTTCTGAAGTTCGCGAAGCAGCAGCTGTCCAGAGACAAGAAGGACGTCGCCGAGGCGTCGCGCGCCCAGATGCTCGCCTACGCCGACCTGCGCGACGCGATCCGGGAGGATGCTCCCGCTTCCGTGGTCTGCGACCGCCTCGAAGCCTGCGCGGCCGTTCTCGTGCCCAAGTACGCGGACGACGACTGGTGGATCAGGCATCTCGAGGAGCGGAAGGCCGACATCGCCCACGAGATCGAGACCTTCCGCCTCGCCCCGCTGCCGGAACCGGCCATTCCTTCGGGAGCGCCCAGGCCATGATCGTCGAAGTGCCCTTCGTCTACGAGCGCCGGGCCCGCGAACCGGGCAAGCGCAAGTACGTGCCGATGAAGCTCCGCTCGGCCGCGTCCGTGCGGCTCGGCGAGATTGCCCCGGACGCGTTTCCCGTGGCGATCGCCATGGACAGGTGGGACGCCGCGGCCGGCACCTATCGTCACGACGCCCAGTACCGCGTCCACGACGGTGCGCTGCACGTGGCCCTTCTCGGCTACGGTCCGGCCCGTCACACGCCCCAGGCGACCCTGGAGGCGATGCTCGCGCACATAGCGAAGGGCTGCCGCACCGACCTGTCCAGGGGATTGCCCCAGCACGAGCCGACATTCCGCGATCCGGCGGTCGAGGCGACGCTGCATCTGGACCCGGACGATCCGGGCGACCGCGACGAGCTCGCGGCGCAGATCGCCCGCAATGCGGCCGCGACCCTGGTGTGCGAGGGCGCCCTCTGGCGCAGGATCCACGACGAACCGTTGCTCGTCGCGATACCGGCCGATCGGGTCAACGGGCCGATGCTCGACGTGCGGTTCCGCAGCACCCTCATGGCCAGAGGCCCGCTGGACTGCGCCCGGCACTTCCGGGTCGACCAGCTCGCGGAGGGGCTGCTCGCGCTCGGCCTCGATGCCGACTTCGATCTCGATGCGCCGGAGACCTTCGCGGCCTACGTGCCGATCCTGCCGCGGATCGAGATGCCGGAGATGGTCCGGTACCGCCACGACCAGGGCCCGGCCCTCGTGGCGGCCGCGAAGCGGGCCAAGGAGGCCCTCCAGAGCGAACTGCACGCGATGCCGACATCCGTCCTCGTCGCCTGGGCGGCGCTGCGGGACGACCTCGAGATCGGGGCGGCCCCGGGGATCGTCGCCGAATCCTTCGCGCGGTTCACGGACGCGGTGGACGTCGCCGATCTCGACGAGGAGGTCCCCGACTGGCGCGTCGAGATCGAGAAGTGGCGGAACAGCCCGCACGTCGAGGCGGACGTAGGGCACGAAGGTCCGCGGCCATGAGGATCGAGGTCCGGTTCGTCGCCTGCGGGACCGCGAAGCTGCCCGGGCAACGCAAGTTCCACGAGGTCCGGATACCGGCCGCGACCTGGGTCGACGTGGCGGAGGCGGCCTCCAACGACGCCCCGGTCGCGTTGAGCATCACCCGCGCCTCGGGCCCGGACCTGGAGATCCGCAACCGCGACGGCGGCCTACTGAGACCGTACGAGCGCGCTTACGGAAGAGCGCCGAAGTCCTCCGGGCCGATGGTCTCCGCATCGGATCTGGTCGGGACGGCGGCCAGCGGCACCGGCCCCTTCAATCCGTTGATCGTCGGCGTCGGTCAGCTCGCGCCCCTGGGCCTCAAGCCGGCCCAATGGGACCGCCGGCCGCTGCTCGACGAGGCCCAGGCCGCGGCGGCCGAGATCGGAAGCTCCACCGAGGAGGAGGCCCGCGCGATCATCCACCGCAACGCGGCCTCGCTCGTCCTGGTCGAGGGGCAGGTCTGGATCGCGACCGTCGAACCCCTCTACGTCGTCGGATACGCTTCGCCCGAGGACTACCAGGCGGGCATCCGCTCGGCCTGGATCGAGATCGACGAGGTCGGAGGAGGGCGCCGGGAGATCGGCAAGCACTTCCGGGCCGACCACCTCGCCGACGCGCTCCTGGCGGTCGCGCCCGACGGAGACTGGGATCCGGACGACCCTTCGACCTTCGGCGACCGCGTGCGCAACGTCGCGACCGTCCGGGACGCGTCCGTCCTCAGGTACGGCTACGATCAGTATCCAGCGCTGCATGCCAAAAATGCTACTAAAACCAACTGTGGACAACATTGCAGAACTTCGGAAAAAGTCGTTATGCCCGAGAGTCTTACTGGGATCCTCCTTTCGCGAGGGAGCCTCCTTGATCATTCCGCGTGCGTCCCGTGAATGGCGTTCGGAGCTGATACGGACCGAAATTGCGTAGCAAATGCTCCCCCCATTGATCGGTAGTCAATCAAGAAAAAAGTCTTAGGTCCTAAGCTCGGCGAGGTCGGACTGCCCGAATCGGACATGCCTAAGATGCATGTCTCAGTTAAGGTCACAACGCTCGCACATGGTGTTGACGCGTGGAGTTTTTGACATCGCTCTTAAGCGGCACCGAGTTTTGGTGAGACGCCATCGGCTTCGGCGGACATAGGCAGCTCAGTGAATGTCGCGTGTCCTCCGTCTGCACTCCTGAGACGAATTGAGGGCCTTCAAGAACGGAGGATGGCTGGTACATCGTAGCCCCCAGGAGCGAAGATGAATCCGACGTCCGGAACAGTACGGAAGCCGGCAGAAGCCGTGATCAGGGAAATCCGCCGCGCAACACGCCGGCAGTTCTCTGTGTTTTGGCGTGCAACTTTGGCTCTGACTCACTCTCGCTGATGCCGGCGGCGTTGAGGTTGCGGATAACCTTGATGGAGCCGCAGCATGCACCCCCGCTTCAGGCCGTCGAGCCTCGCACCTGCCGGTTTCGTCGTCGATCACCTCGATGCCGGCACCGATCGGATCGGTCTGGTCGTGAGGTCCGGATCTGCGACGGCGACTTGCCCAGACTGCCGGACCTCTTCGGGACTGTCAGGAATTTCGTGTTCGGGCGGCCATAGTGGACCCGAAGGAGGTTCCCGATGGCACGACGCAAAGCACCCCGTATTCCTGACGCGATCCTGGACCAGCTCCTGGCCGAGGCCGATCCGAAGACAGCCTTCGAGGCCGATGGCCTGCTGGACGAGCTGAAGAAGGCCCTGGCCGAGCGGGCGCTCAACGCCGAGATGGACCACCATCTGGCGGGCGAGGACGCCGGCAACACGCGCAACGGTTATGGCCGTAAGACGGTCACGACCGAGACAGGCCGGATCGAGCTTTCGATCCCGCGCGACCGGCAGGCGACGTTCGATCCGCAGCTGATCGCCCGCTATCAGCGCCGCTTCCCGGCTTCGACGACAAGATCGTGTCGATGTACGCGCGTGGCATGAGCACCCGAGAGATCGTCGCGCACCTGCGCGAGCTCTACGGCATCGAGGTCTCACCCGACTTGATCAGCGCGGTGACCGACGCGGTGCTGGAGGAGGTCGCTGCCTGGCAGGCCCGGCCGCTGGAGCCGGTCTACCCGATCGTGTTCTTCGACGCCCTGCGGATCAAGGTGCGCGACGAGGGCGTGGTCCGCAACAAGGCCGTCCACATCGCGCTGGGCGTGCGCGCCGACGGCTCCAAGGAGATCCTCGGCCTGTGGCTGGAGCAGAACGAGGGCGCCAAGTTCTGGCTACGGGTCATGAACGAGCTCAGGAACCGCGGCGTCGAGGACGTGCTGCTGGCCGTGGCGATGGCCTGAAGGGCTTCCCCGACGCGATCCGGGCGGTATTCCCCGAGGCGCTGGTCCAAACCTGCATCGTCCACCTGCTACGCCATAGCCTCGACTTCGTGTCCTACAAGGACCGCAAGCTCGTGGCGGGGGCGCTGAAGGACATCTACCGCGCGCTCGATGCCGCCGCCGGCGAGGCGGCGTTGGCGGCCTTCGAGACGAGCGAATGGGGTCGGCGCTACCCGGCCATCGCCCAGAGCTGGCGACGAGCCTGGGGCGAGGTGATCCCGTTTTATGCCTTCCCCAGCGAGGTGCGCCGGATCCTGTACACCACGAACGCCATAGAGGCCCTGAACGCCACGCTGCGCCGGGCTGTGCGCGCCCGCGGGCACTTCCCGACCGACGAGGCCGCGCTGAAGCTGCTCTACCTGGTCTTGAACCGCTCCGAGAAGGCGTGGAAGATGGGATCGCGTGAGTGGGTCATGGCCAAGGCGCAGTTCGCCGTCATCTTCGGCGAGCGCTTCACCCGGGCCATGGCGGCCTGATGTTCAACCCGCCGCCCGCACACGGAATTCCTGACAGTCCCGACCTCTTCACGTCGCATCCAAAGCCGCTATCAGCGCCGTGACGCTGACCTGCCGCTCGGTGGTCGGCGCGTCGAACTCTAAATCATGGTGAGACGCTTCTGGTGTGACGCGGCTGCCTGTGGGCGGAAGATCTTCGCCGAGCGCTTCTCCGACGACGTTCTGCCTACCTTCGCGCGACGCACCTTGCGACTGGCGCAGATCGTCCACCACCTCGGGCTCGCACTCGGTGGTCGGCCCGGTGCGGGCCTCGCTCAGCGCCTGATGCTGCACGTTACCGCCGCACTCGACTTAGCGCTGGCGGCGGCCGGGCTCGACCAGGTGCAGGTGGTGCATCGGCCCCGGCTCTTGTCCGACAACGGGCCGAGCTACGTCGCGAGTGATCTGGCCGACTGGCTCGGCAGCCGGGGCATGACCCATATCCGCGGTGCGCCCCGCCATCCCCAAACACAGGGTAAGATCGAGCGCTGGCACCAGACGCTCAAGAACCGCATCCTACTCGAACACGCTTACCTGCCCGGCGAATTGGAGGCGCGGGTGGACACCTTCGTCGAGCACTACAACCACGCTCGCGCTCACGAGAGCCTGGGCGATCACACCCCTGCCGGCGTCTACTTCGGCCGCAGCCAGACGATTTTGCGTGAACGGGCGCGGATCAAGCATCAGACGCTCATGATTCGCCGCTTGCGCCATCAGGCGCAGGCTGCCTAACCTCTCGACCCAGGTGGGCCAGAGCCTCCGTTTCTGAGCATCCCAAAGCGTCTCAAATCATCTGACGACGGACAATCGCGAAGAAATCACCGCGGGTGTACAACGAGCGGAGTTGTTGCCGTCCCTGGGAGGAGCGTGCCACCCGGGACATGGGCGTCACCGCCTCTCCCGAGATGCTGCGCCCTTACATCCCGTCGCCCGATCAGACCGTCGGAGACGGCCTCGCTACGGCCGAGCGAGCGGCAGCACGCGCGGCCTGATCATCCGCGTCGATTCAGCCAAGCAGGTCCTCGATCTCCCGGCAAGTTAAGGACCGGCGCTCGAGAAGGGCCTGGGCCAGACGCGTGAGATCGCGACGTCTCGCGATGAGCAACTCGAGAGCGGTCGAGGATGCGCTGCGAAGAGCCCTCTCGATCCTTTGGCTGACCACAGGACCAGCTCCGGCAGCATCGTGCACGGTCAAAGCACCGCAGAGTCCCCAGCGAAGGTACATGTCGCGTGCGTACTTCGAGGCCAGCGCCAGGTCGGCTGCCGCGCCCGCCGATGGCGAATCGAACGATACGATTTCAGCGGCGCGTCCGGCCATGAGCACGGCGAGAACGTTCTCTATCGTCCCCCGTGTAGCGACGCTAGGCATCCGGAAACCCATGTAGCCGTTTCCTCCATGCCCAGGAGAGCGCAGCACGAGATCGCCCACCGGAAGGCCTAGAGCTCTGGCCGCCACCGCATGACCTGCCTCGTGGAAAGCAGCACGTCGCTCTTCTTCGACAGGAAGCTCATCGGTTGATCCCGCGATCTCGCGCAACAGATCGACTTCCTCCAATGCCCGACCGGCGCGGCGTGCTCGACCGCGAGCGCGCCTGACCCATGCGGCACAGTCCGCACCCGTCCCGCCGAGGCCTTTTCTTGCGATATGCAGCAGGTTCGATCCGGGAAGATCCCCCCCGAGGTGGTGACGCAGAATCGAAGCCAGATCGGCGAGCGAAGGGGCTTCGATCGCGATCTGGCGGTCAAATCGGCCTGATCGCAGGATTGCAGGATCGATCCATCCCGGGTTGTTGGTCGCGCCGACCAGCAGCACGCCCTCGCGGCCACCGTCGCCATCGAGGCACTCGAGGAAGCCGTTGATGACCTGCACGCCATAGTGGTGGTTATGGCTTTCCAGCTTGTGCCGATCTCCGAACGAGTCGAGCTCGTCCACCAGCGCAACGCACGGCGCGGCCTTCTTCGCGTGCCTGAAGAAGGTGCGCATTGCTTTGAGCGTGGTCCCGAGATGCGCCTCGCCTTCGGCCTGCCACTGGGCAAGCGATCCGGCCAGGAATGGGACGCCCGCCTCGCTCGCGATCGCTGCCGCGAGCAGAGTCTTGCCTACGCCTGGTACCCCGGTGAGGAGCGCTCCCTGCTCGCATGACGACCAATGTTGGCCGCGGCTGTAAGCCATGAGATCGGCTGCTGCTGCGAGCCCCCACTCGGCCGCAGCACCGTAGCCGTGAAGGTCGGATAGTCGCGGCGCCTTGCTTGCCGTCGGGTGCGTGCGTCCTCGCTCCAATACGGACTTCAGACGTTCGAGTGCGCCTTCCGGTCCGCGCGCCGGATGAAATGCTATGCGCAGGTCGATCGGGCCGACTTCCGCGGCGAGCTCGGGGCAAACAATCGTTGTCGGAGCGGACCCGACGATCCGCCGCACGACGAGCGTCAAATCGGACGGCTCGATGGTGCCGAGGACGATTCGCGCTTCGCAGGCCCGCTCTAGCTCCTCCGGAAGCCGCATCGCACCGGGAGCGACGATCCCAAGCAGAGGCAGGAAGCCACGGAAGGCTCGCACAGCCTGCAGGCCATCGTTTGGATGCGCGCATGATCGTCCGGCGCGAGCCTTGATGACGATGACGCCACGCCGCTCATCCCGCGTGTCGGTCGATGGCGGGGGAAGCTTCTTGCTCGGCCGTGATCCGAAACAGCGCATGAGGGCATCGGCAGTCAGTTCGATCCAAGCTTCGCTGGAGCATTCCACGATCAGAACCGGCGCTTCGTCCACGATACGTCTCGAGGTGTCCGGGTCTTTTGCAAGCGCTCGACCGATCAGTACGGCTGCCGCGATCGTGGCCGGATCGTCGGACGGATGGACGGCGTCGTTTATGCGCGGCGCATACTCGTCGCGTTCCACGTCCTCGTCGGACTGCCGTCGCTCGGAACGATCGTGTTGGCCGAAGCGCGCCAGCATAGCTTCGGCGTCGATGCGATGGCGAGCCGCGTCTTCAGACGCATCGCGCTCCGAAAGCTTCTGCTCCAGTGGATCTCCAGGCATCGGGTGTTGCGCCCGGCGAACCTCGTCGTCCCCGATCATCGCTTGTCTCCGAGAACACGGATCAAACCCGGAAACGCCATCTCGATCAGGACAAGGTGGCGGTAGGCCTGCCTATTCCGCTCGCTCGGTGTCTCGGGAGCGAACGAAGAGGAGTGCCGAGGTTGAACACGAAAGCCGCCGCGACGTAGGCCGTCCCGGACGCCGGCGACGATCGTCGCGCGGCGTCGTCCAGAATCCGGCAGTCCGCCGACGACGAGCACGTGACGTTCGGCTGCGCGATCCGTGCCCGTTGCCCGACTTGCAAGCTCGATCCGCCAGTTGCGCGGCATACGGACAATGATCGAAGGCGGCGAGTGTCCTTCGATGCCTGGAAGGATGCAGAACGGCGTACCATCCATCGGGCAGACTTCGGACAGGAGATCGAGGTTGGCGAACGTCGCGCAGGCGATCCAGGCGCCGCTCGCCCGCTCCTCGATCCGAAACGCGAAGCGTCCGAACAAGTCGCCGGCCAGCATGAGATGATGGCTGTACGTGAGTGCCTGCGGAGTTCCGGCCGATCCGTTGCGCGGTTGACCGATCTCGTGCGTATGGCGCATCGCGAGCCTCGCAGCCGATGCCGGCGACAGGACGCGGCCTTCGGCGAGCGATGTCAGCAGATTGATTGTCGCGTCCGAAACGCCGGTCAGATCCTCGAGGGCAACGGTCAGAGGATGGCGCTTCCTCGCGGTCGGTCGGAGGCCGCTCCGAGTGGCGATCCGCTTGACCAACGCAGCGACCGTCTGACACCTCGTCAGCGGCCGAACCAACAATCGTCCCGATGGGAATTCGACGATGTTGCCGTTTCGCATGGCGGCACCTCGCAGCGTGGATAGGATAAGCTCGAGGCACCTACCGCCGCTCGGGCGCTTCGGCGTCTTGGTCGACTTGGTTGGCCGCTGCTGATGGGCACGCCGTCGAGTGAGCCGATCGACTTAGACTTCTTGCGGTCTGTCGGGCCAAACCCCGCTTGGTTACGAGAAGGACACGGCGACCGATCCGGCGCGCGTCGCGCTTGATGAAAAGCAGCCGCCTCCTCAGTTCCGGCTTGCGCCAAACTCGACTGGCTGCGGCAAGAACGATCACCGCCCCTGCGACCCGCCGAAACGTGGCGTGAGCCAAACCGTCATCAGCAAGGCGCACGTAGGACGGGATATCCTCCAAACCCTTAGGCACGACGGACAGCACATCAGAACGCGATCTTGCGATAATCTCGAGGCTACGGGCCATCGCGATCCGTTCGTTCGCGATCCGAACTCGCCGGCAGAGGCTGTCGTGAAGAGCAGTGACGATTGCTTTGCCGACGACTGTAGATTGTTTCGACATGGCGCAATCTCCCAAACCGCCGAAATGGCGGTCGACCGAAGATGCCAGGTTCAGGGTCATCGTCGCTTGGCCCGATCCGGAGACCGAAGGCGCAGCGCGTCATCTTCAACTGCCGTTGAAGGAACCGCCGAAGGAACGGCGTCGACCGGATCCAAGCGACTTGCAGGTCGCGTGAAGATAAGGTCTTCTGGACCTCCGCCATTCGCAAGTCGCGTTCCGACTCGGTGGTCCAGTGATTCGCAGGCTGCAATATTGATGCATCCGCGTCAAGCATCAAACGCGTCAAAAGTGCATCCTGCGCAGATTAGAGGCGCGCGGGCGATGCTCGGCTGGACCCAGGACGATCTAGCCACTCGATCGGGCGTCGCGAAGAGAAGCATCGCCGGGCTGGAGCTTGAGACAAGCAAGCCTAAGATTGAGACCCTTCGACGACTTGTGGCCACGCTTAGCGGTGGCGGCATCGAATTCTACAATTCCGATGTCGATGGTGTGGGAATCAAACTAAGAATGGCAATGGTGACCGAATCCCAACCAAAGAGCCGCAATGAATGAACTTGGATAATCGCTGTTTTATGGTTTGCATTCACAGCAACCGGGTCGATAGGTCAGATGACCATCTCAGCCATTGTAACGGCCATGGTCCGCATCTTTGGTCGGCATGTCGCGTGTCGAACCGCCAACGATCGCTGTGACCAGGGCTATTCACTTGACGGTCTCGACCCCCGGACGCGCTGAAAGCCTATAGAATCGCGACAGGGTTCGGGCATACCCGGATGTCGGATCGAACGTGTAGAGTTCACTCGTGTGGCAGATGCAGCCGTCCTGTAGATGAGGATGCCCAAGCACGATCCCGACAAGATACGGAACCGGGGCTATGTACACCTTCCATTCGAAGAGGATCGGCGCATCTCGGAGATCGCTTGCCGACGGGTGCTCTCCTCTTGCGATCCTTTCGAGGTCTTCGGCCAGCTTGCCGAGCTTGGATGCGAGACGCGCCAGTTCGGGGAAGGGGCCCACCCCCCGGTGTAGGATGGACATCGATCTTGTCCTCTGTTCCGGCCGGCTATGCAGTTGCGGAGGCAGCGAAGAAGCTGCCGACACCTCAGGCCGCGATGCAGGGAAGGGACACGAGATCTTGGTTTCCGACGCTTCTTCGCCGAGTTGCTCGGAGTGCCGACTACGTCGGATCGAGCGGCTCGAAGCTTCTTCCGCGTTCAGCAGTGTCCCGAATTCCTTGCAGAGCAAAGCCTCGAAACGATTTCGCCTAGCGAGACCGGCTTGAAGTTCCAGGCATCCACTCCAACGTCGCACGACGTCGGGGTATCTCTCAGATTCCCGTAGCTATGGCCGTGAAGCGATATGGATCCCTGATAGCATTCGCTCCAGACGCCAAGCGCGTAATGAAACAAGATCAGGCACTTTGATCCGAGCCGGATCTCGGCATAATGTTGAATCGTCGACCAAGGCAAAGATAGCGTTGTTTTGCCATCGTGATTGCCGCGAACCAAGTGGATCTCTCTCCCGTTCAAGCTGCCAAAGATGGTCGCTTTTCGGTTCGGTCCACAACGATAGGCAAAATTGCCAAGGTGCCAGACTTCGTCGTTCGAGCCTACGGTCGCATTCCATCGCTCGACCATGAAGCCGTCCATCTCGTCGCTATCTCGAAATGGTCGGCGACAGAGATCGATGATGTTCGCGTGGCCGAAATGGTGACCAGCCGTGAACCAGAGCGTCAATGCACCCTCCCGGAGGATCGGCGGCGGCATCGCGGCCGCTCGATCGAAATATCAGATTTTCTGATATTGAGCTAGTTGGTTTAGCTGGACCGTCGGCTTCCTTGTTCACGCCGACGGGCCGATGCCCAGCACCCTTAGGACCGAGCGACACCGACGATTGATCGAACTGCTCGTGGAGGCGCGCGTACGGTCAGGTCTCACCCAAGCCGAGTTGGGGGCCCGGCTCGGCCGGTATCAGTCCGTCGTCGCTGCGATCGAGGGCGGCGGAAGACGGATCGATATCGTGGAATTTCTCGCCATCGCTGATGCCCTTGAGATTGATGCCCGTCAGCTCATCGATGCTGTCAGAGCGGTCCCAGCTTGATCGCTATCAGGTTCGAGATCAGGCACGGCCCCCGCTGTTGGGCAAAACTCATACGGGCTTTTCCGCACCTCGCGCAGGGAGCCTGGCGTTTGGCCTGATGCCGCTCATCTCTGAGGACTTGCTCGCGGGAAAGCGTCATTCCCGGCGCCATTCTCGCAATGTGCCGTCCTCGATCTGCTGCCCGATCTTGATGCGATCAGCGTTGCCGAGCGGCTACGGGCTCATCCCGGCGTCGAGGTCGTCGCTCGCGATCGCGCCGAGCTTTCGCCTCGTGGGTCCGCTCCGGCGCGCATTAACCCAACCCAAACCTTAGCTGGTAGGCTCCGCCAGGCCGCGGGCCTGCACCGGGTCCTCGACCGTCTCAGCGCGGAGCACCGCACCGTGCACAGCCTGCTCAAACGCATCCACGACATCGTTCGATCCATGGCCGCGGCCCGACGGTGGAATGCGTCCTAACCCTTAGGTGTGCCTGAATCACCTCTTTCGTGCCGAGATCCGATCTGCCGTACGCAAAGCTACAGCCTGGATGGTGAGCGAGGGGTTCACCCCGCCCACCGTCGGGAAGACCGAGCCATCGCAGACGTACAAGTTCGGGATGTCCCAGGAGCGGCAATCGGCGTCGACCACTGAGATGCGCGGCTCATCGCCCACCCGGGCCGTCCCGTTCAGGTGGCAGGTGTCGTCGCCCTGGTCCCAGACCTCGCGGCCGCCCGCAGCCGACAGGTCTTCGCGCATGAACTTGAGCGCGTGCCGGTTCAGGGCCTTGTCGTTGTCGCACCAAGAATAGGTGATGCGGGCCACCGGCAGCCCGTACTGGTCCTTCACGTCAGAGAGCGTCACCCGGTTGCGCTCCTGCGGCATGTATTCGGAGACGACCTTCAGCCCGGCGACGTGGTTGTAGCGCTGCATTTCCGCTACCAGTGCCTCGCCCCACAGGCCGTGCGCGGAGGCCTGAGTGTTGGCCCAGAGCTGCGGCAGCGGCCCCTGACTCATGTAGGAGTAACCGCCGAAGAAGTCCTTGGCGAACGAGCCATGGCCCTTGTCGTCGTAGTTCCAGTGCTCGCTGATGGCGAGCGAGGGCGGGCCCTTGTAGCTGCGGATTTCCTCGTCGAAGACGCCCCAGACCGCTTGGTTACCCTGGACCATCAGGTTCCTGCCGACGAGGCCCGAGGAGTTGGCGAGCCCGTCGGGAAACTCCTGGTTCGCCGAGTTCAGGAGGAGCCGCGGCGTCTCGATGGCGTAGCCCGCCACCACGACGTTCTTCGCCCGTTGGAACCGCCACCTCCCCTCGCGGTGATAGTGGACGCCGATGGCGCGTCCGTTCCTCGTCTCGATCCGCCCGACCATGGCGAGGTCTCGGATCTCGGCGCCGGCCTTCAGAGCACGTGGCAGGTAGCTCACGAGCACGCTCTGCTTGGCGTTGGTCGAGCAGCCCAGCGTGCAGAAGCCGCGGTAGACGCAGGGCGGCGCGTCGCCGTGCGGCGCCGAGGCGGTGGCGAGCGGTGTCGGCGTCCAGCCGATGCCCATCGCCTCGGCGCCCCGGGCCAGAACCTTGGCGGCGGCGTTGATCTCGTGCGCGCGGCGGTGATCGCGGCGGCGGTGTGGCCCCCAGGGATAGGAGACTGGGCCGGAGATCTTCAGGTCGTCCTAGACCTGATCGTAGTAGTGCCACATCTCCCGCCAATCGATCGGCCAGTCGGCGCCGTAGCCCATCAGAGTACGCGCCTTGAACCATTCCGGCCGGAAGCGAAGGGCCACCATGGCGTAATGCACAGTCGAACCGCCCACCGCCTTGCCGGAATTGTTCGAGCCCATCTGCAGCGGGTTCTCGCCGTCGACGAGGCGCTCGTCCGTCCACTAGAGCTTGGACTGGTTGCTCTCGTCCGAGGCGAAATCCTCGAGCGGCCGGAAATACGGGCCGGCATCGAAGGCGACTACCGAGAAGCCCCGCTCGGAGAGCTGGCAGGCCAGCGTACCGCCGCCCGCGCCGGTGCCGACGATGGCGAAATCGACCTCCTCGTCGTCCCGGTGCTGGCGCATCGGCACCCATAGAGCTCCAATCGGCCCGAAGTTAGCGACGGCCAGAGCGAGCAGGAGCAACCACAGGGCATCGGCACCCGCATGGGTCAGCACGAACCGCGCCGGCCGGCGGCGGGAGCGCTTGCGCGACCAAGCCCGGCCGAGCCCGGCGGCTAACGATCAGTGGGTAGTGCACGGGACCGAACAGGGCCAAGGGTATGGTTCCCCGGGCAAGCCGATTAGGCGGTGACGGACTGGGCCGCCGGCGCCGCCTTTGGCTTGCGCGGGCTGCTCTTGCGGCGGTGCGACAGCAGATAGTGCACGACCTGGTCGACGCGCTGCTCGCGCAGACGCTTGCGGCTCGACGGGTTGTCGAGGATCCGCTTCGGCTGCGCCGCATCCGTCTCGCCCGCCCAAGGGCGCTGGGCTGCCGCCGGCGGCAGAACGGCGATCGACGCAAGCTTGCCGGAGAGCTCGTGGGCCAGGAGGTCGAGCCCCGCCCACCAGGCGGCGTACTCGGCCCGCTCGATCAGGATCGACATCGGATCGTCCCACTCGATCGCGAAGTAGGCGCCACGCGGGTATCGGTCCTTCCCTTCGGCACCGACACGCTCCTCGACGAGGTGTGGGCGCAGACGCCCCTCCGCATCGGCCTTCATGCTCGTGCGCTGGATGAACACCAGCGGACGGCCTTGCTTCGGATCGACGACGGCCGCCGGCTCGGGCGATGCCGCGAAGGTCGGGCGGGCGCCGAGCCGAGCCCGGATGCGCACAATGTCGACAAGCTGCTCCATCGCCCGCACCATCGGCCCCTGTTGGTCCTGCCCGGGCGGGAGATCCGGGGCGAGCCCGAGGTCTCCATCGAAGCGGTGCTCGGCAAAGCGGGAGAGGTTCAGGACGGCGGCCTCGACGAGCAGCGCGTCCGGATGCGGCTCGCCCATGGCGGCCGAGAAACCGGGCTCGCGGGTGAAGTTCTCGATCCGGCCTCCGTGCTGGGCCATCGCGAACATCGGGCAGACCGAGGGGAACTCGCGCATCCGGAACGAGCCGTCGTCCTCACGGCGCTTCGGCAGTTCGTCGACGAACGCCCAGCGCAGCACGTCCTCGATGTCCATGACGCGCTTGTTCGGCGACTCCGGACGGCGGGTGCCGATCGGCGGGACATGGACGCGACTCTGGCGGATGCCACCGGCGTGACGGCCGGGTGACGCGCGCCGAGCCGGCGCGAAGGCGTGGGTGGCGCTCTGCGACTGCGACGGTGCCGGCACGGTGGATCCCCAATGCTGTGCCGGTTCGAAACGAGGCAGCAACGCACACGTGGTCCGGCGCCAGTTTGGACATTGTCAAGCTGTTTGCGCGCGGCATCTCAGCCCCGGCCGTCGATCTTGTTCTTCTGATGCGCGATCTTCTCGCAGGCGCGCAGGCGCTTCCTGTCGAAAGTGCGCCTCTTCATTTCGCGAGCTTCGCAGAACTGAGAGATTGAGCCGCCGACCTCACCCTCGGTGACGATTGCACGGGCCCAGACCAGCAGGATCTTTCGCTCCTCGGACCAGTCGCCCAGCACGGTACCCGTGAAGGCCACGATGTCGAAGGTCGCGCTGGGCTGGTTCACGTCGGCCGATTTCAGCGTGTTGCCGCGCGGCGCATAGATCGGCGTGTAGGGCATCGCCCGGAACGCGGTCTTCAACCAACGCTCCACGTCGGCGCAGGTCCAGGGCTCAAGAAGCGGGTCGGGACCTTCCGTATGGTCGAGCATCGAACGCGGTTGCACGGCCCAAAGCGCCGCAGGACGTTCCTAGCATGTTCCCGCGGCGTTACCCTGACCGAGAGGCCTCCGGAAGGCACCTTCTGCGGATGATCCTTCCGTCGAAACCGCTCAAGAGGTACGGTACTGAATGCACCTGCTCTGGGTGGCAAACGGCAGCTGGCGTAACGCCCAGAGGTGGGCCTTCGGCTTATGAAAGAGCGACAACGGTACTGGAATATGAATCAATCGCTGCGAAGCATGGCAACTAATTTGTCAAAATTTCCGCAATAACGCAATACATATACGTAAACTACTTGCCGCGAAGTCCCCGAACCAACAATTCTATTACTTTGCCCTCATCATCAATGGTAATTCGGCCGCCGGTCACAAGATGACGGTACCACATTCTCCCCATAAACATATCTATGGCCGCCTCGTTATCTACGTCACTAGATACATCACCACGAACTTTCGCCTTCTCTATGATAGCGATAGCCAGTCGCCGGCGCGGCAGAACGAAGCGATCATGGAGCAATTCTGCAAGGCTTGGGTTTTGAATGCCCTCGGCAATCAGAACCGGTATGATCTTTCCAGGGCCGCTCATTCCGCAGATCCAGTTTCTATAAAGTTGCGATAGCGCCTCTGTAATACTCTCAGAGTCTGTCTGCGGCATAGGCCACGCTTCATTGGCGTGCTCGAGAAGGTCAATTACCAGTTCAGGGACGGATTTCCATCGTCTGTATACTGTTGTTTTGCCGACTCCCGCACGCATCGACACACGCTCCATTGTAAGTGCCCGAAACCCTTCCTCGACGAGGATATCCGCCGCCGCGCGCAATATATGACTTTGCGTTTCGGGCTTCCGAGGCCGCCCAATGGCAGCAGGTGAGGGCGTCCCATTCGGCGGCGTTCGGATCATGTTGAGCTTCATCGTCGAGCTTCCTTGACGCGCTTTAGCGGCGTACCTCGAAAATTCCTATTGCAACCCCCTCGTCCGAGCAATACGATACGATCCTGTCGCGTATCGAAATAGGGACGCGAATAGGGAGGATGAATCAATGGCACACCGTTCGGTTCTCGGGAGCTTCCCCCAGGTTGATCATCACCAAGCAAAAGGACAATTAGCTGAAGTATATGATGACATTCACAACACTATGCGTGTCCCGTGGGTAGCATTTGGCATTCGCGTAATGTCACAATTTCCACATTTTATCCCAGACGCTTGGGCTGCGCTGAAGCCAAATATTGAAACACGGTACGCCGAAGATGGTGCAGATCTCATTCGGCTAAATTCTATCGTCCCGGGCCCCGTTATGCCAAACCCAACCCCGAAGCTCCTCAGATTAGGGTGGACAGAGTCGAAAATCGAAGAACTAAAGACGGCTCTCGATCTACTAAATTACGGAAATCCGAAATATCTTATATTGATAACTGCTTTTAATGAAGCTTGGCACGAGCGCGACACGGGCGGACGTGCTCCGCAAAAATTACGAGGTCGCGATGCTGAACGCATTCCTTATGGTCTTCCCAATAGCGTTGAAAAGTTCAACCTGCTGGACATCGAGAAGGCCTCAGATCGCACACAAACAGTACTCCGAGACATTCGTGATGCGTTTCTTCATCATGGGCCCGCGAGTGACTATCGTGTTCTCGGAGTGTGGCCCGACTACCTCGAAATCGCCTTACGGGACTCGCTGGCGCCTGTCGCACTCTCCGCTGAATATGATGAAACGGCGCGCCGCATAAGAAAAATTGCACGAGAACACGTGAAAGGGTTTGATAAACCGGCTGGTGTCGCATGGCGAGACATGACCGAGAAACTTTCTGCCGAGCAGATCGCTGGCCTTACTGGGCTATTATTCATGTACAACCGGTTCATAGCGGACATAACCATTGCAATCATACGCCTGAAGCAGGCTTTCTCCGGACCGGAGGACGCTACGGCGAATAAGTACACCAATTAGACCAAAACTCGGCGCCGTCTATAAGAACAATACTGCGGCGCCGCTTCAATCACAGTTTTGGGAGGAAATCATGGCAACGCAGGCTGTGGCTAAACATGACATAGTTGATCAACAGAATATGCTGAAACGGGCAAGATTCTCGAGCTTCATTGGTACCGTGATTGAGTGGTACGATTTCTTCATTTATGGGACTGCGGCCGCTCTAGTCTTCGGCAGGCTTTTTTTCCCTCAGTCCAGCCCGCTCGCCGGTAGTATGGCTGCGCTCGGGGCTTTCGCAGCTGGCTTTATCGCCAGGCCAATTGGAGGGATTATATTTGGACATTTCGGCGACAAGCTCGGCCGAAAAACAGTACTGGTGACGACGCTTATAATCATGGGTATTTCAACATTTATTATCGGCCTGCTGCCCACGTATGAACAGATTGGCATTGCGGCTCCTGTCTTACTGGTGCTCCTAAGAGTTGCACAGGGTTTAGCCCTCGGGGGTGAATGGGGTGGAGCGGTGTTGATGGTGGTCGAACATGCACCAGCTCGGGCTCGTGGCTGGCACAGCGCTTGGCCTCAACTCGGCGTTCCGGCCGGGCTTGTCTTAGCTACTGGCGTGATGGGGATATTCACCTCCCTCCCTGTCGAACAATTCGAAAACTGGGGTTGGCGATGTCCTTTTCTCCTAAGCATTCTCCTCGTGGCTGTTGGAATGCTGATACGCCTTGCCATCGAGGAAACTCCGATCTTCGTCAATATCGCCGAACGTGGTGAAGTATCAAAATATCCCGTTGTTGATGTACTAAAGCACGATAAAAAAAGTATCCTTATCGCAATCGGTTCACGTTTTGCCGAAAATGGATCGTTTTTTATTTTCAGCGTTTTTAGTTTGACTTATGCAACGACCTATCTGTCGGTTAGTAAATCAACGATATTATTTTCTGTTGTTGCTGGTGCATTTGCAACTCTTTTGACGATACCGCTATTTGGCGCCTTGAGTGATCGTGTCGGGCGCCGCCCCGTATTTATGGGGGGGGCGGCATTTACTGGACTATTCGCTTTTCCCTTCTTTTGGCTTCTTCAAACAGGCAATCCTATTTTAATTACACTCGCGACTGTTCTAGCACTATCGATCGGCTGGTCGGCAATGTATGCGCCCCAGGCGGCGTTTTTCGCCGAACTTTTCAAGCCACAAGTCAGATACTCTGGAATGTCAATCGGAGCGCAGCTTGTCGCAATAGTCGCTGGCGGTCCGTCGCCCTTGATTGCTACGGCAGCAATCGCGTTGACTGCTGGTCAACCATGGCCGATTGCAATCTGGCTGATCGCTACGTCGCTAATTACGCTCATTACGTTGTCTGTCGCACCTGAAACCGCAGGTCGGGACTTGAGATCGGCCGGCGATGGTGAATTCGAGTGGGTTAAAAAATCTGACTTGAAATTGTAGCTTATACGCCGACCTGCCGATGGCCATACACTCCTGAAAGCTTTCCCTAGCGACCCTGTAATGAGTCCAGGCCAAGTTGACATCCCGCCTGCGCGCCAAAGGGGCCAGAATGTCGAGCTGGTCATTCGACCATTGGTTCGGCCGGATCTCGGCCAGCCCGAGCACGCGCGGGTCTTTGTGTGTCGCCCACTTCATCCAAAGCGGCACATCGCCCCTCGTCCAGCTGGGGGTGTGGCCGAGGGCGGGGTGAAGCGGTGGACCTTCCTGGCGGAGCGGCATTGAACGCGGTGGCGCGGCCGAAAGCGCCGCTCGGCGTTCCTAGCATGTTCTTAGCGGCTTCACGCTTGCTGCAGGGCTCCAGGAGGTCGCATTCTTCGGACTCCGCCTTGAGCCCGCGTCAGAGTTCCGCGAAGTGACCGGAGCCCGCGTTGCCTCCTCTCAGGCAAGGCTACCGACGAGAGAGGCCCGCGCACGGCTCACCCGGCTTTTCACGGTTCCGGTTTCGCAGCCCATCACTTCGGCGGCGGCCTCATACGTCAGGCCCTGTGCGCTCACGAGCAGCAAGGCCTCGCGCTGCAGGGGGGGCAGCTTGGCGATGTGCGACCAGACCGTCCGAAGATCCGAACCGTGCTCCTGCGCGGCCGGGGCAGCCAGCTGAGACGCGGCAGCGCCGTCGACGTCCTCCACCTCGCGCTTGCGCTTGCGGTACTCGGTGTAGAGATGATTGCGCAGAATGGTGCAGAGCCACGCCTTCAGGTTCGTGCCGGGCACGAACAGCTCCTGCTTGGCCCAGGCCTTCAACACCGTCTCCTGCACCAAGTCATCGGCGCGTGTGGTGTCTGGGATCAACGACAGCGCGAATGCTCGGAGCCCGGGGAGCGCCTCGACGAGACCCTCGCGGAAGGTGGCTGCGCTCTCACGCCCATGATCGCACAGCACGGTGTCGAGCCGCGCGATCAGGTCGAGCAGATGCTGGGGCAGATGAGCTCTGGTCAACGCTTCGTAGGCCGCCTGCAGCTGAGCGCCGAGATGATCCCGCACGGCGGGGGGCAGCGAGGCGATGTCATGTGCGTCTGATTGGATCGAGCGATCCGAACCAAGCTTTCTGGTTTTCCGCGCGTTGGTCAACTCGCGTCCTTTCACGGGCGGATCTCACCTGCCGTATCTGATGCGACGCACGGATAGGTCGCACCGCCCCGCCCCGCCCACAACCTTCTTTGGCTACGATATTCGAAGTAACCTGTCTGTACAGTGAACACATTACCCTGCAGACCCCGAGGATCGTTCCGCGAGGCACTCGCGTTTCGCTGAGACTTCCACGAAGCGTATCGAGGCAATGGGACGACCCGTGACCTACAGCATCATTGACTGTCCGGATGGGCGGTTCGCAGTCCTGGCTTTCTCGGCTTCCGGGTCGGTGTATCGGCGAGGGGCACTGCTGACGCTCACAGACGCCGAGTCTTGCGTCGAGGAGCTGCGTGCGCTGATGGCGCTGTGTGGCGCGTCGATTGTACGTCGACGGGACGAGGTTTTGGGCGTGAGCCGATGCGGCGCGATCGGAATGCCCGGCTGGAGAGGCGGCAACATCTCGTGATGTCGGATTGAGAGCCCGCACAGCGCCGGGACCACGCTCTTCAGTGACCGCTCAACGCTGTGGTTTGACGAATATGTATTCTGCCTCGTAGGGCACCGAAACAAATGCCCCCTCCGGTGAACATGATCCCGAAAGATTTCCTCCCTTTGTTCCTATTCTTCGTATATCAGTAACATTGCTTAGCATGCCTTCGCCAAGATGTTCGGTTACTTTCAATTCCAGCCACGGGATGTCGTGCGACGTCGTTCCTGTCGCCTGCCTGATGACGGATCCTTTGATCGAGCTGCCATCAGTCATTCGCCAAGCCGGCCCAGCATAGTGAACGCCGACCGTCTTTCCATTTGCTATGAGGCTTGCGACGGGCTCACGAAAGCCCCATTCCAATCTATCATGGCCCGATTTTTTGCATTCGTAAATCTGTGATCCGACGGCATGCACTTGCATTGTTGCTGCGTCCCGAACATCGGACACATCGGCCTGAGACGTCTGGGCCTTAGCTGACATATTGCAAGACATGATCATCATAGCAGCAATTGAAATCATCCGCGCATTCATTACGACCATCCGATCCAAGTTATTTCCGCGAGCATCATTGTAATTTTTGGAAACAAAGCTATAGGCGGCTCATCTAGTCGCATGCAGCTCGCGCAAAGCAGGCGCGCTGAAACTGCTTTACGAATTGCGGGTGGCGATCGCAATTGGTTCGAGCGCCCCCAATTGGCTCCGAAGCAGATCGGGAAAGGTGCGGGGATCGTCGGCGACGCCACCTCACTGCACCTGGAGAAACTCAACCGCGCGGGCTTGATCCTCCGTGAACACACCGGCTGTCAGCCAGCCACCGAACACGCACCCGGTGTCGAGGTTGGTGCGGAAGGGCCGAACATCGGGCTCGCCACTCATAAGCGTCGTATGGCCGTGCACAACGTACTTGCCGAAGTCGTGCCCGGCCTCGAGGAACGGCTCGCGGATCCAGAGGCACGTCTTCGCATCGTCCTGTGGGGCTGGCAGCCTCGGATCGAAACCCGCATGCACGAAGTACCGCTGCGCGTCTTCGGCGGTGAACGGCAGCTGTTTGAGCCACGCAAGCGTCTCCGGATCCATGCCGTCCGGCATCGCGGCTTCGAAGGAGTCGAGCGCCGCATCGCCCCCGTTCATGAGCCAGTACTGGTAGAGGTGATCGTCGCCTGTACGGACGGCATCGAGCATCATCTGCTCGTGGTTGCCGCGAAGGCATACGACGTTCTCCGGGTCAGCCGCCTGCAGCTGTCGAAGGGTGGCGACCACCTTCGCGCTGTCTGGCCCTCGGTCGATGTAGTCACCGAGGAAGACGAGCTTGCGCGGGCGGCTGGCGCGGTGTTCCTCGATATTGCCGAGCAGCCGATCGAGCTGATCAGTGCAGCCGTGGATGTCGCCAATGGCGTAGGTCAGCATGGCTTGCCCTGCTCAGATCCTGACAATTCGACCGGTTCTCGACATGCGTTCTGCACCCGTGTCGTGCTTTCTGTCCCGAGGTCGCTGAGGGCACCTTCGATGATCGAGCGATGCGCGGAAGAGCGGACGCGCCTCAACGTTTCCGGCATGATTTTGATCGACGAGCACAGAACTACCCCGTGCATCATCTCCGATCGCTCCGCGACTGGCATCCGCGTGACCCTACCGAGAGCCGAGGAACTGCCGGACACCTTCATTCTCACCGTCGACGGCACCGGTGAGGCGATCGTCTGCCGCGCGGCTTGGCGGCGGCTCTATCAGATCGGATGCATCGCCGATGCCTTGATCGTTGAGTGGCAAGCGGCAGCAAAATCGGAGCGGACGCCGGCCTGGGCCTGAGCCATCTCGCTACTCCGCCGCCTTCCGCGCCGCCTGGGCGCCGGGTACGCCCAGCCCGATCGCCTTCGCGAGGGCCGAGCGCTTCGCGGCGTAGCTCGGCGCGACCATCGGGTAGTCCGCCGGCTGCAGCCGCGCAACCGTCGCCAAGATCGCCAAGCGGGCCGCTTGAGAAGTTCTACCTCACTGACGAGTTGCGCTGTCCCGACAACCGCACGCTGGTGGCCGGCGCTGGATGCGGGCGACTGTGCGTCGAAGAGGACTCCGACCATGCCGCGGACGCTGCGTTCGCGATCATGCGCTTGAGCAGATAGCGGCGCTCCTCAACGCCTCCAGCCTGCTGGCCGCAGACCTCTCCTATCTCGCGATCTTGGCGCCCGTGGCCGAGGAACTGGTGCTGCGCGGCGCCACCTTCGCCCGCGCCAATGCGACGCTGGGACCCGCGGGGGCGATCCTGGTCACCCGCGATCATTTTCTGTGCTTCGAACTGTCGTCCGGCTTCCCGCTCGCTACGACGAGGCGCCTCCACCCGGGCGAGCGGCGTGACGACCTGGGACGAGTGGGCGGACGCGCAGGGCGATCTCGGTCCGGTCTACGGCAAGCAGTGGCGCTCCTGGGAGAAGCCCGGCGGCGGCACGGTCGACCAGATCGCCTGGGTGCTGGGTGAGATCCGGCGCAATCCCGATTCCCGCCGCCTGATCGTCTCGGCCTGGAATCCCGCCGACCTCGACCGGATGGCGCTCGCCCCCTGCCACTGCCTGTTCCAGTTCTACGTGAGCGAGGGGCGGCTCTCCTGCCAGCTCTACCAGCGCTCGGCGGATGCCTTCCTCGGCGTGCCCTTCAACATCGCGAGCTACGCCCTGCTGACCCACATGATCGCGCAGGTGAGCGGCCTCGGGGTCGGCGACTTCGTCCACACCTTCGGCGACGCGCATCTCTACCGGAACCACCTGGAGCAGACCCGCACCCTCCTGGCCCGCGCCCCGCGCCCGCTGCCGCGGCTGCGGCTCAACCCGGCGGTGCGCACCTCTTCGCCTTCCGGTACGAGGACATCTCCGTCGAAGGCTGACCCACACCCGGCCATTAGGGCGACGGTGGCGGTACCCGACTGCCGCCGTGGTCGCCCGCGCTCGGCTGGCTGCACTGGCGCACCGGTCGGCTCTGGCCCAGCATCGCCCTGCACGGCTGGTCGAACCTCGCCCTCGTGACCTACCTGCTCTGGCCGGGGTAATGGATTCGCCGCCCAAGAAGACGCCGGTCCGAACCTGAAGAGTGCGTCAGAAACCACGCCCAAGAGCCGTCCCGCATCGAGACGCGGGGCCGCGGAGGCCATATGCTGGCTACGAACTGGCCGGCCGCTACTCTGGAGCCTCCTATGATCCTGGTTCGAGCCGAGACAGGATGAAGCTGTCGAGGTGAGAAGGCGGTACCACCCGGTCCCGCTGCATATGCTGGAGGAGGTCGTCCTAGACACGCCAACTCCAAAACGGAGGAAAGAGATGACTACGATCGGACTTGCTTACGGCTTCATCGCCGTGGGCTATACGGTCGGCGCCATCGGCTACCTGATCCTGTCCATCACTCACGGGTGATGTAGGGGGACCGGAGAGCATGCGGCCAAGCCTGGTAAGTTCGGACCGCGTGCCCCCCGGAATAGTCGAGAACGTCGAGCCCCGTGGGCGAGGGAGACCTCGCCTGCGGGGTGTTCTCGGCTGTCTACATGCTCCCACAAGCGGTCTGACGCCACAAGTTTCCCTTAACATCGCTGACGACCGACGAGTCTGGGCACCTCTGCCGCCTACGGCACGGCTTGCGACAAGCCCGCCGGGTCTCGCGGTCGCCCCGCCGTGCCTGCCGGCGCGGCTGTGGGCCACAGAGTGACGGGTGCGGCGTAGAGCGCCGCACCCGTCACTCTGTGGCGGGCGGTTCCGGCGGGCCTTTCCCGCGACGGGTCATAC
>CAXDNE010000023.1:0-43303 GCA_963990595.1 uncultured Methylobacterium sp.
CCAGATCACCGCGCCGCCTGACCGCCGCCGTCACCTAAAATCCTGCATAGCTCGAGCCAGGACGGTGAGCGTCTCAGAGGGCGTCCTCGGAAGGGGAACCGACACGGAAAGATCCTTCCTGCTCTGTCCCGGTGACCATGCCGTGAGGGAGACGTGCTTCGCAGAACTGGATGTCGAGCGCCTGTGTAGCGGCAGCGGCCTGTCGTAACGAAGCGCCGCCCGGAGGAATGTGCAGACAGATCGCGCCGTTCGGAAAGCCTGCATTCGGCGAACGCGCGGAAGACGGCCCGAGTCCCCACATCCGAAGCGCTCCGGGCTTGCCCGCCGCTGCTGCTCTCCGAGCTACGGAGCGCCGCTGGTCGCCCGCGGAGGCGAGCAGCGGAACCATCGCGCTGGCCCTCCCGATCCGACGCGTTGGCCCTGGAACACAGGCCCGAACCTGCGCACCCGGAATGCGCGTCCGCCGCATGGAACGAAAAGTGGGCGTCGCGTGTGCGTCACGCATGCCGGCCATCGGCCGACGCCGTCGATCGAGCGACGATCCGAACCAGCCTGACCGGCGCTGGTTGCAACGTCAGCAGCCCTGGCCGAGAGGTATGGATGAAACGGATGGCACGCGTCCCACAGCCGGCTCGTGAGGGACGCCGTCTCTCCCCTGGTTCACACCAGGATGTCTCCGGGATGTGCCTGACGAACGGCGTCGGCCTGCGCCCCCATCAGCGGTGCGCTTCGCGCCTCCGGGATCCGCAATCCGAGAGCCGGTCGGAGAAGGGCATGCCTGCTTGAGGTGCTCGATCGCGATCGCGCCTGCCGTCCTCATCCTGACGTTGCAGCCCGCGGCGGCTCTTGCGGCCGGACCCGGCTCGAAGAGCCCTTCCGAAGTCACCTTTCTCGTCCAGATCGTCCTCCTGCTCACCGTCGGGCGTCTGTTCGGCGAATTGATGCAGCGCCTGGGTCAGCCGGGCGTGATGGGCCAGCTCGTAGCCGGCCTGACGCTCGGGCCCTCGGTGTTCGGGGCAATCTGGCCTGAAGGTCAGCGCCTCGTCTTCCCGGAAGCCCACGAGCAGAAGGCGATGCTCGACGCCGTCTCGCAGCTCGGTATCCTGCTCCTGCTGCTCATGACCGGCATGGAAACCGATCTCGGTCTGGTCAAGAAGGTACGGCGGGCGGCGCTCAGCGTCTCGGTGGCGGGTGTTGCCGTTCCCTTCGCCTGCGGCTTCGCCCTGGGTGAGTTTCTCCCCGAGACGATGCTGCCGAAGCCCGAGCTGCGGCTGATCACCTCGCTCTTCCTCGGCACCGCCCTCTCGATCTCGTCCGTCAAGATCGTCGCCATGGTCGTGCGCGAGATGGGCTTCCTCCGCCGCAACGTTGGCCAAGTCATCGTCGCCTCGGCCATCATCGACGACACCATCGGCTGGGTGATCATCGCCATCACCTTCAGCCTCGCACTCCACGGCACCATCGACCCCTGGGCGGTCGGACAGAGCCTCATCGGCACGGCCCTGTTTCTCGGCCTGAGCTTCACACTGGGCCGTCGGGTCGTGTTTCTGCTCATCCGCTGGGCCAATGACGAGCTGGAGAGCGAGGCGGCCGTCATCACCACCATCCTGGTGGTGATGGGCCTGATGGCCCTGGCGACACAGGCCATCGGCGTCCACACCGTGCTGGGCGCCTTCGTGGCCGGCATCCTCGTTGGCCAATCGCCGATCCTCACCCGCCACATCGACGAACAGCTGCGGGGCCTCATCACCGCCCTGTTCGCGCCCGTGTTCTTCGGCTTGGCTGGCCTGAGTGCCGACCTGACGATCCTGCGGGATCCGACAATCCTGATGCTGACGCTCGGACTGATCGCCATCGCGAGCGTCGGCAAATTCGCGGGCGCCTTTCTCGGGGGCAGCTTCGGCGGCTTGCGGCCGCCCGAATCCCTGGCGCTCGCCTGCGGGATGAACGCCCGCGGTTCGACGGAGGTCATCGTCGCCTCCATCGGCCTGTCCATCGGCGCGCTGAGCCAGAACCTGTTCACCATGATCGTCGCGATGGCCGTCCTGACCACGCTGGCCATGCCGCCGATGTTGCGCTGGGCCCTCGCGCGTCTGCCGTTTGACGAAGCCGAACACGACAGGCTGGAGCGGGAGGAGCTCGAAGCGCGCGGCTTCGTCCCGAACCTTGAGCGCCTGCTCGTCGCGGCTGACGCGACCCCGAAGGGCCGGTTCGCGGCCCGTGTCGCCGGCCTGCTCGCAGGCCGCTACGGGATGCCGGTGACGCTGCTCCAGCCCGCCCGCACCGATGCGACGGCTCAGCTCGCCGGGGACGGGACCCGCCGTCAGGCTGTCCGCTTCGGTTCAGGGCGCCGCCGACGTGGCCAGAACGCGCGCTGCGGACGAAGGCGCTGAAATCCTGACCGCGGACGTGACGGAACGACAGGCGTATGGTCCGCTCGATCAGGCGATCGCCGCGGAGGCGGAGAAGGGGTTCGATCTTCTCGTCATCGGCATCGAACCGACCGTCGGCCCAGAGGGCGGCCTCAACGCAGATGTGGCGCGGGCGGCGAACAGCTTCGACGGCCCGTTGGCCATCGTCGCCGCTCGCGGGGACCATGTGGCTGAGCCGGAGAGCGCGCGGCTCGACATCCTGGTGGCCGTCAACGGAACGGACGTATCCCGACGCGGAGTCGAGGTGGCCCTGAACCTCGCGCGCGCTGCGGACGCATCTGTGACGGCCCTGTTCGTGGCCAACGCGAACGCGAGCACAACCCGAAGACGCCGTATCCGCCGGTCCGGGCGCAATGACGAGGCCGTGCTCAAGGAGGTGGCGGCGTTGGCCGATCGGCAGGGCGTCAGGCTTCACGTCGTGGAGCGGGCGAACCTCGCTGCCGAGGATGCCATCCTGCGGCAAGCGCGCCTGAAGGATCACACCCTCATCGTGATGGGCGCGTCCCGCCGTCCCGGGGCGGCTCTCGCTTTCGGCAACATCGCCGACGCGGTGCTGGAAGCATCCGACCGCTCCGTTCTGCTCGTGGCCACTTGATCGAGGAAGTTGATCCCGTTCCGCGCAGGCCGCCGGCCATCCGCGGGGCGGTGAACGGCTTCCCGGCCCGCGTCGCTCTCACGGACAGAGCCGGGATCCGCCTGGATCAAACCCGGGGCTGATCTTCCGCGTTAGCGTGGCATGCGGGGGTGGGAGCAGCGAACCCGGATGGTTCTGGAGCCAAGACCGGGGTCGACGCGTACGCGCGCGGTGCTCTACCCGCCAGCGCCCTGGCGTCTCCGGGGAACAGCCTACGTCTCGCTGTGGCACGTCGAGGACGTGCTCCTGCCCGGCGGCTGCCTGCCACGGGCCGTTGACCCCGTGAGGATGCTCGGACGCGTCCTGGTCGGGACGGCCGTCGCGATCTACGAGCCGGGCGGGGTGTTGGCCTACAATGAGGCGCTGCTGGCTGTGGCCGTGCATCGCGGCATCCGACCGGCACTGACGGTGCCCCACATCTGGGTCGATCACCCGGCCTCCATCGCAGGCGCACGGGCGATGTGGAGCATCCCCAAGCAGGAAGCCTCCTTCCAGGTTCTGGGCCGCGGCACGGGCCAGCGTCCGTTCGAGGCGCAGGCTGTCACGCCGCAGGGGCAGCTGATCGTGGACCTTCGCTTCCGACGCACTGCACCGCTGCCGGGGCGTTGGCCTGTATCCATGACGCTCGTACAGGGTTCCGAATCGGGGACCGACGAGCCGGACGTGCGGGTAACCGAGGCTTCAGCCTCGGCAGGACTTTCCTTCGGGAAGGCGACGTGGCGCTTCGGGCCCCATAGCCCGCTCTCCTTTCTTCAGGGTCGCGCGCCCTTTCTCAGCCTGCAGTTGCGCGGGCTAAAACTCCGGATTGGCCGGGTCTAGGCCTCGCGAAGGCTTAGGCGCGATGGCGACTCGACGGGTCGGGGCATAAGCCCAGGACATCGCGTTCAGGCCGCGACCGCTGGCACCCCGGCCTGCTCCTCCCGCTGCAGCAGTCGGGTCTCGGCCGCTGTGATGTAGTCGCGCGTCAGCGGCACCACGTCGTTGCGCCGTGCGAGCTGGATCTGGAATACGACGGCATCCTCGTACCGGAACGCGGCCTCACAACTCGCAAGGTACCAGTCCCACATCCGGCAGAAGCGCACGCCGTAAAGGTCATGCGCGGCCGGCCGGCTGGCCTCGAATCGTTCGCGCCAGGCAGCGAGCGTGCGCGCATAGTGCAGACGCAGCACCTCGACGTCCGTCACCGTCAGGCCCGAGCGCTCAATGGCCGGCATGACTTGGGAAAGAGTCGGCAGATGGCCGCCAGGAAAGATGTATCGGGTGATCCAGGCATTCGTCGGATAGGGGACGCCCGTGCGGCCGATCGAGTGCAGGAGCATCACGCCGCCCTCGGCGAGACGCTCGCGCGCGACGCGGAAGAACCGGCCGTAATGTGCGGGACCGACGTGTTCGAACATCCCGACTGAGACGATGCGGTCGAACGTGCCTGTCGTGTGCCGGAAATCTTCGAGAGCGAACTGAACCCGATCGGTGAGACCGTGCGCTTCGGCCAGTGCGCGGGCCCGGGTGAGCTGCCCTTCGGACAGGGTAATCCCCCGTACGGCATCGCATCCCGCCACGCCGGCCAGATAGAGCGCGAGCCCGCCCCAGCCGCACCCGATGTCGAGCACGCGATGCCCGGGACCTGCCATCAGCTTCGCCGCGATGTGGCGCATCTTGGCGCGCTGTGCTGTCTCCAGGTCATCCGATTCAGACTGAAAGTAAGCGCACGAATACTGCCAGGACGGGTCCAGGAAGAGGGCATACAGACGCTCGTCGAATTCATAATGATGCTCGACATTGCGACGGGCACGCCGCGGCGTGTTGCCTATCCTGATGCGTCGCGCGAGGCTGCGCACGGCCGCCATCGCGGTTATCGAGGGCAGCGGCAACTGGCCGTGGCTGCGGGCGAGGAGGATTTCCATGAGGTCGGGCAGCGTCCCTTCCTCAAGAACAATCCCGCCGTCGACATAGAGCTCGCCAAACCTGAGCTCCGGATCGAGAAGCAGGCTGCGGGGTGCGGACGGGTCCCGCAGCCGAAGCGTCGCGGATGGCCCACCCCCTTGCCCCGCAACAATCCTGCGGCCGTTCGGGTCGATGATGGCGAGGCGACCGGCGAGCGGTAGAGCCCGCAACACCCAGCTGAAAACCTTGTCTGAAAGAGCAAGCATCGGGATAGCCCGATCGTCGTTGGCATCCTGACTTATCTGAGCAGCACGAAACGTGGCTGATCCAAAACTTCCTATTGGACAAGGACGCCGTTCTCAGCCTGCGAGTTCCATCGAGAGTTCTGCAAGGAAGAACGCGCTGATATGCGCGCTGCGCAGGCTCGTGCGCCGTCTCGACCCGACTCGCGCGTGAAGCGCTCGCCGAATTCGTAATCGTTATCTGATTTACCTTACACGTATCGCATACTTCCCGCGAAATCCTGCGTCTTTACTATGGTAGAATTGGCATAATGTTTTTCGCCGACGGTGCGTTCATCGCGAGCGCCGCCCTCATCACGGAGTCATAGCCGGTCGCATGGCGAGAGGCGGCTTCCGATGGTCATGCTTTCCGCTTTCGAGCCCGTTCCTGCTTCATGAACCAGGATCTGATGGCGTGGCGTGGGCAGGTGGCGGATCCCTGCCTCATGGTGCGGCGTGACAGGCCCGATCAGGCCCGCGGAATCGGAGCCGTTGAACGCGATGGGCCGCTCGGCGCCTGACTGCGTTCGCCGTGTTAGAGACGGCGCCGGACCTTGTCCGTCGTCCTGATGCCGCCCCGCCCTAACCCGAAGTTGCATCCTCGCCGCGAGTTCGAACCGCAAAGGGCGCAGCAGAGGTCCACGAGCCTGATTTGGTGCGAGGAAAAGCGTACGATGACGTTCCGGCGAAGTGGCTCGGGAGTCCTCGTCCATGCCCCGTTATGCCCCAACGACGCATCTCCCTACACATGAGATCACGAACCAACCGCCCGAATTCGCGGGGCGGAACCTCTACCTCTTGGATCAGGCTCTGCGCGATGCTGTGATGCGAGAGGCCGGCACTTGGCTCGACATCCGCATGGACGCGCTCGGGGCGGAGTTGGGGTCGGAGGAGGTTCTTGAACTCGGCGAATTGGCCAACCGTTCTCCGCCCGAACTGCTCACCTTCGATCGGTACGGACGCCGGCTGGATGAGGTGCGGTTCCATCCCGCCTACCACGCGCTGATGGCGCTCGCGATGCGCCACAACATTCACGATATCGCCTGGACAAGCGGTCAGCCGGGCGCTCACGTCGCCCATCTGGCCCTGCTCGCACTGTTCACCCAGGCGGAAGCCGGCGTGATGTGCCCGATCAACATGACCTACGCCGCCGTGCCGGTGTTGCGCGCGCACCCCGCAGCGGGTCAGGCCTGGCTCGGGACGCTGCTGGGCGGACGCTATGACGGACCGCTGCGTCCCATCGGCGACAAGGCCGGCCTCACGATGGGCATGGCGCTGACCGAGAAGCAGGGCGGCAGCGACGTTCGCGCGAACTCCACGCGGGCCGAACCGACCGGCGACGGTGATTACCGACTGGTCGGGCACAAGTGGTTCTGTTCTGCGCCCATGAGCGATGGCTTTCTGACGCTCGCGCAGGCCCCAGGGGGGCTGAGTTGCTTTCTCGTCCCGCGCATCACGCCGACGGGTGCGCGGAACGCCATTCACCTGATGCGGCTCAAGGACAAGCTTGGGAACCGATCGAACGCGTCTGCGGAGATCGAATATCAGGGTGCCTCGGCGACCCTGTTGGGAGAGGAAGGTCGCGGCGTCAACGTCATCATCGACATGGTGCACCACACCCGGCTCGGCACCGTCGCGAGCACGTTGGGCATCATGCGGATGGCGCTGGCTCAGGCCATCCACCATGTCGTGGGAAGGCGGGCTTTCCAGAAGGCGCTCATCGACCAGCCGGTGATGCGGGCTGTCATCGCAGACCTCTCCGTCGAGTACGAGGCGGCCGTCGTCCTGGCGACCCGGATCGCGCGCGCCTTCGGAGAGCCGGACGAGGCGAGCCGGGCTTATACACGCCTGGCTGTCGCGCTCGCGAAGTACTGGCTGACCAAGCGCAATCCCGGCTTCGTGTTCGAATGCATGGAGTGCCACGGCGGCGTCGGTTACGTCGAGGAAACACCGATGCCGCGGCTCTACAGGGAAGCTCCCGTCAATGCGATCTGGGAAGGCTCGGGTAACGTCATCGCGCTCGACATCCTGCGCACACTGGCGCGGGATCCGGCCGCCTGCGAGGCCTACCGCGCGGTTGTGACGGAGGCGGCAGGCGTCGACACCAACCTGGACATTGCGACTCAAGACCTTCTCGATGAACTCGCGATGGGCCCACCTCCGGAGGCGCGCGCCCGCTTCATCGCGGAGCGCATGGCGCTGGTGCTGCAAGGCGCGCTGCTCGTGCAGTGTGCCCCGCCCGCTGTGTCGGATGCCTTCTGTGCGACGCGCTTCTCGGGCGATCGGGCCTTCTCGTATGGTGTCCTGCCGATGAAGGCCGATCTGGGCAGCATTCTCGCGCGCCAGATCGCACAATAAGCTCGCTCATCTTGGAACATTGGACGCGGCGATATCGCGGGTCCACAGCGGGCGCGAATGCCACATGGCTCGTCACCCAGATATGCACGCGCCAATATTCATCCATCGTAATGCCAGCGTATGCTTTCTCGAAGAGAAAAGGATCGTGGCTTGCCCGGTCTGGCTTATCCGGTCTGGCTTGCCCGTCTGGCGGGCCAGGGCGGTCGAGCATGCCGGAAAAGCCCCCAAGGCCTTCGCGGCTGGAAGCCGCGGCACGGGCTGACATCGACGCGGGACTGCGAGACGCACGACAGCCAATTGCCCTATCCCCGGCGGATCCCTGAGGGAAAGGCAGCACAGTTCGGTGATGGACGACCTCGGTCCGCATTCTCACAGCGCTCGAAAGAGCACGACCGTCCGGTCCCATGCGCCGATCGGCGATCCGACGTGAATGAGAAGTTGTCCTTTCATGGCCCAACCTCCAGCACCGAGAGAAAATTTCAACATCGTCCCGTTTGTCAGCGTAGACAACATGATGCGGCTCGTTGTCGAGATCGGCATCGAACGCTTCATGGTGGAACTTGCCGAGTACATCAAAGAAGATTTCCGACGTTGGCATCTCTTCGACAAGACACCGCGCGTCGCTTCGCACAGCCCCGACGGCGTGATCGAACTCATGCCGACGAGCGACGGCACGACCTACGGGTTCAAGTATGTCAACGGCCATCCCAAGAACATTCACCAGAGACGCCAGACGGTCACGGCTTTCGGCGTTCTCGCTGACGTGGGCAACGGCTATCCGATGCTCTTGACCGAGATGACGATCCTCACGGCGCTGCGCACCGCGGCAACCTCGGCTCTCGCGGCCAAGCATCTCGCCAAGCCCGGTTCGCGCACGATGGCTCTCATCGGCAACGGGGCGCAGGCCGAATTCCAGGCCCTGGCCTTCAAGGCTTTACTGGGTGTCGATCGATTACGCCTGTACGACATCGACCCGGCCGCAACAACCAAGTGCATGCGCAACCTCGGTGCTCTCGGCTTCGCGATGACACCCTGCAGGACTGCTGCGGAGGCGGTCGAGGGAGCCGACATCATCACGACGGCGACCGCCGACAAGCAAAACGCCACGATCCTCAATGACAACTTGGTCGGAGCCGGCATGCACATCAACGCGGTTGGCGGGGATTGTCCAGGCAAGACCGAGTTGCACCGCGACGTTCTCCTGCGCTCGGACATCTTCGTCGAGTATGCGCCGCAGACCAGGATCGAGGGCGAGATCCAGCAGCTGCCCCCCGGGCACCCGGTGACGGAACTCTGGCAGGTGATGTCCGGTCTGTCGTCAGGCCGGCGCTGCTTGCAGCAGGTTACGATTTTCGATTCCGTCGGTTTTGCGGTCGAAGATTTCTCAGCATTGCGCTATCTGCGAAATAAACTTGAATTTTTTCCGTTCTACGAGAACCTCGACCTGCTCGCCGACCCGGATGATCCGCGGGATCTGTTTGGAATGATATTGCGATGGAAACGGAACGGCTGAAGCGGCCCTCTGAGTCGCCGCCGCACGATGCTCCTGCCACGCACCCGGCGAAAGACATGGCAGCGGCGGGAATAACGCGGCGCAACGCGTTTGCTGGTCGCGCGCGCCTTGCCTGTGAGCACCAGAGCGCGGCCCGATCAGGTTGAATCGCGCCGTCTACCCAGCCGGCGGCCGCACGGTGGTCGCGGGATTCCTCGGGCGTCGAGCGCGTGAGGACTGTGTGGATCGCCGCCCGGAGATCGCGCACGGTGCGGGTCGGCGCGCTGCCCAGGAGCGCTTCGCGCTTTGCTGTCCTCCCTCGACGGGCTCACGCGACCGCCATGATCGTTGATCGACGCACCGGGCTCATCCAACTGCTCCGCGAGGGTCTGCGAGCGCTCCTCGTCCTCTTCGCCTGGGACGTGTTCGTCGTGGTCGTCTTCCAGACCGCGCACCGGCCCTGGATGGATCAGCCCAGCCTGCCGACCTCGCTGATCGGCTCCGCCCTCGTGCTGTTTCTCAGCGTGCGCAACAACGCGGCGTATGCGCGGTGGTGGGAGGCACGCACCCTGTGGGGCGCCGTGACGAACAACGCCCGCTCGTTCTCCCGCGAGTTGGAGGCGCTGTTCGGCGGCGCCCCCGACCTCACCCGAGCCATGGCGGCCTATGCCCACGCGCTGCGGGGGGGCCTGCAGGGGCGTGACGTCACGGCGGACCTTGAGCGGCTTCTCACACCAGACTTGGCCGCCGGCATCCAGGGGCGCCGAAACGTCCCCAACGCGATCCTGCACGCGATCGAAGGCCGGTTGCGGCACTTGGCCGAGGCGCGCGCGGTTCACCCCGCGCTGCTCGCGTCCGTCGACCGCATCCTGTCCGACCTCGCCAATGCGCAAGGCGGGCTCGAGCGCATCCGCAACACGCCTCTGGCCATCCAGTTCTCGGCCGTGCCGGGCGTTCTGGTTCGCGCGTTCTGCCTGTTGCTCCCGCTGTCCATGGTGCAGGACCTGGGTTGGATCACCCCGCTGGGCTCGACCGTCGTGGGGTTCCTGTTCCTGGCGCTGGACGAGATCGGTCTGGATCTGGAGGACCCGTTCGCAGACAGCCCCCACGCGCTGCCGATGCTGGCGATGACCCGCACCATCGAGATCGATCTTCTCCAATCGATCGGCGAGCCCGCGCCCGAGCCGATCCGCGCCCAGCGCGGCGTCCTCGCTTAGACAACACGGCCGACGGCACGGCTTGCTGATCGGCGGCAGGCCTGCGCGCCTTCGTCCGCACGGTCTTTGTGCAAAGACCTTTGCTGTTCGGTCCGTCAGTCCTTCGCGACGATCGGCTTCGCCTCCGCGGTCGCCTTCGGCGGCGCCACCCAGAGCGGGGCCGAAATGGTGAGGTAGGTCGCGGTCCCTTGAAACCGGTTCCTGACGTCGAATTCGCGATAGAACCTGACGCTCGTTGAGATCGGGATCGCGCCGGCGTGGAACGTGTACCCGACCTGACCGCCCAGAGACACGACACGTCCCTTGAAGGGGCCGATCCTGTCGCCGGAGCCGCTGTCGCCCGTAAGCTGGTCATAGAAATAGCCGACGAGGCCCACCGACAGGTCCTTGCTCAGATACTTCGATGCCGACCACTCCAGGTGAAATTCGGTGCCGGTCCGGTACTGTGTTGCGGGGTTGATCCAGTTGAACGTGATGCCGGGCACGACCGAGAGTTCGTAGCCGAGGGCCGGATCGAGGTAGGTGAGCGCGCCGCTGAGATCGAGGGCCGGCCGATTGAGCGCGATGTTGGACAACTGGCCGGTGTCGAACGAACCGGAGGGAACAACGCCGAGCGCCGTGGCGGTCCAGTGGAAATTGCCGGAATGCCAGCCCACGAACGAGGCGAGATAGATGTCGCCGACGTTGAAGATGGCGTCCCGCTCGCGTCCGGCGACGATGCGGTCGATGCGCGGCGAGGACAGCACCGCCCCGGCGCTGACGTCGGGCGTCCCGAACGGAATGGTGACGGAAAAGCCGAGATTGCCGCCCAGGATCTCGACCGGGGTGACCCAGATCGGCGTCGCGAATTCCGCGTTGAAGTTGATCTTGACGTTCGCGGCCACGACACCGCCGCCCTGGAAGACCCGGTTCCCGCCGAGATCGCCCTGATAGAAGTATGTCTCGCTCTCGAAGTAGAAGCCTGGCGGCGGGATCACACCCGCGAGCGGGCCGCGATTTCCGAGCACGTAGATGCCCTGTGCATATTCAGCCGCCCGGGCAGCCCCTGCCGCGATCAGGGTTGAGGCACTCAGGAGAGCGGCCACGGCCCAATGGCCCGGCCTGCCGAGGCGTTGCATATCGTCAGCTCCCAAAGATCGGCGACGAGGCCCGCTGAGAGTTGGAGGAATGCTGTCATAACGTGCCTTGGTCAGCAAGCTTTCGAGCGGATCACCCTTTCGAATACATGACATTTGATGTGATTTTGCGACACTCTCCGCGCTGGAAGCTGATTCCGGTGTGGAAGACGGGACTTGATTTGTTGACGATCGGACACCGGCACCGAATCAATGGCATGCAGCGGAGACCAGCGAGCGTGAACGCGCCTCCGGCGGTGTTGCGCGTCCATCTCCTGCGCGAAACGTGCACTCGCGCGCAGAACAAGGGCGACGATGAAGGGAGCGGGGGCCGCCTTCTGCGCCTTTCCCACGCCGGCCGCGGGACGAGCCGGCAGCCGCTCGACTGTCGATTTCTTGCCCGCCTAAGTCCCGGACGAGACTCGGGAGGCGCCCAGACCAGGCCGCGTGTCGCGGCGCGGTTCGATGGGCCAGGGTTCATCCCCCGGCGCACTGCTCGGATATGGCCTGCGTCTTCCAATCGCCTTGCGCGGATCGCATCACCGGTGGCGCACCAACCGGACGGCGTCGGACAGGCAACGCATACCCGCTGAACGATTATGCGACGCGTCGCAACCGTGGCGCGATCAGTTTGAGCGGAACCGCAGAAGCCGCACCGGTGCGGCGCGTCCCGACCGGCCCCGTGGGTGAGTCGAGATCGCACACCGGAAATGGACCGGTGATCGGCCGGAAGGCAGACTCAGAAAACATTCGGACCGCCAATGAGGGCGAGGCATCGTGGTGCGCTTCGCGAATCAGCTGTATTCAGCAGAGAACCTGCGATTCAGCGACAGCCGCTCCGCCCGGTGACACGCCTCCGCCGCGCGTCCCAGCTTCCCATTCCTGGTGGAGGCCGCCCCTCGCCCCCGCCAAGCTTCGCGTTCCACGACAAGATATTTCATTGCCTCCACTTGACACAATTCAATATCGAACGCCTACTATATCGCCGATTCACTATCGATCCGACACCGATCACAGACGCGGCGAAGCGACCTGTCGGTCTATGCGGAGCGTCAGCTCACGCGGATCAGACCGAGTCAGCCCAACTCATCCGGCGTTGGATGAGAAAGTCAATGGCATCGAAGTCCAGCCGAGGAGGGCAGTCGATGTTGAAGCCAGTGGGCCTGCTGCTTCCAGCACTTCTCGCCGCGACGACTGCGCAAGCCGAGAACGTGCCGCGCTTCAGCATCAAGGCGATCTGCGGCGAGGCGCCATCGCTCGGTCAAAGCGCCCAGACGACCGATCAGGGCTGCACGCATGACGAGACCCTGGCCCGCACACAGCTTGAGCAGCAATGGTCCGGCTTCACAGCGCAGCGCCGTGAAAGCTGTGTCCGAGAGGTTAGCATCGGCGGACCACCCAGTTACGTCGCCTTGCTGACGTGCCTTCAGATGTAGCTTCCCTTCAGGGTTCGAATCTCCAGGCGCACATCTCGGAGACATCACACAGTATCGAACTGTCTCACGCCAGCGCTGGGCGCAAAGGACCATCCCTAGCGGACGGGAGTGCGAAATGGCTGGCGCTTCTCCGACTGCATCTGACAGGCCTGTTCCCGCGACAAGGCGGGATGTTCGCCTCGGCATGTGCTGGATCCCCGGCGGGACCTTCCGCATGGGATCGGACAGGCACTATCCCGAGGAGGCGCCGGCCCGCCGCGTGACCGTGGACGGCTTCTGGATCGACAGGAATCCGGTCACCAACCGCGGTTTCAAGGATTTCGTCCGCGCGACCGGCTACCGGACCGTCGCAGAGAGCCCCCCGGATCCCGAGGATTATCCGGGCGCACGGCCGGACATGCTCTATGCCGGCTCGCTCACCTTCTCACCGCCACGCGAGCCTGGCGACACGCGCGACTGGACCCGGTGGTGGATTTTTCTGAGGGGCGCGAATTGGCGGCATCCCTACGGACCAGGCAGCTCGCTCAAGGGCCTCGACGATCATCCCGTCGTTCACGTCGCGCTGCGCGACGTCGAGGCCTACGCCGCGTGGGCCGGCAAGGGACTTCCGACCGAGGCTGAGTGGGAGTTCGCGGCTCGCGGTGGTCTCGACGGCGCGGAATACGCCTGGGGTGACGCGTTCTCGCCCGCAGGACGCCTGATGGCCAACACGTGGCAGGGCGACTTCCCGCACCTCAACACCGCCCCCAAAGCCGACAAGCGCACCACGCCCGTCGGCGCGTTCCCGCCGAACGGCTACGGACTCTTCGACATGATCGGCAATGTCTGGGAGTGGACGTCGGATTGGTACCGGCCGACGCATCCGGCCGATGCGTCCAAGGCTTGCTGCGTGCCTCGGAACCCGCAGGGCGGGAGCGAGGAGGACAGCTTCGACCCGCGCAATCCGCAGGCTCGGATCCCCTGCAAGGTCGTGAAGGGCGGCTCGCACCTGTGCGCGCCGAACTATTGCCGCCGCTATCGCCCCGCGGCCCGGCACGCGCAGCCGGTCGACACGTCCATGAGCCATGTCGGCTTCCGATGCGTCCTGAGAGAGGGGGATCGATCATGACCCACGGCGACGCGCAGCAGGCGGATCAAACGGGATCCGAGCCGGACAACGGTTTCAGCCGCCGGAACATGCTTCTCGCCGGCACGTCGCTTCTGGCGACCGCCGGGCTGGTGTCGCGACCGCCGACGGCGGCAGCTCAGGCCCAGCAGCAGCCGGCCCCGGCGGAGCAGAAGCCGAACATCGTCGTCATCATGGGCGACGACATCGGCATCTGGAATATCGGGGCCTATCACCGCGGCATGATGGCGGGACGGACGCCCCACCTGGACCGGCTGGCCTCTGAGGGGATGCTGTTCACCGACTACTACGCCGAGGCAAGCTGCACCGCCGGGCGCGCCGCCTTCATCACCGGCGAGCTGCCGATCCGCACCGGCATGACGACGGTTGGCCAAGCCGGCGCCCCGATCGGAATACCCGCCGCGGCTGTCACCATCGCCACGGTGTTGAAAGGAATGGGCTACGCCACCGGGCAGTTCGGTAAGAACCACTTGGGCGACAAGAACGAGTTCCTGCCCACCGTGCACGGCTTCGACGAGTTCTTCGGCTACCTCTACCATCTCGACGCGATGGAGGACCCTGCCCATCCCGGCTACCCGCAGGAGCTCCTGAGCCGGGTCGGCCCACGCAACATGATCCATTCCTGGGCGACGGACGTCGTCGATCCCACAGACGACCCGCGCTGGGGTGTGGTCGGCAAGCAGAGGATCGAGGACGCCGGACCGCTCTATCCCAAACGGATGGAGACGGTGGACGACGAGATCCGTGACCTGGCACTCGGCTTCATCGACAAGGCCAAGGCCGACGGCAAGCCGTTCTTCGTGTGGCTCAATCCCACCCGCATGCACGTCACCACCCACCTGTCGCCAAAGTATCAGGCCCTGCGCAACTCGAAGAACGGCTGGACCATCCATGAAGCCGGCATGGCGCAACTCGACGACGTCGTCGGGTCCGTGATGAAGAAGCTGACGGACTTGGGCGTGGACGATAACACGATCCTGGTCTTCACGACCGACAACGGCACCGAGGTCTTCACCTGGCCGGACGGCGGCCAAACCCCGTTCGCGCAATCGAAGGGCACGGTCATGGAAGGTGGCTTCCGGGCTCCGGCGATGATCCGCTGGCCTGGCAGGGTCCCCGCCGGGAAAGTCGAGAACGACATCATCTCCGGCCTCGACTGGTTCCCCACGCTGGTCGCCGCAGCGGGCGATCCTGACATCGGCGAGGAACTCAAGAGGGGCAAGAAGATCGGCGACGCGAGCTATAAGGTGCATCTCGACGGCTACAATCAGATGGACCTGATCACCGGCAAGGGCCCGTCGAGGCGCAACGAGATCTGGTATTTCGGCGAGAGCGAGCTCGGAGCCGTACGGATCGGCGATTACAAATACCGTTTCATCGATCAACCTGCCGGGTGGCTCGGGGACAAGACCAAACCGGATGTCCCTTACATCACCAACCTCCGGCTCGACCCTTTCGAGCGCACGGGCTGGCCCGACAACGGGACCAAGACCGGCACACAGAACTATATGAACTGGTTTCTCTACGAATTCTGGCGATACACCTTCGTCCAACAGGAGGTGGAGAAGCTTGCGATGACGGCCATCGAGTTCCCCCCGATGCAGCGGGGCGCGAGCTTCAACCTCGAAGCAGTGAAGGCGAAGATCCAGGCCGCCAGGGCGGCGATGGCGAAATGAGCGGGACCAGCCGGGTGCGGTGCGCGGCGTCGCCCGATCGGAAGATCGGGCCGGCGCATGTGCGGGCACAGGCGCCAGGCCGCCCCTCGACTCGACCGTGTGCGATCGCCGGGCGGCTCAGAGCGCCTCATAGTATTCCCGATCACCGGGCGCCCTTCCTTCGGCCACGACGGTGCTGCGGGCGTTTTGCGAGAGGTTCTTAATCGCCGGTTCTGTCGCGCAGGAAGCCGAGGATCAGATCGGTGACAGCCTGCGGCTGCTCCTGCTGGACCCAGTGGCCGGCCCCCTCCACGAAATGGCACCCGTGGAAATGCACGCAGGCCCGCGCGCTCATGCGCTCCAGCGCGCCGGGCGCTTGGAAGGGCCCCCAGTCGCTGCGTCCCGCCACGAAAAGCGCCGGCCCCTCGATGGACCGCCCCGCGAACCGCCCGAGGTCGCGGGCGAGGCTTCCGTCCATGCGGCAGCGGTAGCCCTGCAGCGGGCCTTGGAAGCCGGTTCGCGCGTACTCCGCCGCGTAGACGCGGAGTTCTCGCTCCGTCAGCCACGCACACCCAGCGCCCCCATCCGCCGGCCCCTCGGGCGCGACCGTTTCAGGCATGCTCCGGCCCAGATCCATGACGTAGTAGGTCGGCATCACCGCCAGCGCCTCGGCCGTCCAGCGCGCGAGGGAATGCGGCTGGTTGCCCGGCCAGTCCGCGCTCTTGTGATGGAAGTAGGCACGCAGGAATGGAGCGACCTGCTCGGGGCTGCCGTCCATCTCCGGGGCTGCCGCGGGCGAGGCGAAGTAGCGGTGGTAGTGCACGCGCGGGCGCGGCAGCGCGGCGAGCGCCGCATGGATCGGGTCCTCGGCAGGCGGTTGCAGGCTGCCGGCCAAGGCGTCGAAGGTGGGCGCGCCGGCGAAGGGGGCGCTCATCAGGACAACGGATCGGAACACGTCGGGCCGGGCCAGGGCGCAGAAGCCCGCGACCCAGGATCCGAAGTCGTGCCCGATCACGGCCGTGACTCGGTCGCGGCCGAGTGCCCCGAGCAGGCAGAGCAGGTCGAGCAGCAGGTTGTGCATCCGGAACGGCGCGAGGTCAGCCTCATAGGCGACCGGCCCCGCCGCTGTTCGTCCGTACCCGCGCAGATCAGGGGCAAGGACGTGATAGCCCGCATCCGCGAGAGCGGGCATGACCTTGCGCCAGGAATAGGCCAATTCCGGGAAGCCGTGCAGCAGCAGCAGGCAAGGCCGGCCGGGCTCCTCATGACCGGCTTCGAGCAGGTGCATGCGCAGGCCGTTCACGCCCTCGACGAATCGCGCACGGATGCCGGCAGGAAGGCTCACGGAGTCGAGCGGCGGCAGATCGGTCATGGGCCAAGCCTTCGAAAGCGGTTCACTTCAGGACAGCCATCGGCAGTCCGGGGGCAACGCGGCAGCCCTGGCCGCACTCATGGCAGAAGCCCTGGCGGCCATCATGGGCTTGCGAGGGATCTCGCCATGCAGGCAAGCTTCGCGACCGTGTTCATGTTGCGGGCCGTGCCCTCCCGTGCTGCCGGAATCCGCAGCTTGGAGCGCGCCATTCCCGCCCCGTAGTGAACGTAGATCTCTCTCAAGCCGAGCCGAAGCTCCTCACCTTGCCGACCGCTGACGGCGTCGAGGGCATCGGGCGCGGGCGGCGCGTCGAGGAAGATGGCGACCGTGCGGGCCGGGCCCCCATCGGGAAACGGATTGGAGGCCGACACCGCGCCCATCTCGGCTCCGGTGCGGATGATCGCCCCCACGGCCTTGCCGGCCTGGGCGCGCAGGCGGGTTTCGAGGGCCGTCTTCACCCCGGCTTCCGTGAGATCGCTTTCGAACACGACGTTGCCGCTGGCGATGTATGTCCGGACATGCTGGAAGCCCACGTTCTCGCAGAGGTGCATCAGGTCCCGCATGACCAGCTTGCCCGAGCCGCCAACGTTTACGGCGCGCACGAGGGCGACATAGACGGTCATGCTCTGACGCTCATGTCTGCCGGTCCGCCCGTGTGCCGCCGGTGTCGCGCCTGCGCGACGCGTGAGGGGCCTCGCCGCGTGCCAGCATTCCGACGAACGTGGCGATGCGCTCGGCCCGTGTTTTCGCAGTCCGGGCGTCGTTCACGCGATAGATCACCGCGTAGCGATCCGCGCCGGTCAGGTCAGCGAAGAACCCGGCCGCTTCGGAATTGGCATCGAGGGCGGCCCGCAGGTCGTCCGGGATCTCAGCCCGGCTCTGCGGCGCGTAAGCGGCCTCCCAGCGGCCGTCCCTCTGGGCCGCCTCGACCGCGGCGCGGCCCGCCGGGGCCAGACGTCCCTCGGCTAGGAGCCGCTTGGCAATCTCGCGGTTCACCTGCGACCACCGGCTGCGCGGACCGCGCCGCGTGAAGCGAACCAGCCAGAACTGGTCATCGAATCTGCCGAGCTGGCCATCCACCCAGCCGTAGGCGAGCGCCACCTCGATGGCCTCGGCCTTGCTCAGGGTTGCCCGGCCTGAGCCCTTCTTTGCGAACTTGATCCAGACGCCGGACGAAGTCGCGCCCTGATCGGAGAGCCATCCGTCCCAAGCGGCTCGCGTCGGGAAAGCGAGAATGGGCAGGCTGCTGGGGGTGATCATCCTTCCGCCTTCTCCGCACCGCCTCGCTGTCGCGTCGGGCGGGAGCCACGGCCGAGTCCCTGCGCTTCCGCTCAGGCAGCGGCGCTGTCCAGCAGAGAAAGCAGCGCCAGCCGGACAGCCTCCATTTGCTTCTCTGTCTCGGCACGGGCTCGTCGCTCATCGGGCGCGAGAAGGGCCCGCAGGCGTGCGACCTCGCTGGCGAGGCGGTCATTCTCGGCGCTGAGCAGGGCGACCTTTTCCTCAGCGACCCGCGCGCGCGCGAGCGCCTCGTTGCGCTCTTGCTCCCGAACCTGCACCCGGTCGCGCCACAGGCGCGTCGCGACGGTCTCCGGTTCGCCGCTCATGGGCGCCTCCTTCAAGGCGAGGTCATCAGGATGGGTTTGACAGGTTGATCGAGGATCTGGGCATCTCTGTGAGGCTGCCACGTAGCGGGGTGGACCACTGACATCAATGCACGCACGCGTCTGGCTCAGGCGCTCGGACTTTGCACCGTCAGCCGCCCCCAACGCGCGGCTCTCGTGTCATCGATCCGCTGACCGGCCGCGTCGGCAACGCACCCGACGAATGGTCTGAGACGCAGCGGCACTCGGTATTCACCGGTGCCCTCCAGCACACGCGCGACGCTGTCGACGCCTCGGGTCACCGCTTTCCTGTCTCGGTCCTGAGGCTCACCATTGGTCTACCGTCGGAGGCCGCGATGTATCGCGGCGGGCGGGGCACGGCACGGCTTCGCCACCCAGACTTCCTGAGGCTTTGCCTCAAGGACAACAGCGTGGGTCCGAGCTCACCACGCCGAAGGCCGACCTGTCGGGCGGCCCTATGGCTTGCTCGCGGCCTTCTTCGACGGCTCGGCCGGTTTGATGCTGCCCGTCTCGGATACGCGATCACGCGCGTGATCGAAGCGTTTCTTCGCAGCGGTGAGCTCGCGCTGTGAACCGGCAAGCTGCCCCTTCGCGGCGTCACGGGCCGCAAGAGCTTGGCCGAGTTCTGCGCGAGCAGTGGCGAGTTTGTCTTGCCACTCACGAACGAGGTCGATGTTCGCCTGCTCCAGCTCTTTCTGGCGGCCCACGAACCCGTCGCGCTCCGTCTGAAGGAGGCTGACCTGCGTCGTGAGATCGCGGTTGGCCGAAGCTTTATTCGCGTAGGCTCCCCAACCCGCCAGGGCGTATATCCCCAGGATCAGGGGCAGCAACTGAGCACGTCTTGGCTTCCATGCAAAAAGCACCTGAAGTTTCCAGCGCAGCAGTTCGAGCAGGCGGGGCATGGACCGGTTATCTCCCGTCGCAATTGGGCGGACCTCGTTGGTCCGAACGGCCAATCGATCAGACCCGGAACGATGCCTGCGCAGCGTTAATGCTTGTTTACGGCGCCCATCACAGAGCGGCTGATGGATGTATCGCGAGATGCAGTGACCGGCACGCTGTATGGTCCCGGGATGTGGTGTGACGGATCGAGCCTGAACCATCTGGCTTAGCACGCGTTTTGTGCCCTCGACCTGAGGAGGGACGATGCTGAGCGACGCGCACTGGGCTGTTCTGGAGCCGCTGGTTGAGGCGTGTCGGCCGAAGGCGAAGACACGACCGCAAGACCTGCGACGCAGGCTCTCAGCAATCCTGTGGCGACATCAGAACGGCGCCAAGTGGCGTGCAATCCCGCACGAGACGGGGCCGTGGTGGCGTGCGGCGCAGGTCTTCATCCGGTGGTCGCGCGCTGGGGTCTGGGAGCGTCTGCTTGCTCTCGTGCAGGAGCGCGGCGTTCGGCTGGGCATGGTGTTCCTCGACGGCACCAACATGCGTGCACATCAGAAGGCGGCCGGGGCTGCGAAAAGGGGGATCTGCAGCCGAGCGAGACGATCGTGAAGCTCTTGGCCGATCGCGTGGCGGGTATGGGTCCAAGGGCTGCGTGATCGCCGACGGCGCAGGCCGCGCGATCGCCTTTCGGATCGCACCGGGGCAGGCCCATGAACTGCCCCACGCGCTGCCCTTGCTCGACCAACTGCCGAGCGTTCCGCGATGGGTCGTCGCGGATCGGGGCTACTCCAGCCATCGCTTCCGGCAGCACGTCCGAGACGCCGGGGCAAAGCCCGCTATCCCGTCCAAGCGCAACGCGGCTCCCGCGCGTTGCCCGGATTGGATCGACACCAACCGCAACATCGTCGAACGGCTCTGGGCAAGGCTCAAGGAGTGGCGAGCCGTTGCAACGCGCTACGAGAAGACTGCCGCCAGCTTCAGCGGCGTCCTCTGCCTCGCCGCAGCCTTCGATCACCTCAGGTGACGAAAGGCCCTAGCAACTTCTCCAGTCCCACACGACCAAAGCCTCTGCGCGCTGCCGCGTTCGGGTTGAGGCGCAGGCCACTATCCCGCCAGTCGGGCCCCAAGTTCGGCATGCGATCCTTGTCATCCAACCGCCACGTCGCCGTGATGCAGCCAGATGACGTGGATAACGCCGCCTACTTGCGCGCGTTCGCGGTCAGCTCGTGAAGGGCCAGGGGCTCGGCCGCACGCGGGTGCAACAGCACAGTCGAGCCGTCCAGCCGAGCGCGCGAGGGATCGTCAGCGCACACGCTCGCGAGTTCCTCCCAGATCAGAGAGTCCAGATCGGGGCCGTCAAGGGAATCACGGATCACCGCGTTCCGCATGGGCGTCATCGCGCCGAGCCGCCCATCAAGATGCGCCGAGGCGTCATCGAGGCGCTGGCTGCTCTCAGCTGCGATCCCGAGAATGTCTGCTCGTATCCACTCACAATGCGCCCGGCATTGCTCAGTAGCATGAAGAGGAGTTAGTGACCGCGTCGATCAGGAGGGGCGAGGCGCCGATCAGGCCGCGCGCTTGACGGAGGTCGGACCGTTCTCATTGCCAGCGCCAATCAGGCGAGCAGGAGTATCAGCCTCTAGGTTCTTAAAGTAAGCCACAAAGTACGCCATCGAGAAAAGCGCGGCCCCAGCGGTAATGACGGTCCAGTAGGGGAGCAGTTCGGACATCGGCGTAGTCCCATGCGGCGTTTGCGGTGCGCCATATGTGGCATCGCACAATACCTATGACCACGATGTATTCAGCAATTCCGATATGTGGCCTACGCATGAGGCTCCGGGTTTGAACCGCACCCCGTTTTGACCGGACAGGCGGCATAGCTCACGAAGGCATAGGCGTTGGCCTGTGGGTAAGGCTGCTTCTTCTGTAATGGGCCGTTTTGCGTCAAGTCCATCGCCGAGCCGCACGGTTCGAGCCTCGCGGAAGATCACGTCGAGCCCGACCGCGTCGCAATAGAAGCGGGCGAGCGTGTCGGCGTCGTGCGCGACCAGCGTCACCGCGCCGATCCGGTACGGCGCTCGGGCGAGGACCATGTCCGATCCGTCGGTGGCGGATGCTGGGTTCGTCATGGCTCGTCTCCGGCCTGGGGATCTTCGGGAATGCGAGGCGGCTTCGCCGGTCGAGGCTCAACGCCGGCTGACCTGCGGGGCGGGGGAGGCCGGCGCGCGTCGTAAAAACCCCAACGGGTCGAACCGGGGCTCCTCGCCGTTGGGCTCGATCGCGACGGTCGCGGTGCGGCCGGAAACCAGCCGGGTCTGGTCGGGGACCTCGTCCAGCTTGATCCGCACTGGGATGCGCTGGGCCAACCGCACCCAGGCGAAGGTCGGGTTGACGTTGGCGAGCAGGTTCGCGCCGGCCGTGCGCTCCCGGTCCTCGATGCCGCCGGCGAAGCTCTCGACATGGCCGGTGATGTTTCCGTCTTCCCCCATGAGCCGGATGCTCGCCCTGTCGCCGACATGGATGCGCGGCAGCTTGGTCTCCTCGAAATAGCCCTCGACCCGGAGCGTGTCGCTGTCGACCAGGGCCATCACGCCCTTGCCGGTGCTGACATAGTTGCCGGGACGAAGCTCCATGTTGGTGATCCGCCCGTTGACCGACGCCTTCACCGCGGAGCGTTCGAGATTGAGCTTGGCCAGATCACGGTCGGCCACCGCCTGGCCGTACGCCGCCTTGGCCTCCAGGTGGGAAGCCCGGGCCGCCTCGACCCTCTGCTGGGAGGCGGCGGCATCGCTCAGCTTGCTGTAGCGGACGTAGTCGGCCGCCGTCTGCTCGGCGTTGGCCTGCTTGCCCTCCACCATCGCTTCGGCTTGGCGCAGCGCCAGGGTGAAGCGCTCGGGGTCGATCTTGAACAGGACGTCGCCGCGCTTCCCCATCTGGTTGTCCTCGACCAGGACCTCGGTGACGAGACCGGAGACGTCGGGCGCCACCCCGACTACGTCGGCCCGCACGCGCCCGTCCCGGGTCCAGGGCGCCTCCATGTAGTAGTCCCACAAGGCCAGCCCGACGACGACGGCCACGGCCACCATCGCCAGGGTCACGAGGAGACGGAACGAGAGGGCGAGAAGCCGCGTCATGGGATGAGCCGGGCGGCCTCGGCCGGGTCGGTGGTTCCCGAGGCGAGCCATGCGGCCACGTGGTCGAGAAGTGCGCGCAGGCGGTGCGGCAGCGCCCGTTCCAGGGTCTCGATGCGGTCCGAGACCGCCGAGGCGATGGGCAGGAACATCAGCATGTGCTGCCGCAGCGTCGCCATGGCCTCGACTGACCGCTCCGCTCCGGTCATGTCGTAGCGCAGGGGCGTCGCCAGCGCGTCGAAGGCGACGGCGTCCGAGGCCAGCCGCAGGCGCTTGGCCTGGGTGTCCTTCGCCGTCCGGGCGCGCCCGAGCACGTCCACCACCCAGCCGCGCGCGTCGCGGAGCCAGAACTCCAGTCGGCCGGTGATCACGGGTGCCACCGAATGGGGAAGCACGACCGTGTTCACGAGGCTGGCACAGAGGATGCCGAGCGTAATCTCCTCGGCCCGGGCGACCGCGGTATCGAAGATCGCCGCAGGCTCGCCAACGGACGGGAAGCCGATCAGGGCCGCCGTGTAGCCGCCGAGCATCATCAGGTAGCTGCGCGGGGTGCGGTCCAGCAGCGAGAAGTACAGGCAGACGGACACCCAGAGCGCGATGGCGAGCGTCAGGAGCTCCGGGGCGTTCACGAGGTTCGGCACGAGGGCGACGGTCACCACCGCTCCGAGCAGGGTACCGAGCACCCGGTAAAGTGCCTTCGAGCGCGTGGCACCCGCGAGCACCTGGCTCGTGATGTAGACGGTGCCCAGGGCCCAATAGGGCCGTGGCAGGTCGATTCAGAACGCCAGGTACAGGGCCAGCATGGCCGCGGCGAAGGTCTTGATCGCGAAGGCCCAGTCGCGCCAGCCTGGAATGGTCATTCCGCTGCCTCCTCACGCAGCGCCTCGACCCCGGCGGCACCGGCCACGGCCGCCTCACGGGCGAAGTGCTGCATGGCGCGGAATACCCTCAGGCCGGTCTCCAGATCGGCGGCGCTCACGGCGGCGAACATCGCCTCGCGCAAGCGCGCGAGATCGTCCTCCATCTGCTCGACCACCGCCGTGCCGGCCGGCGTGAGGCTGAGCACCTTCGCGCGACGGTCCGATGGATCCTCCCTGCGGACGACCAGTCCACCCGCTTCCAGTTGGTCGAGGAGGCGCACCAGCGACGGTCCCTCGATTCCGACTGCCTCGGCCAGTGCGTTCTGGCGAGGCTCACCTCCCATGCGCCCGATCATCACGAGGGGGAGCGCCTTCGCCTCCGAGATCCCATGCCGGTCCGCCGCCATGTCGGCGACGCGACGCCACTGACGCCCGGTCAGAAGCAGGGCGTGGGTGTAGGCTTGATGTAGCTGGCGCAGGTCCTGAGCGGCCACGTGGCACCTCCCGGTTCAACTCCGATGGAACGCGCCCTCCGAAAATGCGTTGACATTTCGATAGCATACTATGTAATAGGCTGCAAATTAAATTGGAGATGACCCCAGCCGATCTCCCTGGAGTCTCGAACAGGCGGAGGCGTGGGCTCCGCGTAAACGGGCGGCGCACCTAATCCTAATACTCGCAGGCGGGATTGACCCTGACCTCTAATCTAGCCGCCTATTTATGCGAGATCTTATGTTTCTCTAGGCGCGAAATCACGGTTAAACAGAAGCAACAGGCAAGGCCGATGTTCCTCAGCGTCTTCGATGTGTTCAAGCTTGGCATAGGCCCGTCCTCGTCGCACACGATGGGGCCGATGACGGCGGCGGCCGACTTTCTCGACCTCCTGCGGGCGGCTGACGCGAGAGGCAAGGTCGCTGCGATCCGGGTGACACTGCACGGCTCGCTCGCGTTCACCGGGAGGGGGCACGCCACCGACCGTGCTGTCGCGCTCGGCCTCCTCGGCTATCGACCCGCCGATCTTGAGGTCGACGAAGCCGAGCGTAGGCTTGAGGATCTGCGCGAATCCAAGCGCTTGGTGACAGCGGAGCTCCCGGTCCTGAGCTTCGATCCCGCGACCTCGGTCATCTTCGACTACGGCCCTCCGCTGCCCGGACATGCCAACGGTTTGGTCTTCACCGCCCTGAACGCGGATCGCGAGCCGGTTCTGTCGGAGACGTACTACTCGATCGGGGGCGGCTTCATCGTCACCGCCGCGCAACGCGACGCCGAACTGCCGCCGCCCTCCGAGGCCACGGACCCGCGGCTCTGGCCTTATCCCTTCGAGACGTCCGCGACCATGTTGCGGATGGCGCGCGAGAGCGGCTTGTCGATCGCCGCCATGAAGCGCGCGAACGAGGCCGTTGGCCGTCCGGACGAGGAGGTCGATGCTGGCCTCGCGCGCATCTGGCAGGCCATGAACGACTGTGTCGAGCGTGGGCTGTCACTGGAGGGCGAGTTGCCCGGCGGCCTTCGCGTCAAGCGCCGGGCCAAGCGCATTCGGGACCAGCTCGAGCGCGAGCGTGGCTCGAACACGGCGCAGCCCCACAGCATGACGGATTGGCTGAGCGTGTACGCCATGGCCGTCAACGAGGAGAACGCGGCCGGAGGCAAGGTCGTGACCGCGCCGACCAACGGAGCCGCCGGCGTCGTGCCCGCGGTGATCCGATATTACCTGGACCACTGCATCGGTGCGGACCTGACCCGGGTTTCGGATTTCCTTCTGACAGCCGCAGCTGTGGGCGGGCTGATCAAGCACAACGCCTCGATCTCGGGCGCGGAGGCCGGCTGCCAAGGCGAGGTCGGCTCCGCCAGCGCGATGGCGGCGGCAGGGCTGTGCGCTGTGCTCGGCGGCACGCCCGCTCAGGTCGAGAACGCGGCCGAGATCGCGCTGGAGCATCATCTCGGGATGACCTGCGATCCGGTCGCTGGCCTGGTTCAGGTTCCCTGTATCGAGCGCAACGGCATCGGGGCCACGAAGGCGGTCGCGGCTGCATCACTGGCCTTGCGCGGCGACGGCTCGCATTTCATGCCTCTCGACAACTGCATCGCCGCTATGCGCCAGACCGGCGAGGAGATGAGCGCCAAGTATAAAGAAACGAGCTTGGCGGGCCTCGCGGTAAACCTTCCGGAGTGTTGATTGTTATCCGGGGCGGCCACACGGCGCCGACGTCTGCCCCAGCCGGAGAACATGACGATGTGCTTGCTGTGTTCCGAGGGCTTGGAGGGCTTGAACCTCGCGCGGCGCGCCCACCTATTGCAGCTCCTCACGCTCGTCGAAGACCCCGATGCACTCCCGGCGAACGACGCGCTGCGGCTTGCCCGGGAGATCCTGACGCTGACCCAGGCGGAGCCAGAAGGTTTCAGGTGCGATCCGGTTGCGCCTGCGGCGGACTGCGATGACCAACGCAGACGGAGGTAATCATGACGGTCGATGCCGGTGCGAACGCCCACGCGACAGGCGCCTTTCCCGCCCCGTCGGACAACCTGCTCGCGAAACTTGAGGAGGTGTACAAGGACATCCACGCCCATCCCGAGCTGTCGATGCAGGAACACCGCACGGCCGGCATCGCCGCCGCTTGGCTGCGGCAGCAGGGCTACGATGTCACCGAGGGCGTAGGCGGCACGGGCGTGGTCGGGCTGTTGCGCAATGGCGACGGGCCGACGGTGTTGCTGCGCGCCGATATGGACGCGCTGCCGATCGAGGAGAGCACGGGACTGCCTTATGCCAGCGAGGCGATCGGCACCGACCGTTTCGGCCAGTCCACCGCGATTGCGCACTCGTGCGGCCACGACATGCACGTGGCTTGGCTGATGGGTGCGACGCGGATCCTGGCCGGGAACCGCGGCGCTTGGCGCGGCACGGTAATAGCCGTGTTTCAGCCCGGGAAGGAAACGGCGCAGGGCGCCCGCGCTATGATTGCCGACGGGATGGTCAAGCGCTTCCCGAAGCCGGACGTCACGCTGGGCCAGCACGTGATGCCGCTCAGCGCCGGTCAGATCGGCTGGCGTGTCGGGACCATGCTCTCTGCCGGCGATAGTTGGGAGGTGAAGCTGTTCAGTCGCGGGGCCCACGGATCGATGCCCCAGAAGAGCATCGACCCAGTGGTGATGGCCGCGGCCGCGGTCATGCGCTTGCAGGGGGTCGTGTCGCGCGAGATCGCGATGACCGACAGCGCCGTGGTCACGGTCGGAACGCTTCGCGCGGGAATGAGCGAGAACGTGATCCCAGACCAGGCGCTCCTGCGCCTGAACGTGCGTACGTTCAAAGACCAGGTGCGCACTCGCGTCCTCGGAGCGGTCAAGCGCATCCTGGAGGCGGAGGCTACGGCCTCAGGCGCGCAAAAGCCGCCCGAGTTCAGCATCCTGAGCGAGTATCCCCTGACCCGCAACGATGAGGCAGCAACGCGGAAGGTGGTGGCCGCCCTGGAGGTCCGGTTCGGCGCGGATCAGGTACACGAGATCGAGCCTGCCACGGCGAGCGAGGACTTCGGCCTGTTCGGCGCCGCCTGGGACGTACCCGCGGTGTTCTGGGTGGTTGGCGGTATAGATCCGGAGCGGTACGCGGCGGCGGAGAAGGCGGGAAAGCTCGACGAGTTGCCGGCCAACCACGCACCGGACTTCGCGCCGGTCATCCACCCCACGCTGCGCACCGGCGTCGAGGCGATGCTCGCCGCCGCAGGCGCCTGGTTGGCCGACGGGACAGCAACAGCGTGACCGGCATGGAGCCGGCGGTCCTGCTGGTCCGGGTGCTCGACCTCGTCGGGACCTTCGTGTTCGCCATCAGCGGGGCGGCGTTGGGCGTGGAAAGGCGCCTCGACCTGTTCGGAGTGCTGGTGCTCGCATTCGTCACGGCGGTGGTCGGCGGCATCACGCGGGACGTCCTGATCGGCGCCATTCCACCCGCGTCGATCGCGAGCTGGCACAACCTGGCGCTCACTATCGTGGCCGGGCTGCTGGTCTTCCGCTTCCCTCAGATCTTCGACCGGTTACACAGCCCGGTCCTCTTCTTCGACGCGGTCGGACTCGGGGTCTTCGCCGTGGCTGGGACCCAGAAGGCGCTGGATCATGGGATCAACTGGCCGGTGGCGATCGTCCTGGGGATGATCAGCGGCGTCGGGGGCGGGATGGTGCGCGACAGCCTGACGGCACAGGTCCCGACCGTGTTGCGCTCGGAGATCTATGCCGTCGCCGCAGTGGCGGGCGGTTCGGTCGTGGTCGCGGGCAATGGGCTCGCGCTGCCCGCGACACCCGTCGCCTTCGCAGGGCTCGCGCTGTGCGTCTTCTTGCGTCTGATGGCGCTTTACCGAGGCTGGAGGCTGCCAGTGGCGTCGCGGCGGTCTTGACGGCCGGTCCCAGGGTCCGGGCAATTTCGGGTTTTGACGCCCTGACCGAACGTTGCATGTGCGGAGGCCTTCCTACCGTGAGGGTCGGCCGAACTTAATCCGTGAGCTTCCACTGGGTCGGTCTGCCTCAGACAGGCGTCGTCATCGTGCTGCCGAGGCGGAAGGCGACGAGATCAAGCAGCTCTACCTGTGCTGGTTCGGCTAGGATGGATGCGCCGCGTTCCTTCAGGATCTCGGAGGCTTCGCCTTTCAGATGAGCCTCGCGGTCGGAGTCGTCATGCGCGGCCTCGAAGATGCCGAAGACGCTTTCGTTCAAGCGGTAGCCATACCACGGAGTTGCCGGTGGCTTGCGCTGGACGGCCAAATAGATGTCCCTGAGTAGCTGCTCAACCTCGGATTCCTTCCCCGGCTTGGATTTCAAGCGGATATGCAGGGCTTTGGCCACGGCGATCTCCCCGTTGCTGGAGCAGGTTGAGTCAACGCTTTCGGAACAGCGCTTCCCGAGTGCGATCTGTTCCCGGCGACATCGTCGATGAGAGGCGCACTCGGAGGCATTCAACTATGCCGCGCAGACTGTCCGCTTCGCCGCCTCGTCCGCTCCGAAGCGGACCGGCGGCTTTCGGCCAGACTGCGTCACGCCGGATCGCCATCGCGCGCAGAACCGGACCTTCGGCTTCGCGCCCACAGCCGACATGCAATGCCGCCTGTCGGAAATCCCGGAAGCGGTCATTGGCGACTGAACAGACGTTCGACGGCGACGAGGCGCACGCAAGCTTGCGCCGGGTTGCAGCCGTGGCCCCATCGCAATCACGTCGGGCGCGTCGCTCAGAGGCGCGAGACAATTCGATGAAGCGCTTCGCGCTCCCTGGTGGGCGTGAAGAGCGTTGCCCGCTCCGCACCGAACGCGTGCAGGTGTTCCAGAAAACGAGGCTCTTCTTCGGCCCGACGGAGCAGCGCAGCCAGGGCCGCATCGTCCCCGACCGGGAAATAGCCCGGATGTTCCGGGCCCAGGAGGCCCCGCGTCCCGGGGATGTCGGTGGCGAGGATCGGCAAGCCGGCGACGACCGCTTCCGACACCACGTTCGCGCCACCCTCCTGCTGCGAGCTGAGGACCATGACCCGGGCCCGCGTCAGCCAGCGCCGGACCAGGGAGCCGGGCCGGTCCCCGAGCCACTGATAACGCGGGTTGTGCGCCATCTCTTCCCGAGCCCGATCGGCCCAGATCTGATCCCGCGCGCCGCCGAGGTGCACGATCCGGATCCGGGATCGGGCCGGCAGGCGCCGGGCCGCACGGGCCGCGCAGAGCGGGTCCTTGACGGAGCGCAGGTGCGCGACGACGAGAACCTCGAAGGCATCGTCCGACATCGGCCAGCGATGCGCCCGCGCGGTGGCGGATTGATGGACCACCGCGACCTTGCCGCGGTGACGCGCCGGGAGGGCATCGGGCACGCCATCGTGCAGGCCGATCAGGCAGTCCGCCAGATCGAGCGAGCGCAGGGTCGGCTCCGGGTCGGCCGCCAGATCGTGATAGAGATCCGTGCCGGTCAGGGCGACGATGAGCGGTCGATCCGGATACCGCGCCTTGAACCGCGCGATCGACGCCGCGCTGCGCCAAGCGTGAAGCGCCAGCATCATGTCGACGTCGGCGTCGTCCGGGTAGGACGTTGACACGTCGACTTGGTGCCCGAGTTCGCCGAGGATGCGCGCCCAGCGCATCGCCGTGGTCCGATTGCCGGCACGCGACGTTCTCGCCGCCGGTGTGATCAGGCTGATTCTCATGGTTGCGACAGGATCCCGGGACGTTTGATGAGCGCACAGGTCTCGACTGCCGATCTCGTGGCGATGCTGGGGGATGCCAGAGCGCGGACGCTCGAACTGGTGTCGGGCCTCGATCAGGAGCGTCTGATGGGCCCGCAGAGCGAGATCGTGAACCCCCTCCTGTGGGAAATCGGTCATCTCGCGTGGTTTCACGAGCATTTCATCCTGCGCGGGCTCGACCGGGCCCCGCCTCAACTGGTGGCAGCCGACGGGCTCTACGATTCCGCGCGGGTGCCCCACGCGACGCGCTGGTCGATCCCGCTTCCGGCTTTGCCCGACACCCTCGCCTACATGGCCCGCGTGCAGGAAGCGCTCGTCCGGCGCCTCGACGGCCGCGAGCCGACGGCGCAGGAAGCCGAGCTCTACCAGCTCGTCATCTTCCACGAGGACATGCACGACGAGGCCTTTACCTACACGCGTCAGACCCTGGGCTACCCGCAGCCGTCCTTCGCCGCCTCGGCCTCGGCCCGGGACACGGGGACGGGTCCCTGGCCGGGCGACGTCGCGGTCGGCGGGGGCACGTGGCAGCTCGGCGCCGAGCCCGATGGCGGCTTCGTCTTCGACAACGAGAAATGGGCGCATCCCGTATCCGTCGCGGCGTTCCGCATCGCCCGCGCGCCGGTGACCAACGGAGAGTTCGCCGCCTTCGTGGCGGATGGCGGCTATCGGAATCCCGCCTGTTGGGACGCCGAGGGCGTGCGGTGGCGCGACGGATGCGGTGCCGAGCACCCGGTCTACTGGACGCCTCACGGGCGCGGCGACTGGACCTGCCGGCGGTTCGACCGGGACGAGCCGCTGGCGCCCGATCAGCCGGTCGTCCACGTCAACTGGTACGAGGCCAACGCCTATTGCCGCTGGGCGGGCCGCCGACTGCCCACCGAAATTGAATGGGAGGCCGCAGCGGCTGGCGCGCCGACGCCCGACGGCACATTGAGCAGCACCAAGCGCCCCTATCCCTGGGGGGACCGTGCGCCGACCCCGGAGCACGCCAACCTCGATGGCGGCCATCTCGGCTGTGTCGACGTCGCGGCCTACCCCGAGGGCGACAGCGCCTGGGGCTGCCGGCAGATGCTCGGCAACGTCTGGGAATGGACGGCGAGCCCGTTCCTGCCTTTCCCGGGCTTCGCACCCGACGCCTACAAGGAATACTCGGAGCCCGCCTTCGGAACGCGCAAGGTCCTGCGGGGCGGTGCCTGGGCGACCCGCGCGCGGATGATCGATACCGCCTACCGCAACTTCTTCGGCCCGGAGCGCCGCGACGTGTTCGCCGGCTTCCGGACGGTGGCTCTCTAGATCGGGAACCGAGCGGTCGCGACGGCGGCGACGAGGCGGAGCGCCGTCGTCGCGCCGTTGGCCTCGCCCTTCTCGAAATCGCCGGCCTGACCCATCTGGTTGGTCACGTGGGCAAAGCACAGGACGGCCTTGCCGCGCGCCTGCGCGAACGCGTAGAGGGCCGCCGCCTCCATCTCGACCGCGAGAATCCCCCGCGCCCGGGCCGCCGCGATCGCCCGCTCGGTTTCCCTGTAGGGGGCGTCGGTCGTCCAGGTGGCACCCCGTTCGACGGGCTCGCCGATCCCCGTCAGCGCGGGCGCCACGGCCGCGACCAGGGCGCGCGGCGCGTCGACGAACGCGCCCGGCGGCAGGTAATGGTAGCTCGTGCCCTCGTCGCGGAGGGCCGCCTCGATGAGGATGAAGTAGGGCGGTGCCCGCAGCGCCGTGATCTGTCCCGACGAGGTGATGCTGATCAGGAGTTCGCAGCCGGAGGCGAACATCTGCTCGGCCACCAGCACGGCGAAGGGCGCGCCGACCGCGCACCCGACGATGCCGATCGCGCGCCCGGATTCCTCGAACCGGTGCAGGGTGCTGTGGTAGCAGGCCCAATCGGGATCGGGCTTGGCCCGCCCGGTCGCGCAGAGGTGGCGGACGATGTCGCCGTCCGGGTCGAGGACGCACAGGGCCGGCACTCGGCCTGCGCCCAGACCGCGCTGCCGGCGGGCCTCGCGGAGCAGGTTCTCGGGCGTGAACGCCGAGGCCTCTCCGTGCGCCTTGTCGTGCAGGATCGGAGCGGTCGCCGGCTCGCGGGGCGGCATCAATGCCCTCAGGCCTCGACGCGGATCGCGGCCGGGCCGTTCTCGAACCGTCCGACCACGGCCGCCTGCGCGAAGCCCGCGGCGCGGCACTGGGCCAGGATCGCGTCCGCCCGCGCCGGGGTGCAGGTCACGAGCAGGCCCCCGGAGGTCTGGGGATCGGTGAGGACGTGCCGGCGCCAGTCCGGCAGGCCCTCGGGGAGCACGACCTGCCCCCCGAAGCTCGCCCAGTTCCGGTGCGAGGCGCCGGTGACGAAGCCCTCCCGCGCCAGGGCCTCGGCCCGGGGCAGGAGCGGGATGCCGCCCCCGCCGATCACGAAGGTCAGGCCGGCGCCGCGTGCGAGTTCCAGGCCGTGGCCCAGCAGGCCGAAGCCGGTGATGTCGGTGATGGCGTGGACCTCCGGATCGCGCGCCAGATCCGCCCCGACCCTGTTGAGGCGTGTCGTGGTCGCGACGAAATCCGTGTAGCCGGCGGCGTCGAGGGCCTCCCGCTTGATCGCCGCCGAGTAGATCCCGACGCCGAGGGGCTTGGTCAGGATGGCGACGTCGCCGGCGCGGGCATCGGCGTTGCGCCGCAGATGGGCACGGTCGCACGAGCCGATCACCGCCAGGCCGTAGATCGGTTCGGGCGTGTCGATCGAGTGGCCGCCCGCGATGGGGATGCCCGCCTCGGCGCAGGTGGCCGCGCCGCCCTTCAGGATCTCGGCGACGATCGCGGGGGCGATCTTGCCGACCGGCATGCCCAGGATGGCCAGCGCCAGCATCGGCTTGCCGCCCATCGCGTAGACGTCGGAGATGGCGTTGGTGGCGGCGATCCGGCCGAAATCGTGGGGGTCGTCCACCATCGGCGTGAAGAAGTCCGTGGTGGCGATCAGGCAGGTGCCGTCATCGAGGGCCCAGACCGCCGCGTCGTCGGCGGTCTCGTTGCCGACCAGCAGGCGCTCGAAGGGACCCGCGACCGGCTGGTCGGCCAGGAGCGCGCGCAGCACCGCGGGATCGAGCTTGCAGCCGCACCCGCCGCCGTGGGCGAGGCTGGTGAGACGAACCGGGGGCGTATCCATGGGCAAGACCTCTGGTGTTGTGATCGTGGATGGACCGTGCCGGGTCCCCTGTCACCAGACAAGCGCGGGCATCCGGTACAGGCGGGCGGACGTGTCCGCCGGCGGGGGCTGGGCAACGCCGATCTGCAGCGCCGCGAAGCCGTTTCCCAGCGCCCCCGCCACGTCGAGGGCGACGGTGTCGCCGATCCCGAGAACCCGCGTGGGATCGACGGGCCGACCCCGTGCCCGCTCGGCCTTGTCCAGGGCGCGGCGATAGATCAGGGCACCGGGCTTCCCGGTCTCGACGACGTGGCCCCCGAGGGCGCGGTAGCGCTCGGCGACGAGACCGGCGAAGCGCAGGCGCGTCGCGCCCACCGTCAGGCTCGTATCCGGGTTGGTGCAGAGCAGGCGCCGGCCGCGCCGGAGCGCGGCTTCGAGGGTCGCGCCGAGGTCGTCGTCGCACTCCGGATAGCCCGTGCAGACGATCTCTTCGGCCGCGTCCACCGGGACCGGCGTGACCGGCAGACCCTCGAACAGGGCGCGGTCGCGCGCCGGTCCGATGTGATGGACGCGCCGGACCCCCGCCGCATCGAGGAGGCTCCGGGCGACGTCGGCTCCGGTCACGAGGTCGTCGTAGGCGTCCGGGATCCCGCGGGCCCGGAGGGATTCCTTGAGACGCGTCCCGGGCTCGGCCGCGTTCGAGACCAGGATCACCGTGCCCCCGCCGGCCCGGAAGGCGGCCAGCGCGTCGGCGGCGGCGGGAAAGGCCCGCGTCGCGTCGTGGAGCACGCCGAAGACGTCGCACAGGATGACCGCATAGGCCGTCGCGAGCCGGCTCAGGCCGGCGAGCGCCGCGGGCGCATCAGCCACGGGCGGGCCGCGCCTGGACGATCGTCGTGCAGGCGCTCTCAAGCTTCGGCAGTTCGCGGGCCGGGGCCATGACGACCGACAGGGGCCGGACCTCGCCGCGCACGATCGGGCAGTAGGGATCGACCTGATCGAGCCGCTCCATCAGCCGCCGCCGCCCGGCGCAGCCTCCGTGGCAGGAATCCTCGTAGGCGCAGCCCCGGCAGGGTTCCGGCAGGGCCCGGACCGCCGCGAAGGGGTCCGTGGCGACGATCGCGCTGCCGGCCTGACGCAGGGTTTCGAGGCTCTGGCCCGCGCCGCCCCAGTACACGCAGGGTTGCACCGTCGCGCGGGGCGTGACGCGCACGGTGCCGACCCCGCATCCGCCCCGGCGCGCCGGGAGGCCCGCCATGGCCCGGACGAGCGGCTCGCCGATGGCGATCGCGTCGGTCTCGGCGAAGAGGCGCGCGAACCCGTCCCAGTATTCCTCATAGGTGAGCGCGAAGGCGTCCGTACGCACCGCCTGGTAGACGTTGATGCGCAGCGGCGCATCAAAGCCACGGGCCAGGACGGCGATCTCGTGCAGCCGGTCGAAATTGGTCCGCATCATCACGGCGATGAAGGTGACGCCGACGCCGAGCGCCCGGCAGCGGGCGGCCTGCGCCATCACGAGGTCCCAGTTGCCGGCCCCGCGCTGCGCGTCCTGCTCCTCCCGGGTGGGGTAGTCGATCGAGAATTCCACGTCGGCGAAGGCCTGCACCGCCGCGTCATCCATCAGGGCGATCGAGTGCCCGTTCGACGTGATCGTGAGCTTGATCGGCTCGGCCCGGAGCAGATCGAGAAGCTGCGGGAACTGGGGGTGCATCCCGTTCTCGCCGGTCCCCAGATTGACCGAGCGCACCGGCAGGCTGTCCAGCACCGTCCGCAGCTGTTCCGGTCCGAGCCGGTCCAGGCGATCGGGATCGCGGTAGCAGAAGGAACAGGCGAGGTTGCACGCGTTGGTGAGCCCGACGCCCAGGGCGAATGACGGGGCCGGGGCGATGGTGTCCGGCTCCGGAGGGTGCGGCGTCCCGGCGTCCATGGCCATGAATCCTCTCGCCTGATCTCGACAGGCACCATCGGGCGACCGGCGCCCGATCTCGGGCGTCACGGCGTCCTTCGCACGGCAGGCCGCATCGGTAACATCACATCTTCAGTAAGATTGAACACCGCGGCCGGACTTCACTCTCTACACCGGGACGGCCGCCAAGGCCGAAGTCGAACAGGCCGAAGTCGTGACAGCGCCCGCCGGGCCGATTGCCGCAGCGATGCGACTTTGCGATGGGTAACCGCGCGGTGCGGTGACACGAATGAGGGCCATCAGCAGGCTTCGCCGAGCGCTCCGCTAGACATGGGCTAGCTGTCAGTTGATTGGACATCGATGCCGGCATGGCGTCGTTCGCAGTCGGAATCCGAACGGGAGCACTCGATGCTGAGACGGACATTGGGCCGGGCGTTGCTGGGCGCGTTGGCTTGCCTCGCGCTGCCCCAGGCCGCCGGCGCCCAAGGCGCCAAGCCGACCTTCGTCTTCACCGGCATCCCCGATCAGGACGAGAGCCGCCTCGTCGAGCGCTTCGGCAAGGTCGCCGCCTACCTCGAAGCCAAGCTCGGCGTGCCGGTGAAGTATCTCCCGGTGAAGAACTACCCGGCGGCGGTCACGGCCTTCACGAACGGGCAGGTCCAGCTCGCGTGGTTCGGCGGCTTCACCGGGGTGCAGGCGCGCAAGGCCGCGCCCGGAGCGCAGGCGATCGCGCAGGGCGCCGAGGACGCGGCGTTCAAGACCTACCTCATCGCCAACACCAAGACGGGCCTGACGCGCTCGGCCGACTTCCCGAAGGCGATCGCCGGCAAGACCTTCACGTTCGGCTCCCGGGCCTCGACCTCGGGCCGGCTGATGCCGGAATACTTCATCCGCGAGGCCTTCCCGGGCAAGACGCCCGAGGAGGTGTTTTCCCGCGTCGGCTTCTCCGGCGATCACAGCCGCACGATCCAGCTCGTCCAGTCCGGGGCCTTCGAGGTCGGGGCGGTGGACTATTCGGTCTGGGATCTCGACAACAAGGCCGGCAAGATCGACCCGAAGGAGGTCGGCATCATCTGGGAGAGCCCGCCCTTCCCGGATTATCAGTGGACCGTGCGCGGCGATGTCGACACGATCTACGGGGCCGGGTTCACGGATCGGTTGAAGGCGGCGCTGATCGGCATCACCGATCCCGCGATCCTCGCGCCCTTCGCGCGCTCGAAGTTCATCCCGGTGACCAACGCCGCCTACGAGCCGGTGGAGCGCGTTGCGAAATCCACGGGCCTGCTGGATTGAGCCGCGCGCTGCCGTGAGCCTGCCCCAAACCGAAGCCGAAGTCGTCCTGTCGGGTGCGACGGCGGCCTATGACGGCAAGCCCGTCCTGTTCGGCGTGGACCTCACCGTCCGGGCGGGCGAGCGCGTCGCGCTGATGGGTCGATCCGGCGCGGGGAAGTCCACCCTGCTCGGGCTGATCCACGCCCAGGTCCAGCCGCGGGTGGCCCTGATCCCGCAGGCAGCGGCCCTGGTGCGGACGCTCTCGGTGTTCCACAACGTCTACATGGGCCGTCTCGACCGGCGCTCGACCCTGCACAACCTGCGAACCCTGGCGTTCCCGGCCCGCGCCGATCTCGCGGAGATCAGCGGGATCCTCGGGGAGGTCGGGCTCGCCGACGCGGTCCGGGCCAAGGCCGGGGCGCTGTCGGGCGGCCAGCAGCAGCGCGTCTCGGTGGCGCGGGCGCTCTACAACGGGCGTCCGATCCTGATCGGCGACGAGCCGGTCTCGGCCCTGGACCGCAGGCAGGGCGGCGTGATCCTGGAGCGGATGGCCGCCCGCCACCAGACCCTCGTCCTGGCGCTGCACGACATCGCCCTGGCGCTGGCGCACACGGACCGGATCATCGTCCTCGATGCGGGTCGGATCGTCCTCGACGCGCCCGCCCGCGACTTGGACGAGGCGGCCCTCGCCCCGTTCTACGGGCAGGCCGCGTGAACGTCCTCCGCCTGACGGCGGGCCGCGGCTATGCCGCCGCGACGCGCTGGTTCGTCGGCGGCGCGGCGGCGGCGCTGCTGCTGGCCGACCTCGCCGTCACCAGCCTCCATCCCTGGGCCGACCTGCAGCGCCTGCTCGCCGGCCTGGTCCACCCGGACTTCCCGGCGGTGGAGGTCTGGAGCGTCGTCTACACCGTCGCCTTCGCGATCCTCGGCGTCACGCTCGGGGCCGGGGCCGGCTTCGTCCTCGCCATCCCGTTCGCCAAGGTCCGGAGCGTGCGGCTCGCCTGCGCCGGCCTGCGCTCGGTCCACGAGCTGTTCTGGGCGCTGCTGCTGACGCAGGTGTTCGGCCTGTCGGCGACCACCGGCATCCTCGCCATCGCGCTGCCCTATGCGGGCATCTGCGCCAAGGTCTATTCGGAGATCATCGAGGAGGCGGATCTGTCCGCCCTGCGGGTCCTGCCGGCGGGGACCGGCGCCCTCTCGGCGTTCGCCTACGCCCGCCTGCCGGAGGTCGCCGCGGCCTTCCGGCACTACACGCTCTACCGGTTCGAATGCGCCATGCGCTCGACCCTGGTGCTCGGCTTCATCGGCCTGCCCACCATGGGCTTCTACCTCGAATCCGCCTTCCGCCAGGGCCGCTACGCCGAGGCCGGGGCCCTGCTCCTGATCTTCTACGTCCTGATCGGCTCCCGCCGCCTCTGGATGCGCCTCTCGACCCTGCCGGTCCTGCTCGTGGGCAGCGTTCTCGCCCTGCCCAAGACCATCGGGACGACCGACTGGCTGACCAGCCTCGGCCGGTTCCTCGGCCACGACATCGTCCCGAGCCCGCTCCGGTCCGGCGCGCTCCTCGACCCGGCGACCTGGGGCCGGTTCGGTCTCTGGCTCCGGCCGATCGTGACGGAGCAGATCCTGCCCGGCGCGCTCCAGACCCTGGTGCTGGCGCAGATCGCGCTGGTCGCGACCGGCCTCGGCGCGCTGCTCCTGTTTCCCCTCGCCTCCCGCCGCTTCGCCGGGCCGGTCGGGCAGCCGTTCGGGCGGGTCCTGCTGGTGATCGTGCGCTCGACGCCGGAATACATGCTGGCCTACGTGCTGCTGCAGCTGCTCGGCCCCTCGATGCTGCCGGCGATCCTGGCGCTGACGATCCACAATGCCGGCATCGTCGGCTACCTCATGGGCCGCCACGCCGACGACCTCGCCTACCGCCCCGACGCGCCGACCGGCCTGAACCTCTACGCCTACGAGACGCTGCCCCGGCTCTACGGACAGTTCCTGGCGTATCTGCTGTATCGCTGGGAGCTGATCCTGCGCGAGAGCGCGATCTTCGGCATCCTCGGGGTCGCGACGCTCGGCTTCTACGTCGATGCCGCGATCTCCGAGCTGCGCCTGGACGTCGCCGTGGTGCTGATCGTCGCCACGGCGCTCCTGACCGCGCTGGTCGATGCCCTGTCCCGGGCCCTGCGCCGGTCGCTGCGCCTCACCGATCTGCCGACCCGGCTGTCCAAACCCCTGCACGGGTCCGCGGCCGACCCGCCGCTGCGGACGGCCTGTACCTGACGGCGCGCAGCCCCTGAGACGCAGCCCTTGAGACGCAGCCCTTGAGAGGATCGATGCGATGCGGACGGACCCCTTCACCGACACGTGGCTGTTCCTGATCGGGCAGCAGAGCGACGAGGTCGCCCTCGGCTGGGGGCGCTGGCTGGTCGCCGCCGGTCTCGCGCTGCTGATCCTGGCCAGCATCGGCATCGCGATCCGGGAATGGATCGAGGATCCGGCCCAGAGGACCGGCCGCGACGTCACCCTCTGGGCGCTGCGCGCCCTGATCGGCGGCATGTGGTTCCAGGGCATGCTCTGGAAGCTGCCGCTCTTCTCCACCGAGAACGGGCTGTACTACTGGACCGGCGAGGAGGTGACGAACGCCGCCTTCGCGATCCACCGGGAGTTCGTGAAGGGCGTGCTGCTGCCGACGCCGACCTTCTACATCCTGGACGTGCTGGTGTTTGTCACGGAGCTGACCTTCGCGGTCTCGCTGCTGCTCGGGCTCGGCGTCCGGATCGTCGGCGCGATCGGCGTCGTGTTCGTCGCCCAGCTCTGGCTCGGCCTGTACCTGCACCCGCAGGAATGGCCGTGGACCTACGTCTTCCTCGGCGGCCTGATGGCCCTGTTCAGCGTCTTCGCGGCGGGCCGGAGCCTGGGCCTCGACGCCGCGCTGCGCCGCCGGTACCCGCCCGGCCTCACCTTCGGATGGGCCGCCGGCCTCGTCCGCGTCGCGACCTGAGGGGCGGCGCGTCAGCCGGGTGCGCGCCCCTCGCGGGCCAGGGCGCGGGCGAGGCGCAGGAAGGTCGTGCCGATGACCCAGGCGGCGCGCATCCCCACCCGCCAATCGCCGGACACCTTGGAGGCGCCGCCCTGCCGCGGACGCTGCCCGACGGCGACCTCCGCGCACCGCAGGCCCGCCGCGGCGGCGCGCATCAGCATCTCGAGGTTCCAGCCATAGGTCTCGTCCCGCATGCCGAGGCGCTCCAGCGCGTCGCGGCGGATCGCCCGGAAGGGCGACATGTCGGTGAAGCGCGCCCCGTAGGTGAGCCGCAGCAGCCAGCCCGCGAGATGGCCGGCGACGATCTGCTGGGGGCTCATGGCGCCCGGCTCGCGGTCGCCGCGGATCCGGGAGCCCTGCACGAAGTCCGCCTGGCCCGCGCGGATCGGATCGAGGAGGGCCGGGACGCGATCGAGCCGGTCGCTGCCGTCGCCGTCGACGAACAGGACGATGCCGGTCTCCGGCGGCAACGCGGCGATCCCGGTCTGGATCGCCCGTCCGTAGCCGCGGCGGCGCTCAAGGATCACGCGCCCGCCCGCTGCGGCGGCCCGCTCCCGGGTGGCGTCCCGCGAGCCGCCATCGACGACGAGGACCGCGTCGGCCCCGTGCGCCAGGAGACCCGCGACGACGCCGCCGATCGCGGTCTCCTCGTCGAGGCAGGGCACGATGGCCGTGACGCAGGCTGCCGCGGTCACAGGCTCCAGCGGAGCCCGCAATTGCCGCAGGCCTGCGGCGGCGTGTCGGAGAGCAGGGCGGCCCGGAAATCCGCGTAGGCCGGGCCGTTCCAGATCGCCCGCAGGGTGTCCTGCGTGGCGTCGCCGAGGGTGTAGTTCTCGTAGCCGCGCTGCGAGAACGGCGCGATGCAGCACGGCAGCGCCCGGCCGTTGGCGGTGACGTACATCACGTTCCAGGGTCGGCGGCAGAGCGACCAGGGCGAGCCGTCGGTGTCGCGCTTCAGGCTCATCCCCGGCTCGCTCGCCGCCCCCGAGGCCGAGAAGGTGAGCCCGAGCGCGCGCGCGACCGCCTCGGCCTCGCTGAGGTAATGGGCCTCGTCCGCCTCCATGCGCTCGTAGAGGGCCTGATCGGGCCGCGCCATGCCGAGGGCGTCGTCCGCGAAGTAGACCAGCCGCTGGAGGTAGACCTCCTTCACGCCGGCCTCGGCCGCCACCCGCACGAAGGCGGGCAGCTCCGGCAGGGTCTCCTTGAGGCCGGTGAGCCAGGCCGAGACCTGCGGCTTCGCGTGGCCCTCGCGCTCCTGCAGCGCCCGGAAGGCCCGGACATTCTTCAGGATCCGCTCGAAATAGTCCTTGCCGCGCACCGTGATGTAGGAGGCCCGCGTCGAGGCATCGAGCGAGACGCGCAGCTCATCCAGGCCGGCCTCGATCAGGGCCCGCCCGTTCTTCTCCGACAGCACCGTGCCGTTGGTGTTGAACAGGACGTAGGTTCCGCGATCCTTGAGGTAGCGGACCATGCGGGGCAGGTCCTTGACCAGCATCGGCTCGCCGACCCCGTGCAGCACGGCGCGGCTGAGATCCGGCACCTGATCGACGATGGAGGTGAACAGCGCCCAGCTCATGTCGGCCGGCGGCTCGAGTTCGACATAGGTGCGCGGGCAGGTGGTGCAGAGCAGGTTGCAGCGGTTCGTCACCTCCAGATAGAGGCAGACCGGCATGCGCTCGACGACGGTCTCGACCGTCCGCGGCGCCGCCTCGTGGTAGCGGCGCGGGTCGACGGCCGGCGCGGCGGGTTGCGTGGCCGTGTTCATCGGATGAGCCCGGAACGGCGGCGGATTCCGACCTGCACCAGCGCCGCGGCCGCCACCAAGGCGGCGAGGATCGCCGAGCGGGCGTCATAGGAGAGCTGCGGATCGCCAGGAACGACGTCGTAGAGCATGAAGCCTCCCACCGTGAGGACCCAACCCGGAAGCGTGGCAGCGACACTTAAAAATGGCACGGCCATCAGGAAGTACCATGGGAATTCGGGCGAGAGCAGGAAGAGTAACGTCACGATCGAGCAATTGATGTCGCGCAGGCTCCACTCCGGCGTCCGGATTCTCCGGAACCCGGTGCGCAGCGCCAGCGTCGCCAGGGTCATCAGGCACAGGGCCAGGTAGATCTGGGTGTCGTGGGGCCACATCCCGACCGACTGCCGCCAGAGCCGCAGCAGCGTGAAGCCCGAGCCCGAGGACAGGCCCTGCTCGTCGGCGTAGCCCGTGGCGAGGAAGCCGAGCACGCCGCTCCCGACGGAGAGGTAGGGCAGATAGGCGAGCGCGGTCACGACCGGCACGAGGGCGACCATCCGCCAGTCCCAGGGTCGCCACAGGCCGGGCAGCGCGATCAGGGCGAACGGCTTGGCCAGCGCCGCCAGCACCACCGATGCCGCGCCCGCGTAACGGCGGCCGACGGCCAGCGCCAGCCACAGGCCGAGCATCATCAGGGCGATCATCAAGCCGTCGACATGGCCCTGGCCCGCGATCTCCCAGACCGGGAGCGGGTGCCAGGCATAGGCTGCGACGCGGGCCTCCGACTGTCCCGTGAGGCGCAGCAGACCGATCAGGGCGAAGATCGTCACACCCTCGCACACCACGAGGGCGACCTTGATGGCGAGCGGGCTCGCCGAGATGCGGGTGACGAGGAGGAAGAAGGCCTGGGCCGCCGGGGGGTAAATGGTCACCGCGTAGTCGGCGCGGTTGATGAACGGATAGACCTGCGCGTCGCGCAGGAATGTCAGCGCCGGGTCGGCCGGGACATAGCGGTAGGGGTTGATCCCGGCGCCCTGCACCAGCCCGTCCCAGACGTAGCGGAAGATGTCGGTCGACAGGATCGGCGGCGCGGACAGCGCGAGGAGCCGCATCGCGAGGCCGGCGCCGACGATGATGGCGAGCGCCCGGGGTCCCGTGAGGTCGTCCATGCGCGCGGCCAGGGCGGCGATCACGCCGCCGGCGCAGGCGAGCGCCAGGAACGCATCGTCGCCGAAGCCCCGAAGGAGCGGCATGCCGAGCCCGATCAGCACGGTTCCGGCGATGCCGAGGGCCGTCAGGCGACGGACAGGGCTCACGCGTCACACCATTGGGTCAGCAGCGCGCGCGTCGCGGGCGCCTGACCCCCGACGAGGCCGTCCGCGGCGAACGCCGGCGGGATTCCCGCGATCTCGTCCTGTAGGAGGCGGAATGTCGCCGCGTCGTCGATGTCGTACCAGGGGGGAAGCACCTCAACCTCCAGGCCGATGGCGGCGGCCTGCTCCAGCGTCCGGGCCAGCACTGCGCCCGTGCTCCACGGGATGTCGGCGAAGAGTTCGGGATGATCGGCCTTCAGCCCGATATGCGTGTAGCCGCCGTCGATGGCGGGCCCCAGCACCATGCGGTCCCCGGACCGTCGCAGGGTGGTGACGGTGTCCGTGAGCAGCGATGCGGGCAGGGTCGGCGAGTCGGCGTTGATCAGCACGACACAGTCGTGCGCCTGCTCGGTCAGCAGACGACGCACGGCTGTTCCGAGGATGACCCCGAAATCGGATCCTTCCTGAAGCAGCAGGCGGAAGGCGGGCGGCAGGATGGCAGCGAGCTCGGCCTCCGATCCCGCGGGCGCATAGATGCCGTATCCCTGGCTGCCCAGCGCCTCCGGGACCGCGAGCACGACACCGGCGACATCCGCCAGGAAACAGGCAGAGAGACGGGCTGCCTTCTCCGGACCGAGGCGTGCGGCAAGGCGCGTCTTGGTCAGGCCTGGGCGCGGGGCCTTGCACATGATCCCGAGCGCTGCCGTCATGCGTCCCCCATGTCGGCGCAGCGCCGCGCGCCTGAACCTGTAATGGGACGATGCGTCCGCGGCAAAGGGAGAGCAAATTGTTGCTGGAAAGCCAAATCACAAAGTGCGATCGGGTATGGCTCTCGCGGCTGATGAGGATCTGCGGGATGCCGGCACCGGGCCATTCGGAGCCCGCACAGACCGGACGCTTCGTGGGGCGCGAGCCTCCGGGAGAAGGGCTGCCCGCTCTTGCCATGGCCGCACGCGGAAGCGGACCAGCCGCTTTCGGCCAAGTTCGGTCACTCAGGGACCGATCGGACTGCCGACAAGCAGACGTTCCAGAATTCAGAGGAGGATCACGTCGGACGGTCGGCCTTCCGAAACTGAATGTCCGCTACAGGGCATCGAGCCAGCCTCTGCTCACGGCGAGATCCAGACTCGATGCCTGCGCTGTCACACCAAGCGCCCTAGTGCAGTGACGCGGACAGAGGATTCACGCGTCCGATGAGACGTGCGAGTCT
>CAXDNE010000024.1:0-41082 GCA_963990595.1 uncultured Methylobacterium sp.
CACTATCCTCTTCGTCGGCAGCGTCAGATGTGTATAAGAGACAGTCCCGACCCTGCACCGCCATGGGCCGCCATGGGCCGCCTGAGCTCAGACAGCTTAGAGGCCGTGCTCGCGCCGATGCGGGGTCGCCGAAGCCGCGGCGCCGATCCGGGCAACCCTGCCGGACTCCTCCAGGGGCGACAGGCTGGTGGAACGCGCGGATCATCTGACCGAGATCCGCGACGGTGATGCGCTGCCCGACCGGTCGCACGGGGATCTCGGCCGAGCTGTTGTTCTCGCGTGCGAGCCTGTAGAGCCTCGCCCAGCTGCCCCCACGCCGACGAGACCCCGTGCCCCAGCTCGCAGACCGCGCCCCCGCCAAGGTCAATCTCACGCTTCACGTCCTCGGGCGACGCGCGGGTGACGGCTATCACGTGCTCGAGAGCCTCGTGGCCTTCGCGGGCACGGGCGACCGGCTGACCCTGGACCCCGCTGCCCCGCTCGGCCTCACCGTCAGCGGTCCCACGGCCGGCCCGGCCGGCCCCACCGACGACAACCTCGTCCTGCGCGCCGCCCGGAGCCTCGCGGCGCGGGTGCCGGATCTGCGGATGGGCGCTTTCCACCTGATCAAGCGCCTGCCGGTCGCCGCGGGCATCGGCGGAGGCTCCTCCGACGCGGCCGCGGCGCTGCGCCTGCTCGGGCGCCTCAACGGGCTGCCCAGCGATTACCCGGCCGTCGTCGCGGCCGCCCGGGAGACGGGGGCCGACGTGCCGGTCTGTCTCGATCCACGGGCGCGGATGATGCGGGGTGCCGGCGAGGAGATCGGGCCGGCGCTCGGCCTGGCGCCCCTCCCGGCGGTGCTGGTCAATCCCGGCGTTCCGGTGCCCACGGCGCCGGTCTTCAAGGCGCTCGGCCTCGCGGTCGGCGAGACGCGTGCCGGCGCGGGCCATCCGGTGATCCACGAAGGGCTCGACGCCGACGCCGTCGCGGCGGCGATCGCGCCGGCCCGCAACGACCTGGAGGCGCCGGCCCTGACGGTGGCGCCGGTGATCGGTGACGTGCTGGCGGCCCTGCGCCAACGCGGCTGCCGGCTGGCGCGGATGTCGGGTTCCGGGGCGACGGTGTTCGCCCTGTTCTCCGATCGCCGTGCCGCCGTGCGGGCGGCTTCCACCCTGCGCGCCGACCATCCGGCCTGGTGGGTGGCACCGACCTTCCTGCGCTGAGCCGTCAGGACCGCCGGATTCAGGCGGGCACCGCCTCGTAGACGGTGACGACGCCGCCGGGTTCCGACACCATCACGCGCCAGCGCCGGGCATGCGGCAGATCGGCGGGGTCGATCGCGCTCGCGGCGCCCGTTCCGACCTCGAAGGTCGCGCGCCGCCCGGATTCGTCCCGGCCGCACAGATAGGCGTTGGCCTCACCGAGATGGAGGGCGGCGGGGACGATCGTGGTCCGGTCGAAGGCGATGTCGTCGACGGCGCCGCTGGGCGCGATGAAGGCGCCCCGCAATTCGAGCACGTCCATGTCGGGGGCGAGATCGGACCGCACCGGCAGGTCTCCCCCCGCGCCGCCGAGCCGGTTCAGCAGCAGCGCGTCCCGCCGTCCCTCCCGGGTGACGGCGAGGGCGAGGTCCGGCCCCTCGGGACCGGCCATCAGGTAGCAGGTCCCCGGCGCGAGCCGGTCGAGGCTGAGCGTCCGCCCCGGAACGCGAAGCGCCCTGCTCATGCCCTCATCCCCACGCGGCGCACGACGCGGCTCTTCAGGAAGAACGCGCGACGCTCGGCCTCGGCGCGCACCACGGTGGCGCGAACCTGCAGCAGGTCCTTGCGGGTCAACAGGCCCACCAGCCGGCCGGTCTGCGGGTCCGTCACCGGGAGGCGGCCCTGCCCGGCCGCGAGCATCACGTCGATGGCGTGCGAGACCACGTCCCCCGGATGGACCACCGCGAGATCGGCATCCGAGACCCGCTCGGCGAGGGTGCCCTCGTCCGGGTCGGCATCCTGCTCCTCCAGGGTCCAGCGCAAGGCATCGTTGCGCGACACGAGGCCCACCGGAGCGCCCGCTGCGTCGACCACGGGATAGGCATGGTGGGCGCCGGTCTCGATGGCGGCGAGCGCCTCGGACAGGGGCAGATCGGCCGCCAGCGTCTCGACCCTCCGGGTCATCACCGCCTCGACCCGGGCGAGGTCGTAGGGATCGATGCCGTATTCGCGGGTCACGTGCTGGCCGCGCCGGGCGATCTTCTCCGTGAGGATCGAGCGCTTGAGGAGCAGAACGGTGACCGCGTAGGCCGCCATCGTGGCGGCGAGGAGCGGGGCCAGCGCGGCGACGTCGCCCGTCACCTCCACGGCGAAGACGACGCCGGTGAGCGGCGCCGGCAGCGTGCCGCCGAGCATCGCGGCCATGCCGATCAGCGCCCAGAACCCGTGCGCGCCGGGAAGGACCAAGCCGATCAGCCAGCCCGCCGCGCCGCCGATGATCAGCAGCGGCGCCAGCACGCCCCCTGAGGTGCCCGAGGACAGGGCGGCGAGCCAGATCACCGCCTTCACCACCAGGATGGTCACGACCGCGCTCGCCAGCATGTGCCCCGAGAGCAGGTCATGGATGACGTCGTAGCCGACGCCGAGGGCCCGGGGCTCCACGAGGCCGCCGAGACCGACGACGACCGCGCCCAGCGCCGGCCACCACATCCAGTGCAGGGGCAGCCGGCCGAAACCGTCCTCGAGGGCATACAGGATCCGGGTCAGGAAGCCGGAGATCAGGCCGCAGGCGACACCCAGGAGGGCGCAGGCGGGCAGGCCCCACCACGGCAGGACCGGATTGTCGGCGAAGGGAAAGAGGGGGCCGGCTCCGAACAGGATGGGCCGCCAGCAGGCCGCGGTCACCGCCCCGACCGTCACCGGGACGAGGCTTCGGGGGCGCCACTCGAACAGCAGGACCTCGACGGCGAGGAGCACGGCCGCGACCGGGGTTCCGAAGATCGCCGTCATGCCGGCGGCCGCCCCCGCCACCAGCAGCGTCTTCCGCTCGGCAGCGCTGAGGTGAAAGAACTGCGCGAACAGCGAGCCGACCGCCCCGCCCGTGACGATGATCGGTCCCTCGGCGCCGAACGGGCCGCCGCTGCCGATCGCCACCGCCGACGAGAGGGGCTTCAGCACGGCCACCTTGGGCGACATCCGGCTGCCGCCGATCAGGATCGCCTCCATGGCCTCGGGGATGCCGTGGCCGCGGATCTTCTCGGAGCCGTAGCGCGCCATCGCGCCGACGATCAGGGCGCCGATCACCGGGATCGCCACCATCCAGAGCCCGGGCTTTGCATCCGCCAGGGAGGTCAGGGCCGTGTCGAAGCGGCCGTACCACGCGAGATTGGTCACGAGGCCGATCAGGGTGAGCAGGACCCAGGCGGTGGCGCTCGCGGCGGTACCGGTGATGACGGCCATCCCGGCCAGCGTCACCACGCGCCGGTCCGCGCTGAAATCGCCCAGCGTCCGGCGCGGCGGCCTCTCGCCACCGCGCTCGATCTCGGTCCCGGCATCCATGTAGGCCTCCTTTCCTCAGGCCCGGCCCTTATGTCGTGATACGATATATTCCACAACACGAGGGCGGCGGTAATCGGACGGAGACGCTCGGACGGACCGGTATGGGCACGGACCGGCGCCGACGCCCGGTCGGGGAGTCGGGCGATGCACCTGGGAGGCGCTTATGGAGGCTGACGTGCCGGAGACCGAGGCGCTCTCGCCCGAGCAATACGCGGCGCTGGCGGATTTCCGCTTCCGGCTCCGGCGCTTTCTCGCCTTCAGCGAGGCGGCGGCAGCCCGGGCCGGCCTTCCCCCACAGCAGCATCAGGCCCTGCTGACCCTGGCCGGCCATGCGGGGCGCACGCCCGCGACGGTAGGGCTGCTGGCCGAGCAGCTCCTGATCGCGCCCCACAGCGCCGCCGAGCTGGTCGCCCGGATGGTGGAAGGCGGCTTGCTGATCAAGGCGCGCTCCGCCGAGGATCGGCGGCGGAGCGAACTGTCACTGACCCCTCGGGCGGAGGCGTTGCTGAAGGGGCTGACGGCCGCGCATCTGGACGAATTGCGCGGGCTCGCACCGGCCCTCGCGGAGGTTCTGAGTCCCCGCGGCGCGTCGCTGAAGCGACCGGCCGACGGCTGAGTTCCGGCGGCGCGGGGACGGCGGTCTCAGCGTGCCCGCGAGACGCAGAACTCCACCGCGCCGTTGAGCGCCGCCTTCACCGCCCCGTCGGGGAAGATATCCAGGGCGGCGCGCGCCTCGGCGCCGTACTGATGGGCGCGGGCCACGGTCTCCTCCAGCGCGCCGTGGCGCTGGAGCAGGTCGAGCGCCGTCTCCAGATCGCCGTCGCGGATCTCGCCCTGCTGAAGGGTGCGGCGCCAGAATCCGCGCTCGCCCTCGCTGCCGCGACGGTAGGCGAGCACGATCGGCAGGGTGATCTTGCCCTCCCGGAAATCGTCGCCGACATTCTTGCCGAGTTCCGCGGAGGTGCCGCCGTAATCGAGCACGTCGTCGATCAGCTGGAAGGCGATGCCGAGATTCATCCCGTAGGCGCGGGCGGCCACCTGCTCCGCCTCCGGGCGTCCGGCCAGGACGGGCCCGACCTCGCAGGCCGCGGCGAACAGCTCGGCGGTCTTGCCGCGGATCACCGCCAGATAGGCGGCCTCGTCGGTCTCCAGGTTCTTGGCGTTGGTGAGCTGCATCACCTCGCCCTCGGCGATCACCGTGGCGGCGGCCGACAGGATGTCGAGCGCCCGCAGGGAGCCGACCTCCACCATCATCCGGAAGGCCTGGCCGAGCAGGAAATCGCCGACCAGCACCGAGGCCTCGTTGCCCCATTTGATCCGGGCGGCGACGCGGCCGCGGCGCATGTCGCTCTCATCGACCACGTCGTCGTGCAGCAGCGTCGCGGTGTGCATGAACTCGACGCTGGCGGCGAGCTTCACGTCCCCGTCGGTCTCGCCCGCGTAATCGCAGAGCTTGGCGCAGGCCAGCGTCAGGATCGGGCGCAGGCGCTTGCCGCCCGACGCGATCAGATGGTTGGCGACCTCGGGGATCATCGCCACGTCGGATCCGGTCCGCGACAGGATCGTGGCGTTGACCCGCGCCATGCCGTCCGCCACCAGCGTGACGAGGTCGTTCAGCCCCGCCTCCGCCTCGGGCTTCGGGTTCTCGATGGATAGGGCCATACCCAAGATCCGTGACCTCCAGACCGGTTTCCCCGCGCGGGGCGGGCGATCCCTTCGCATGCGCCCCGCGGCGCCGCAACATCGGCTCCGAGCCGATATGGGGCGTGAGGGACGCGGGGTGAGCGCGGCGAAACCGCCGGCCGGCCCGCCAACCGGTAAAGGGATGCGATGATCGAGTTGATCCGTGCCAACGATGTCGTGCTCATCGGTTTCGCCCGCTCGGTCCTCGAAGCGGCCGAGATCCCGGTCCTCGTGGCGGACAGCCACATGAGCCTGATGGAGGGCTCGATCGGTGTGTTCGGGCAGCGCCTCCTGGTGCCGCGCGACCACGAGGCCCAGGCCAGGCGTCTGCTGGGGGATGCCGGGATCGGCCACGAACTGCGCCAGCCGTGACGGGCGAGCCGGACGCGTTCCTGGGTGGTCTCCTGCGTCTGCATCAGCCGCCGCGGGGCGCGCATCGGGCCGGGACCGACGCGGTGCTGCTCGCCCGCCTGCTCGCGCCGGCGGCGAGTGACCGGCTCTGCGACGTCGGCGCCGGGACCGGGGCGGTCGGACTCGGCTGCGCGGCGCTGGTGCCGGGTCTCCGGCCGGTGCTGGTCGAGCGCGACCCGGACCTCGTCGAACACGCGCGGGCGAACGCCGCCCTCAACGGCATCGACGCCCGGATCATCGCGGCCGATGTGCTCGCCCCCGCGGCGGAACGCCGCGCCCGGGGTCTGCTGCCGGACAGTTTCGATATCGTGCTGACGAACCCGCCGTTCTTCGCGGCGGGCAGCCATCGTGTCTCGCCCCATTCCGGCCGGGCGGCGGCCCATACCTTCACGGACGGAAGCCTGGAGGCCTGGATCCGGGCCTGTACGGCAATCCTGCGTCCGGGCGGTCGGCTCGGGCTCATCCATCGGGCCGACGCCCTGACGACCTGCCTCGACGCGCTCAAGGGCCGCTACGGCGGCCTGGCGATCCGCCCGGTCCACGCCCGCGCCGAGGCGCCCGCGATCCGCATCCTGATCAGCGCGACCAAGAACAGTCGCGCGGCGCCGAGCCTGCTCGCCCCTCTGGTGCTCCACGGCCCCGAAGGCGGCTTCACACTGGAAGCCGAAGCGCTCCACCGGGGCGCGCCCTGGCCGACGCGCTGAGCGCGCCGCTCACGCCGCCAGGGCGGCCGGCTCCGCGTCGCGGATGCCCAGGAAGCGCTCGACCTCCGGCAGATCCGAGAAGGACAGGAATTCCGGACGCAGCGGCTCGGGCAGACCCTCGAAATTGAGCCCCGGGAACGTGTCGGGATGCGGGTAGAGTTGCCAGGCGGCGCCCGGCTCCACCGGCGGGAACAGGATCGCGACCTTCTCGGCCCCGAGTCGCACGATCCGCGTGGGGCTGTAGGACAGCGTCTCGATGCTCCAGCCCCGGTGAATGTCCCGGCGGGCCTTCATGGTGCGTCGGCTCGTCGCGCGATGCATAGCGGTCTCCTGCGGTTGGGGGTGGAATTCTGGATGCTCAGGCGGCGCTGCGGCGACCGGAGCGCTTCGGCCAGCCGAGCGCCACGAGGCGCGCCTTGGCGTAGTCGCGGACCTCGTCGCGGGTGCCGGACGGCATCGTCGCCAGGACGGCCTGGGTGCCGCCGTCCAGCATCAGGTCGGTGACCGCGTTGATCGTCTCAGCCTCGTCGATGCGGCGCTTGAGATCGCCTTCCGCCTCCGTGACCTCGTCGAAGGCCGCCGGCTCCTCGAAATCCTCGTCCACCGCCCGGACGGCGGGCAGGTGGGCGCGGAACTCGTCCGCCTCCTCCTCCGAGTAGACCAAGCCGTGAAGCTCGATGAGCTTCAGGATGACGCGATCCTTCCCGCGCTTCTCCGCCATGGCGTAGACGTAGGCCGCCTGCTTCCCCGAGACGCGATAATTCGCGTTCACCAGGGCCTCGCCCAGGGACCACTCGACCCGGTCGGTGCCGGCCTTCGCACCGGGCAGGCGCCCGGTCACCAGGATCACCGCCTCGTCGCGCTCGGCGCGGATGATGGTCGGCGGCTCGAACACGATCCCGGCCTGCGCGGCGATGCGCTCCAGGGTCTTGTGGTAGATCACGGCCGTCCCCTGGACGCGCCAGACATTGCCCCCGAAGGGCTCTCCGTAGCGCACGAGGATGTCGGCGATCTGCTTGTCGGCGGTTCGCATGCGGGTCTCGTTCCGGCGGGAGCAGGCCACGTCGTCCACAGCTTTGTTAGGCGACGCACTTTTGTTCGCTTTTTGTTCGTATCTATATGCGCAATCCTCCCGCCTTGTGCAAGGGCCCGGCGCAAGGGCCCGGTGGCGGAGCCATGGGCCGCGCGAGCGCGAGCGGCGCGCGGCGTTTTCCCGGGCGCGTCCGCGACTCGCGCCTCGCGATCCTCTGACCGCGTGCGGGCTTGGCCCGCATTGTTGCTGCACCGCACCCTAGGGTAGACCGCAGCAACGATGTCCGAGACCGAAGCCGCGATGACGCCCTCCCTCTGGACCCGCCTGTCCAATCCCGGCCACTTCATGCGGTGGTCGGGCGCGCTGGCGCCGTGGCTCGCCGGCCTGTCGCTGGCCACCCTCGCTGTGGGCCTGTACCTGACCTTCTTCGTAGTGCCGCCGGACTACCAGCAGGGCGAGACCGTGCGGATCATGTACATCCATGTTCCCGCCGCGTGGCTGGGCGTGTTCTTCTACGGGGCCATGAGCCTGTCGGCGATCGGCACCCTGGTCTGGCGCCACCCGCTGGCCGATGTCGCACAGCGCGCGGCAGCGCCGATCGGGGCGGCCTTCACGCTGATCTGCCTCGTGACCGGATCCCTCTGGGGCAAGCCCATGTGGGGCACCTACTGGGTCTGGGACGCGCGCCTGACCTCCATGCTGGTCCTGCTGCTGATCTACTGCGGCATCATCGCCCTGTGGCGGACGCTGGAGGATCCGAATCGGGCCGCTCGCGCGGTGGCGATCCTGACGCTCGTCGGCGCCGTGAACCTGCCGATCATCAAGTTCTCGGTGAACTGGTGGTCGACCCTGCACCAGCCGGCCTCGATCCTGCGCATGGGCGGACCGACCATCGATCCCTCGATGCTCTATCCCCTGCTGGTCATGATCGGCGCGGCGACGCTCGGCGGGACGACGCTCCACCTCTTCGCGATGCGCACCGAGATCATGCGCCGCCGGGTCCGGACGCTGACGATCCGCGAGGCCGAGCGCCTGGACCGCACCCAGCCCCGCCTCACACCGAATTCGGCCGGCCTCCCGGTCGGGCAACCCGTCTAGGATCGTCGCGATGGATCTCGGATCTCACGGCGGCTTCATCCTGGCGGCCTACGCCTTCACGGCGCTGGTGATGGCGGGCCTCGTCGGCAACGCGATCCGCGACCGGCGGGCGCAACGGCGCGCCCTGAAGGGCTTCGGCGAGGACCGCCGATGACCGCCCCGCGCGACGAGGCGATTGGACGTCCGCCGCCGGTCCGCCGCTCACTCCTGCTGATCGTGCCGGCCCTCGCCTTCACGGCGCTCGCGGCCGTGCTGTTCATGCGCCTGCGCTCCGGGGTCGACCCGGCCGCACTGCCCTCCGCGATGATCGGCAAGCCGGTGCCGAGCTTCGCGCTTCCCGCCGTGCCGGGACTCACTGCCGCGGGCGCTCCGGTACCGGGGCTGTCGAGCGCCGACCTGAAGGGGCAGATCACGGTCCTCAACGTCTTCGCCTCGTGGTGTGCCCCCTGTCAGGTGGAACACCCGATGCTGATGCGGCTCGCCCGCGAACCCGGGATCCGGCTCGTCGGCATCGACTACAAGGAGCCGAGCCCCGAAGCCGGGCAGCGGTTCCTGGCCAAGCACGGCGTGCCGTTCAGCGCCGTGGGCGCGGATGCCAGCGGGCGCGCCGCGATCGATTTCGGCGTCTACGGCGTGCCCGAGACCTTCATCATCGGGCCGGACGGCGTGATCCGCGACAAGCTCGTGGGCATCCTCACCCCGGAGAACTTCGCCAGCGTGCTCGCGCGCATCCGCGCCGCCGGGACAGTGGCCGAGGCGCGGTAGCGATCACGCGCCCGGCTGCGGCTCCTTGCGCTCGTAGCGGCTGAGCAGCGGCGTCTGCGCCAGGGCGAACAGAACGGTGATCGGCATGATGCCGAACACCTTGAAGTTCACCCAGAAATCCTCGGTCTGGGTCCGCCACACCACCTCGTTGAGGCCTGCGAGCACGAAGAAGAACAGGCCCCAGCGCAGGGTCAGCTTCCGCCAGCCCTCCTCGGTGAGGCTGAACATCGAGTCGAGCACGACCGACAGGAGGGAGCGCCCGAAGGCGAGCCCGCCGAGCAGCACGGAGCCGAACAGCGCGTTCACGATGGTCGGCTTGACCATGATGAAGGTCTTGTCCTGAAGCGCCAGCGTCAGGCCGCCGAACACCACCACCACCACGCCGGACACGAGCGGCATGATCGGCAGGCGCCGGACGAGCCCATAGTGGATCGCCAGCGCCACCACGGTCGCCACGATGAACAGGCCGGTGGCCACGAACAACTTCTGGTCGGGTGCCACGCCGAACCGCTCGGAATAGGCGTTGCCCAGGAAGAACAGCACCAGCGGGCCGAGTTCCAGCGCCAGCTTCACGAGCGGCGGCAGGTGGCGGCGCGGGGGGATGGATTCGATCTGCATGCGCTCTGGCTGGCTCGGATGCGGCGCCCGCGGTACCCTCGGGGCGCCGGACTGGATTCGTCGGGGTGTGTGTAACGCGGGACGCGCGATGTCCATCACGATCGAGACTGCCGAGATCGAGGCGCTGCTGGCCGACCTCGCGGACACGACGCGGAAGGCCGCGCCGGACCTTCTCCTGGACTTGCTTCGGCGCGAGCGGCAGCGGCTGGCCGAGGACCGTCAGCGCGATCGGGCGGCTGCCATAGCATCGGGCCGGCTGCTGCATGAACGAACCCATGCTGGCGATCTCGTCGATCCCCGACCGATCGACGAACTCTTGGCCTACGACGAGAACGGCCTGCCGGTTTGAGCGCGATCATCGTCGATTGCTCCGCGTTCACCGCGATCCTCAATCAGGAGTCTGAGGCGGACGCATTCAGTGTCGCGATACGCGGCTCTCCATACCGTTCGATGGCCGCGGCGACTTACCTCGAATGTGCCATCGTCATGTCCCGCCGGCGCGTCGGACGAACAGAACTCGACGCTTGGCTCCTCCGAGAGCCAATCACCGTCGTCCCGGTCGATCACACCCTCGCGCAGATCGCCGCCGATGCCTTCGCCCCGCTACGGCACGGGCCGGCACCCGGCCGGCCTCAACTTCGGCGATTGCTTTGCCTACGCGCTCGCCCGCTCGCTGAATGCGCCTCTCCCGTTCAGGGGCGGCGATTGTCCGCGCACCCCGTGATGCGCGCCGCCTAATCCTTCTCCAACCCGGCGATCGCCCGGGCGAAGTCGCGGGCCGCGAAGGGCTCCAGATCCTCCACGCCCTCGCCGACGCCGATGAAGTGGACCGGCAGGCCGAACTTGGCCGCCAGCGCCACCAGGATGCCGCCCCGGGCGGTGCCGTCGAGCTTGGTCATCACCAATCCGGAGACCGGCGCGGCCTGCGAGAACAGCTCCACCTGCGAGAGCGCGTTCTGGCCGACCGTGGCATCGAGGACGAGGAGCGTGGCGTGCGGCGCATCCGGATCCTGCTTGCGCAGGACGCGGACAATCTTCTCCAGTTCCGCCATCAGCCCGGCCTTGTTCTGGAGCCGCCCGGCCGTGTCGATCAGGAGCACGTCGGTCCCGGCGGCGGAGGCCTGTTTCAGGGCGTCGAAGGCGAGCCCCGCCGCGTCCGCCCCCTGAGCGCCGCTCACCACAGGCGTGCCCGTGCGCGCACCCCAGACCTTGAGCTGGTCGATGGCTGCCGCCCGGAACGTGTCGCCGGCCGCCAGCATGACGGTGCGCCCCTCGGCCCGCAGCTTCGAGGCGAGCTTGCCCAGTGTCGTGGTCTTGCCGGCGCCGTTCACCCCGACGGTGAGAATGACGAAGGGCTTCTTGGCGGCGTCGACGGTCAGCGGAATCGCCACGGGATCGAGGGCCCGCTCGACCTCCGTCGCCAGGATCGCCCGGACCTCGTCGGGGGAGATCCCCTTCTCGTAGCGGCCCTTGCCCACCGCTTCCGAGACCCGCATCGCGGTCTCCAGGCCGAAATCGGCCTGGATCAGGGCGTCCTCCAGATCCTCCAGCGTCGTGGCGTCGAGCTTGCGCTTGGTGAACAGGCCGGTGACCCGCTCGGACAGCGCGGAGGACGTCCGCTTCATCCCGGAGGTGAGACGGGTCCACCACCCCTTGGCCTCGGGCTCACGCTCCGGACCGGCCCCGGCATCGTGGGCGAGCGCCGCCGCGCTATCCAGCGGCTGGATGTCCGGCGCCGGTTCCACCATAGGTTCCCGGACCGCGTCGCTCGTATCGACCGGCTCGGCCCCGTGCTCGGGTGCGTCGCCGGCCGTGCCGGCGGGGGGCCGCTCGGGCTCGCCCTGGATGGGCAGCAGATCCGCCCCCTCGACGACGTCGGCGACGGGCTCCCCGGTCTCCTCCGGGGGCAGCGGGACGTGGTCGACATCCTCCGCCGCCGTGGCGAAGTCGGGCTGCCCCTCGGAGGGTGAGGCCGCCTCCGCGGGCAGCTCGGCCTCGGGCTTCTCGTCGCCCGGGCTCGGGGCCTTGCGCCCGAACAGGCGTCCGAACCAGCCGGGCTTCTCCTCGCTCGCCATGAAATCGCGTCCTCAACCCACCTTGCCCACCCGGCGCCGACCCTCTAGCCGATCCGGATGCCCAACGCCTTCGACATAGGCGCGCGCCTCCTCTACCGCGATGCCCTGCTGCTCGTCATCGACAAGCCGCCGGGTCTGCCGGTCCATCCCGGCCCGCGCGGCGGCGAGACGCTCACCGACCATCTCGACGCCCTCCGCTTCGGCCTGCCGCGCCGCCCCGAGGCGGCGCACCGGCTCGACCGGGACACGTCGGGCTGCCTGGCGCTGGGACGCCACGCCAAGGCGCTGGCGCGGCTGGGCAAACTGTTCGCCGGGAGCGCCGTCGACAAGACCTACTGGGCGATCGTCGAGGGCGGTCCCCGCGCGGAGTGCGGCACCATCGACCTGCCGCTCGCCCGTCGCTCGGACGATCCGCGCTCCTGGTGGATGAAGGCCGATCCGGCGGGAGACCCGGCGCTGACCCATTGGCGCGTGCTCGGGCGGGCCGATGGCCGGACCTGGCTGGAGCTGAAGCCGGTCACGGGCCGCACCCATCAGCTCCGGGTCCATTGCGCCGCCTCCGGCTGGCCGATCCGGGGCGACGCCATCTACGGCAGCGCCCCGCGCGGGAGCGCCCTGCACCTGCACGCGCGGTCGCTGTCGATCCCGCTCTACCCGAAGCGCGAGGCCATCACGGTCACGGCGCCCCCGCCGGCACACATCGCCGATGCCGTGTCGGCGATGGATCCTCAAGCCGCGATCAGCCGCGCGCCATCGTGAGCCGCGATGGCGACGGTGTGGAAGGTCCCGGGCGCCAGCCCGGTCGCGAGGCGCACCGGCGTGAAATCCGCGCTCCGTCCGAGCCCGCCGCGCTCCGCCAGGACGGTGAGCCGGCGTCCGACCTGTCCGTCGAGGTGCTGCCGCAGGGCATCGGACCCGGCCGCGCGCAGCCGGGCGGCGCGCTCCCGGATCACGTCGGGCGCGACGGGGGGCATGCGCGCCGCCGGCGTCCCGGGCCGGGGGGAGTAGGGAAACACGTGGAGGTGCGTGAGGCCGCACTCGGCCACGAGCGCGAGGGAGCGGGCGAACTGCGCCTCGGTCTCGGTGGGGAAACCCGCGATCAGGTCGGCACCGAGCACGATGCCGGGGCGCAGCCGCCGCACCGTCTCGCAGAAGCGGATCGCGTCGGCGCGGGCGTGCCGGCGCTTCATCCGCTTGAGGATCAGGTCGTCGCCCGCCTGCAGTGACAGGTGCAGGTGCGGCATCAGCCGCTCCTCCTCGGCGACGGCCGCGAGCAAGGCCTCGTCCGCCTCCACGGAATCGATGGAGGAGAGGCGCAGGCGGGCGAGGTCCGGCACCGCGCGCAGGATCGCCCGCACCAGGCCGCCGAGGGACAGCGCCGGCCCGGGAAGGTCGCGCCCGTAGGCGGTGAGGTCGACCCCGGTGAGGACGACCTCGCGGCCGCCATGCGCCGCGATGGTCTCGACCTGCGCGATCACGTCGGACGCCGGCAGCGAGCGCGAATGGCCGCGGCCGAAGGGAATCACGCAGAAGGTGCAGCGATGGTCGCATCCGTTCTGCACGGGCACGAAGGCGCGGGTATGCCCGGCCATCGCCTCGATCCGCGTCGGCTCGACCGTGCGCGTCGCCATCACGGCGCCCGGGCCGGTGCCGGCCGCCGACCAGGCTTCAGGCCGGAGCTTCTCGCCGTTGCCGACGAGGCGCGCCACCTCGGGCATCGCCGCGTAGGCGTCGGTCTCGACCTCGGCGCCGCAGCCGGTGACGACGATCTCGGCGTCAGGCCGCTCCCGGGCGATCCGGCGGATCGCCTTGCGGGCCTGCCGTCCGGCCTCGGCGGTGACCGCGCAGGTGTTCACCACGACCCGGTCGCGCCCGTCCGCCGCGGCGTGGACCCGCAGCGCCTCGGACTCGACCGTGTTGAGGCGGCAGCCGAAGGTGAGGGTCTCGACCGCCATCAGGCGCCGCCGGAGAACAGCTCCGGCGCCAGGGTGCCCTCGGCCACGAGCGCCACCGGCCCGGTCATCAGGACGTGATCGTCGGCGCGCCATTCCACGAACAAGTCGCCGCCGGGCAGCGCGACATTCGCCTGCCGGCCAATCATCCGCAGGCGCGAGGCCGCCACCACCGTCGCGCAGGCGGCGGTGCCGCAGGCCAGCGTCAGCCCGGCGCCCCGCTCCCAGACCCGGAGCTTGATCGCCTCGCGGCCCAGCACCTGCGCCACCGAGATGTTAGCGCGCTCCGGGAAGAGCGGATGGTTCTCCAGCATCGGGCCGATCCGGGCGAGATCGTAGGTTTCCGGATCGTTCTCGACGAAGAACACCGCGTGCGGGTTGCCCATGTTCACCACACCCGGCGAATGCAGGACCGGATCATCGATGGGGCCGACCTGCAGCTCGATCCGCCGCGTGTCGGGGAACGACTCGGCCAGCGGGATCTCGTCCCAGGCGAGACGGGGCCGCCCCATATCCACCGTGAAGGCCCGTTCGGAGATCCGGCGCACGCCGAGAAGCCCCGCGGCGGTCTCCAGCGTCAGCCGCCCGCCCTCGGCCGGGCGGGCCATGGCCGGATCGTCGAGCATCGCGTAGGCGACGCACCGCGTACCGTTGCCGCAGGCGCCGGATTCCGAACCGTCGGTGTTGTAGATCCGCAGAAACGCGTCCGTGCCCGGGCTCACGGGATCGTGCAGCACCATGAGCTGGTCGAAGGCCGAGCCCGGATCCTGCGCGATCGCCCGCGCCTCCTCGGGCTGCACCGTGGCGGCAGAGCCGCGCAGGTCCAGCACCACGATCGCGTTGCCGGCGCCGTGCATCTTCAGGAAGCGTCTGTGGGCGAGTGCGCTCATGCGGTATCGCGGCTTGAGGGGATGGGCGGGCTATATGGCAAAACCATCCGGTCGGCGCGAGGGGTTCGGGAGGCGTGGCAGATGCGCCGCACCCGCGGCCCTCGTCGGCGGCGCTCTCGCGGGCCGCCCCGATCATCGCTACCTTAGGGGTCGGAGCCCACGCGGACGATCCGCCGGGCCCCAATCGGAGCGCCCCTGTGATCCGCCTTCGTCCGCTCGTCGTCCTCTCGGCCGCCCTCGTGCTCGTCGCCGGCGGCCCGATCGCCGCGCAGCAGCCCGCTCCGCCACCCTCCACGGCCCCGGCCCCCGCTCAGACCAGCCCGCTTCCGACCACCACGGCGCCGAATCCGGCCCCCGATCCGGGCAAGAGCCCGGCGCCCGCGCCGGAGCAGGCGGTGGCGCCCCCGGCCGCCGGCCAGACCGCCGTGGGGACACCGGGTCGCCCGACCCTGGTCGACAAGCCCGGTGAGCCCGGCGACGTCGACGAGGTGACGCTGCCCGCCAAGCCGGCCGCGATCCTCTCGGGCAAGACCAAGTGGGAGGAGGCTGTGCCGAACCTGAAGCAGGCCTTCGCGCGGATCGAGGCCGAGCTCGCCAAGATCGGCGTCGCGCCGGCGGGCCGGCCCCTGTCGGTCTTCACCCGCACCGAGGATGACGGTTTCGAGTTCGAGGCGATGATCCCGGTGACGGCGGCCCCGACCGCGCCGCCGACCGAGGTCGACGGCCTGCGTTTCGGCACGACACCCTCGGGCAAGGCCCTGCGCTTCGCGCACCATGGCTCCTACGAGTCGATCGACAGCACCTACGAGACGCTGACCGCCTATCTCGATGCCAAGGACATCGTGGTGCAGGACAAGTTCGTCGAGGAATACGCCACCGATCTGAGGGACGGCACCGACGACAACCTCGACGTGAACATCTACGCGCTGCTCAAGTAGGACGCCGCCATCCCGGGGCCGCGCCGCGGAGCCCGGGATCCACGGCCTCCGACGTGCCGGGACATGGCGCCGTCGACGGGGCCGGCTTCCGGGCTCGCCTCCGGCGCCCCGGAAGACCAGCGCGATCCGAGACGCGCCGGCCTTCGAGGAAACGGCTCACGGCCGCTCCCTGCTCGGACAGATCGCCGCTGCGCCCCGTGTCCCGGAACAGCCGCAGCGCCTCGCGGATTCGTCCGCCATGCCCGTCGCAGCCATCCGACCCGAAACCGCCCCACCGCCGCGCAAGGCGGTTCCCGCCCCGTCCGATCCGGCCCTCTCGGACAAGGCGCTCGCCGTCCACGCGCGGCTCTGTCCGGTCTACGGCTGCCCGATCCCATATTTCCACAGCCTCGATCCGGTGAGCGAGCTCGTCTCCTCGCTCCTGTCGCACCGGACCCGCAACGCCGAGTCCGGCCGTGCCTTCAAGACCTTGCGCGCCCGCTTCCCGGATTGGGACGCGGTCATCGCGGCCGAGGTGCCGGAGATCGAGGCTTCTATCGCCGGCGTCACCTGGCCGGAGCTGAAGGCCCCGCGCATCCGCGACGTGCTCCGCGCCGTACGCGACCGGTGCGGCACCCTCGACCTCGGCTTCCTGGCCGATCTGGAGGTCGAGGCGGCGCGGGCGTGGCTGCAGGCCATCCCGGGCATCGGGCCGAAGACCAGCGCCGCCGTGCTGTCGTTCTCGACCCTGCGCATGCCGGCCCTGCCGGTGGACAGCCACCACCACCGGGTGGCTCAGCGCCTCGGGCTGATCGGCCAGCGGGTCGATGTCGGGCCGGCGCACGTGATCCTGCGGGCGCAGCTCCCGGCGGAGTGGAGCGCGCAGGATCTCTACGACAATCACGAGATCCTGATGCTGCACGGACAGCGGGTCTGCCACCATCGGCGGCCCGCCTGCGGGCGCTGCGTCCTCGTGGACCTCTGCCCGAGCGCAACCGGGGTGGCGCGGGAGCCGTAAGCGCGTCCTTGACCGGTCCGGCCTACGGGTGCGAGTAACCCCGCGCCCGGCAGGCGCGGAGCCCCGGTCTTTACCTGCTCAGGATCGGCGCCGATGGCCGCGTTCACCGAATTGGTCTTCTCGGGCGTCCAGCCCACGGGCAACCTGCACCTCGGCAACTATCTCGGGGCGGTGAAGCGCTTCGTGGAGATGCAGGCGCGCGACGCGCAGTGCCTCTACTGCGTGGTCGACCTCCACGCGATCACGGTCTGGCAGGACCCGGAGGCGCTGCGCGGCCAGATCCGCGAGGTCACGGCCGCGTTCCTGGCCGCCGGCATCGATCCGAAGCGCTCGATCGTGTTCAACCAGAGTCAGGTGCCGCAGCACGCCGAGCTCGCCTGGATCTTCAACTGCGTGGCCCGCCTCGGCTGGCTGAACCGCATGACCCAGTTCAAGGAGAAGGCCGGCAAGGACCGGGAGAACGCCTCGATCGGCCTCTACGACTACCCGGTTCTGATGGCGGCCGACATCCTCGCCTACCGGGCGACCCATGTCCCCGTCGGCGAGGACCAGAAGCAGCATCTGGAGCTGACCCGGGACATCGCCCAGAAGTTCAACACGGACTTCGCCGGGTCGATCGCGGCCCATGGCCACGGCGACGCCTTCTTCCCGATCACCGAGCCGCTGATCGGCGGCCCGGCCGCCCGGGTCATGTCCCTGCGCGACGGCACCAAGAAGATGTCGAAGTCGGACCCCTCCGACAACGCCCGGATCAACCTCACCGATGAGGCCGACACGATCGCCCAGAAGATCCGCCGGGCGAAGACCGATCCCGAGCCGCTCCCCTCCGAGGTGGCGGGGCTGAAGGACCGTCCGGAGGCCGACAACCTCGTGGGGATCTACGCGGCGCTGGCCGGCATCACCCGCGAGGACGTGCTGCGCGACTTCGGCGGGGCGCAGTTCTCGACCTTCAAGCCGGCGCTCGCCGACCTCGCGGTGACGAGCCTCGCGCCGATCGCCGGGGAGATGCGCCGGCTCACGGCCGATCCGGGCCATATCGACGCCGTGCTGGCCGACGGCGGTGCCCGGGCCGAGGCGATCGCCGCCCAGACCCTCGACGCGGTCAAGGACATCGTCGGTTTCGTGCGGCGCGCGCCCAGCCTGCAGGCGGTGCGGTGAGCGTCCGGGCGCTCGTCTTCGACGTCTTCGGGACGCTCGTCGACTGGCGGTCCGGGGTTGCGCGGGAGGCTGTGCGGCTCCTCGCGCCCTTCGCGCCCAGCCTCGATGCCGGCGCTTTCGCGGATGCCTGGCGCGACCGCTACCAACCCTCGATGGAGCCGGTGCGCTCGGGTGTCCGGCCCTTCGTCGATCTCGACACGCTCCAGGCCGAGTCCCTGCCCGACGTGCTGGCGCAGTTCGGCATCGCGGGCGTGCCCGAGGATGTGCAGCGGGCGTTGGTCCAGGCCTGGCACAAGCTCGACGCTTGGCCGGAGGTGCCGGACGCCCTGCGGCGGCTGCGGACGCGGCACCTCCTGGCGCCGAACTCCAACGGGCATGTCCGGCTGATGGCCGACCTCGCCCGTCGCAACGACCTGGTCTTCGACGCGATCCTCGGCGCCGGCTTTTCCCGCGACTACAAGCCGAAGCCGGCGCTTTATCAGGATGCCGTCGCGGCCTTCGGCTTCGCAGCGGGGGAGACCCTGATGGTCGCCGCGCACTCGAACGACCTCGCGGCCGCCGCGCGCCACGGCCTGTCGACCGCCCATATCGCGCGGCCGCGCGAGCACGGGCCGGCCGGCGGCGAGACCGCGCCCACGGTTCCTGTCACCTATGCGGCGCGGGATCTCGCGGACTTGGCCGACCAGCTCGGCTGTTGAGGCAGGACAAGCGGAGGGTGCGATGGCCGACTGGAACCCCGCCCTCTACACCCGCTTCGAGGATGAGCGGACGCGCCCGGCGGCCGAACTCCTCGCCCGCGTCCCCCTCGCCGCGCCGCGCCTCGCCTACGATCTCGGCTGCGGCCCCGGCAATTCCACCGCGCTGATCGCGGCGCGGTTCCCCGACGCGGAGGTGATCGGCCTCGACACCTCCCCGGCGATGCTGGAGAGCGCCCGGGCCCGCCTGCCCGGCCTCGCCTTCGCGCAGGCCGATGCCGCAACATGGTCGCCCGACCGGGCCCCGGACCTGATCTACGCCAATGCCGTCCTGCAATGGCTTCCGGACCACGCGGCCCTGCTGCCGCGGCTGTTCGGCCTCCTCGGCCCGGGCGGCGTTCTCGCCGTGCAGATGCCCGACAACCTCGCCGAACCCACGCACCGCCTGATGCGCGAGGTCGCCGCCGCGGGCCCCTGGGCCGCGGCGATCGGCGACCCGGCGGTGGCCGGCCGCCTCGGTCGGATGCTGGAGCCGGCCGGCTACTACGACCTGCTCGCGCCGCTGGCCGCCGCGGTCGACGTCTGGCGCACCGCCTATCACCACCGGATGGCGGATGCCGCCGCCATCGTGGCCTGGGTCAGCGCCACCGGCCTCCGGCCCTTCCTCGACCCCTTGGATGCGGAGGAGAGAGCGGGCTTCCTGGCGGCCTACGAGCGCGCGATCAAGGACGCCTACCCGACCCGCAGCGATGGACAGCGACTCCTCGCCTTCCCCCGGGTGTTCATCGTCGCCCGGAAGGCCCTGTGACGGCGGCCAGCGTGGTTGCGGATCCTCAGGCCGCGCGAACGGTGCCGAGGAAGCGGGTCACTTCGGCACTGAGGTACTCGGATTGCCGGGTCAGGCTCGCGGAGGAATCCAGCACATGGTTGGCGGCCGCGCCGGTCATGTCGGCGGTATTCGCCACGCCGGCAATGCTGATCGTGACCTCGCCCGTGCCGGCGGCGGCCTGGGCGACGTTGCGCACGATCTCCTGCGTCGCGGCGTCCTGTTGCTGGACCGCGGCGGCGATCGTGGTCGCCACCGCGCTGATCTCCGCCACGCGTGCCGTGATGCTGCTGATCGCCGACACCGCCTGACCGGTCGAGGCCTGGACCTGGCCGATCTGGCCGGAAATCTCCTCGGTGGCTCGCGCGGTCTGCTCGGCCAGCGCCTTGACCTCGGCCGCGACCACGGCGAAGCCGCGGCCCGCCGCGCCGGCGCGGGCCGCCTCGATCGTGGCGTTGAGCGCCAGCAGGTTGGTCTGGCCGGCGATGCCGTTGATCAGAGCGACCACATCCCCGATCTTCATCACTGAGGCAGAGAGGTTCTCCACCAGCCTGACCGTCTGTGCGGCCTCTCCGGCCGCGGCCTGTGCGAGCTGCGCGGATCCCTGGACCTGCCGTCCGATCTCCGTCACGGAGTTGCCGAGTTCCTCGGCTGCCGAGGCCGCAGCGCGGACATTGGAGGCCGCCTCCTCCGCGCCGGCCGCGACAGTCGTAGACTGGCCGGCGGTCTCGGAAGCGGTCGACGCCAGGCGCGTCGCCGTGGCCTGCAGCTCGGCGGCGGCCGCCGTGACCCTGTCGACGATGCCGCCCACCGCGTGCTCGAACGAATCCGCCAAGCGCGCGGTCGCCTGCTTGCGCTGTTGATCGGCCGAGGCCTGAAGGGCTGCCCGGCTCTGCACGTCGGCTTCGGCCTGGGCGCGAAGGCCGTCGCGCAGTTTCAGGACGGCTTGGCCGACGAGCCCGACCTCGTCCCGACGGCGGGCCTCGGGCACGCTCGCCCCGTAATCGCCCGCGGCCATGTCGCCGATGGTCCGGCCGAGGGCCCGGATCGGTGTCCCGACGAGGCGCTGCAGGCCGCCGAAGAGGACCGCGCATCCGATCAGCACGCAGACGAGCGAGATGCCGATCAGCATCTCGCGCCCGCGGTCAGCGGCGGCCGTCAGGGTCGCGACCGGCACGGCGACCACAATGGCCCATCGGTCGGGTGTGCCGCCCGCCCGGATAGGCTCCGCCATGTAACGCCATGGGGCGCCGTCCGGGCCCGGCGCGTCGGCCACGCGGACCGAGCCGGATGCGATCACCTGCCGGGCCGCCGCGGCGGCGGAACCATCGAAGGTCTCCAGAGGCTTCCCGGCCGCCGCACCGGTCGGATGGGCGACGGTCGTCCCGCTCGCCGAAACCACGGTCAGGTAGCCGGTTCCGAACGGCTTCACCGCGCTGAGCGCCGTATTCAGGGATCCGAGGTCGATATCGACACCGGCGGTGCCGAGATACGTGCCATCCGCACGGATCGGCGCGCCGAAGGACATCATGACGACGTCCTTTCCCGCCACCGGATAGATATAGGGCTCGATCGCCACCAAGCGGTTCAGCCTCTTCGGCTGAAGATAATAGGCCCCCTCCGGTTCGGCGTCGTAGCCGGTGAGAACCTCCCGCTTCGTCGCACCGCTGCCGCGGTTCCAGTAAGGAAGGAAGCGGCCACTGCCATCCGAGGACGCCGTGCCGACAAAGGCGCGGTCGCGCCCGTCCAGAGCATCCGGCTCCCAACCCGTCCAGGTCGCGATCAGGTCGGGATTGGCGTGCAGCAGGTCGCGCAGGATCGCGTCGTAGACCGCGCGATCCTGGATCCCGCCGGCCCGCATGGCGGAGGCGACCACCGCGAGGCTCTCGGCCGCCTTGGCCGCAAGCGCGAGCCGCGCGCTGACTTCGCGTGCCGCGTTCGAGAGGACTTCCGACTGTATCTTGGCCGCCTGATCCTCGAAGAAGCCGTTGATCCGGCGCGCGAGAAGGGTCGTCCCCCCGGCAAATATGGCAGCGATCAAGATGCCGCAGACGAGAGCGCCACGAAGCGGGAGAGAAACCATTGAGCAGACGTGCCTGCGCACCCTCAAGATGGGCGCCGATATTCACGTAAGATTACAGAGGCATTCAAGTTCCGTCAACAAAACCTAGGGTTACACCGTCAATGACTTTTTGATAAATACTTGAGCGAAATCTTAGATCGCTTACAGATTACAGCCAATACTGCTGACCAAATAACTTAATCCCTATAAATTCCCTAGAGAATGCGCCGACCGCCCTGCACCGTCAGGACGACCGGCCGCAATGGCTCACGCCTCGCCGCGGGCGACCAGCGCCTCGTACGCGGCGACCTCGAGCTTGCCCTCCTTGGCGACCCGCGCCTTGTCGGCGTCGCTGATCACGTCACCGGCGAGGTCGAGGCGCTTCCAGGCGGCCAGCGGCGTCTCGCGCCCAGGCCTCGGGACGTACTTGTTCTGCTCGAGCTTCTGGTACTTGTGGATGTAGCGCGGGCAGTTGATCCAGATCTTCGTGACCGCGACCTTCACGAGGTACTTGGCCTCGGTGTACGCGGCCATCAGGGCGTCGTCGCGCAGCAGCGTCGCGTGGCCCTGCACGCGGATGCGGTGGGGCGTCTCGAAGTCGATGAACAGCAGGCCGACCTTGGCCTGCCCCTCGATGTTGCCCATCGAGTAGAACATGCCGTTGCCGTCGAAGCCCGGGAAGACGAGCGTGTTGGCGTCGAGCACCTTCACGAAGCCCGTGGGGCCGCCCTTGTAGGAGACGGTCGGCATGCCGTCCGGGTCGACGGTCGACAGGAAGAACATGTCGCGGGAGCCGATGAAGGCGCCCTCCTCCGGCTGGATACTCTCGTGGACCCAGTCCTCATCGAGCCGCACGGCGAGCTTGGTGGTGCCGAACTCGTCCTGCAGAGCCCGGTGCGCGTCGGAATAGAGCGATGCCATGCGTGGTCCCTCCCGTGCCGGTCCTCGTAGGGGCGGGACCGCTGCGGGGCTTATGGCCGGGAAGGTTCCGATAGGGCAACCGGTAACGCGAAGGGCCGGCTACGCTCGCGCGTGACCGGCCCTTGCGCGTCGCGGCCGAGCGAAACCCGACCGCGCAGTCTTAAAAATCAGTTGCGGGTCTTGTCGACCAGCGCCTTCTCGGAGATCCACGGCATCATGCCGCGGAGCTTGGCGCCGACCTCCTCGATCGGGTGGGCGGCGAGCTTGGCGCGGGTCGCCTTGAACGAGGTCTGGTTGACCTTGTTCTCCAGCATCCAGTTGCGGGTGAAGGTGCCCGACTGGATGTCGTTCAGCACGCGCTTCATCTCGGCCTTGGTCTCGGGCGTGACGATGCGCGGGCCGGTGACGTACTCGCCGTACTCGGCGGTGTTGGAGATCGAGTAGTTCATGTTGGCGATGCCGCCCTCGTAGATGAGGTCGACGATCAGCTTCACCTCGTGGAGGCACTCGAAATAGGCCATCTCGGGGGCGTAGCCCGCCTCGACCAGGGTCTCGAAGCCGGCCTTGATCAGCTCGACGAGGCCGCCGCAGAGCACGGCCTGCTCGCCGAACAGGTCGGTCTCGCACTCCTCCTTGAAGGTCGTCTCGATGATGCCGGCGCGGCCGCCACCGTTCGCCGAGGCGTACGACAGGCCGAGATCGTGGGCGTTGCCCGACGCGTCCTGCGCGATGGCGATCAGGGTCGGCACGCCGCCGCCGCGGAGATACTCGGAGCGCACGGTGTGGCCGGGGCCCTTCGGGGCGACCATCAGGACGTCGAGATCCTTGCGCGGCTCGATCAGGTTGAAGTGGACGTTGAGGCCGTGGGCGAACAGGAGCGCGGCGCCCTCCTTCATGTTCTTCTCCAGGAACTCGCGGTAGATGTCGCCCTGCAGCTCGTCGGGGGTGAGCATCATCACCACGTCGGCCCACTTGGCGGCGTCGGCCACCGAGAGAACCTTGAAGCCCTCGGCCTCGGCCTTCTTGGCGGTGGCGGAACCCTCGCGCAGCGCGATGACGATGTCCTTCACGCCGGAATCGCGCAGGTTGAGCGCGTGGGCGTGGCCCTGGCTGCCGTAGCCGACGATGGCGACCTTCTTGCCCTTGATCAGGTTCAGGTCGGCGTCGCGATCGTAGTACACCCGCATGTCTGTCTCCTCTTAGACTTGGTGTTTCGGGTCGGGTTTGGCCTGGCCGTAGAGGGCCAGGAACTGCTCGACGGCGCGGCCCGCGTCGCGCCGGATCTCGGCCCCGTCGAGGTCGAGGGTCTCACCGAGCAGAAGTCGGATCTGGATATCCCGGCCGACGAGGCCGAAGAAGGTCCGGAAGGCGGCCTCGCTGTCGGCGAAGGTCAGCAGGCCGGCGGCGCGCCCCGCCTCCAGCACGGGCTTCACCCGCTCGCCGATGGCGAAGCGGCCGTTCGCCAGGACGATGCCGCCGAGATTGCTCTTGCGCGAGCCCGCATGCGCGATGGCGATGCGGTTCAGCGCCACCGAGGTCGGGCCGGTGATCACCTCCAGCCACGTCACGGCGAAGTCCTGCAGGCGCTCCCGCAGGGTCGCGCCGTCGAGCACCTGCGCGGCGTCGTGCCCCGCATGGACCCGGGAGGCCTGCCAGCGCACTGTCGCGGTCAGCAGGCCGTCGCGGTCGCCGAACCACTTGTAGAGCGTCTCCTTCGAGCAGCTCGCCCGGCGCGCGACGGCGTCCATGGTCAGCTGCTCGCCGTCCTCGACCATGAGGCCGAGCACGGCGTCCAGCACCGCCTGCTGGCGTGCCGACGGCGCGTCCTGCTCTGCTGTGGCGCTGGCCTGCATCATCTCGAAATGGCGTACCGTACCGTACGGTACGCGCTCTAGGCCGATTTGATCCCTGAGACAAGGGGCATCGAGCCGGCAGCGGCTCAGAAACCCTGGCCACTCCACACCTCGACCTCGCCCTGAGGTGCGGGCGCGCAGCGGCCGCCTCGAAGGAGGCCTCCAGCCGGCCACGCGATGGCTGGAGGGATCCTTCGAGGCCCGCTCGCGCGGGGACCTCAGGATGAGGACCGCGAGCGGGATCTCCGTCGCATCGACAGGCTCTCAGCGCGGGAGCGGCAATCCCTCGCGGGCGAAGACGGCCTGCACGGCCGGGCGCTCGGCGACGCGGCGGGCATGGGCGGTCCAGGCCGGGAAACGGCCGGCCATGTCGAACCGGAGCACAGGACCGTTGGCCCAGAACCAGAAGACCATCAGGTAGGCGTCGACGACGCTGAAGCGGTCACCCACCGCCCAGCCGCCGTGCGAGAGGCGCACCTCGGTCATGGTGGCGAGATCGGCGTAGGTGTTGGCCGCCTTCGCCTTGATGCCCGGGAAGGCGCTCTCGTCGTCGGTGTAGCGCTCCGGACGGCGGACATGCGCGTAGGTCACATGGTGGTTGCAGGCGAGCCAGCCGAGCCACTCGTCGGCGGCGGCCTGCTCGCGGAGATCCGCGGGCCAGAGCGCCTTCTCGGGCACCTGGCGGGCGACATGGCGCATGATCGCCGCGCATTCGGTGAGCACCCAGCCGTCCTCGGTCAGCGCCGGCACGCGGCCGCGATCGTTGATCGCGAGGTATTCCGGCCGGCGCTGGTCGCCCGCGGCGAGGTCGAGCTTGAGGCCCTCGTAGGGCAGCCCGGATTCCTCCAGGATGATGTGGGCGGCGAGCGAGCAGGCGCCGGAGGCGTAGTAGAGGGTGCGGGTGGTCATGAAAGCCTTGTTGCTGTCGATGGTGCGCGGAAACCGTCCGCTTCTCAAACTGTCAAACCGAGCAGCGTCCTGAGCTTTCCCCGCACCTCGGCGACGACCTCGTCAGGCGCGTTGCCGAAATTCCTCAAGATACGAGCGGCCCTGTCGATCGAACGGACTTGATCGACCAGAACGGCGCCCGCCACGGTGAGCCCTGCCGGCAAAAATACCTTCGTCGGCCACGGATGCGGATTGCGTGTGATGGGGCAGATAATGACTCGACGCGTCAACTGGTTCATGTCCGGGTCCGACACGACGAGTGCGGGTCAAATACCCTTCTGTTCCGTGCCACGGACCGATTCGAGATCGACGAGCAGAAGTTCGCCCGGCCTCGGCTGCCAGTCAGTACGGGTCGTTGTCGTCATCGACGATCTCGGAGCCGCGATCCGGGCCCCAATCGACCGTCGGCGGCTCGGCTTCCGGACCCAGGCGCCGGGCCTCGGCGATCATCTCTTCCATCGTATAGACCGGCAAGCCGTCGACGTTGCGATGACCGGCCCATTGTTGCGGCGCAGGCGGGACAGGGCGCTTCGAGACGATCTCCACGGTCTCACCCGCGCGGATGCCGAGTTCCTCGGCCTCCGCGCTGCTCAGCCGGACGGCGCGATCGTCACCCCAGCGAATGACCTTGGCTTCGATCGCTCCGCCTCCTGAGGGGACGGCGCATCGTAGCAGATCCGGGACGCCGGATCCTAAAGCGGCTCCGCCCCACGCCCCATCGCGGAAATGCCCGTCCGGCAGATCTCCACCAGCCCGATCACGCTCATCAGGCGCACGAACCGGTCGATCTCCTCGGTGGCGCCGGTCAGCTCGAACACGAAGGAGTTCAGCGTGGCGTCGAGCGTCTTGGCGCCGAAGGCGGCGGCGAGCCGCAGGGCCTCGCTGCGGTGCTCGCCCTCGCCCTTCACCTTCACGAGGCAGATCTCGCGCTCGATGGCGTTGCCCTGAAGCGTCAGGTCCACCACCCGGTGCACCGGCACCAGCCGGTCGAGCTGCGCCTTGATCTGCTCGATCACGGCGTTTGTTCCGGTGGTCACGATGGTGATGCGCGAGATGTGGCGCGCCTCTTCGGTCTCGGAGACGGTCAGGCTCTCGATGTTGTAGCCGCGGCCGGAGAACAGACCCGAGATGCGGGCGAGCACGCCGGGCTCGTTGTCGACGATCACCGCCAGCGTGTGCCGGTTCACCGGCTCGACGCGGACGGGCTCGGGATAGTGGGTGTTCATCGCGTTCATCGCGGGGCAAGTCCTCGTCGTTCGACCCAACGCCGCGCCTGCGGCGGATCGCGGCCCGGCTTCGAGCCGGGCCGCCCTCCCTTACACCAGCATCTTGCCTTCCTCGGAGATCACGTCGCCGAGCTCGACGCCGGTCTCGCCGAGGTAGTCGGACAGGAGCATCTCGTTGTGCGCCTTGCCCGACGGGATCATCGGGAAGCAGTTCTCGGTCTTGTCGACGATGCAGTCGAAGATCACCGGCCCGTCATGGGCGAGCATCTCCGCGATGGCGCCGTCGAGGTCGCCCGGCTTCTCGCAGCGCATGCCCTTGGCGCCGTAGGCCTCCGCGAGCTTCACGAAGTCCGGCAGGCTCTCCGAGTAGCTCTGCGAGTAGCGCGAGCCGTGCAGCAGCTCCTGCCACTGCCGGACCATGCCCATGTACTCGTTGTTGAGGATGAACACCTTGATCGGCAGGCGATACTGAACCGCCGTGGACATCTCCTGCATGTTCATCAGGATCGAGGCCTCGCCGGCGATGTCGATCACGAGCCCGTCCGGATGCGCGAGCTGCGTGCCGATCGCCGCCGGCAGGCCGTAGCCCATCGTGCCGAGGCCGCCTGAGGTCATCCAGCGGTTCGGCTCGTCGTACTTGAAGTACTGGGCGGCCCACATCTGGTGCTGGCCGACCTCGGTGGTGATGTAGGTCTCGCGGTCCTTGCAGGCCTCGTAGAGGCGCTGCACGGCGTATTGCGGCTTGATGATCGTGCCGGACGGCCAGTAGGCGAGGCAGTCCCGCGCCTTCCAGGCGTTGATCTTCTGGAACCACGGATCGAGGTTCGACGTCTCGGGCCGCGACGGCAGGGCGCGCCACGCCTCCAGCATGTCGGCGAGCACCGAGCCGCAATCGCCGACGATCCCGACATCGACCTTGACCACCTTGTTGATCGAGGAGGCGTCGACGTCGATGTGGATCTTCTTGGAGAAGGGCGAGAACGCGTCGAGCCGTCCGGTGATCCGGTCGTCGAACCGGGCGCCGACGCAGATCATCACGTCGCACTCGTGCATCGCGAGGTTGGCCTCGTAGGTCCCGTGCATGCCGAGCATGCCCAGGAACTTCTCGTCCGTGCCCGGATAGGCGCCGAGACCCATCAGGGTCGAGGTGATCGGGAAGCCGGTCTCGCGGACGAGCTCGCGCAGCAGGCGCGAGGCCTCGGGCCCCGAATTGATCACGCCGCCGCCGGTGTAGAAGACCGGCCGGCGTGCGCTCGCCATCAGGTCGACGGCCGCGCGGATCCGGTCGGCATCGCCCTTCACGGCCGGGCGGTAGGTCTTATGGCTCGCGATCTCGGGCTGCTCGTAAAGGCCGGAGGCGAACTGGATGTCCTTGGGCAGGTCGACGACGACCGGTCCGGGACGGCCGTTCGCCGCGACGTAGAACGCCTCGTGCAGGATGCGCGGCAGGTCGTCGATCGATTTGACGAGGTAATTGTGCTTCGTGCAGTGGCGCGTGATGCCGACCGTGTCGCACTCCTGGAACGCGTCGGTGCCGATCAGGTGCGTCGGAACCTGGCCGGTGATGCAGACCAGCGGGATCGAATCCAGCATCGCGTCGGTGAGGCCGGTGACGATATTGGTGGCGCCGGGGCCCGAGGTGACGAGGACGCAGCCGACCTTGCCGGAGGAGCGGGCATAGCCCTCCGCCGCGTGGACGGCGCCCTGCTCGTGGCGGACGAGGATGTGCTTGACGGCGTTCTGGTGGAACAGCGCGTCGTAGATCGGAAGTACGGCGCCGCCCGGATACCCGAACAGCGTATCGACACCCTGATCCTGGAAGGCCCGGATGACCATCTCGGCCCCGGTCATGACCTCGCCGCCCATGCTCGTCTCCTCGCGCTCGCCGGGACCACGGCGATCCCTAGACCGCCGCCCTGCCCCGTCCTCTCTCACCGGCACCTCGTCACGCGGGGCGGTCCCCGCCTCGCCCGAATGTGCCCTCTTCGTCGGTATCCCGTCTGCGCCGGTCCTGTTCCGCCCTGGAGCGGGCAACAAAAAAGGGCCCCGAGGGACCCTGCATGCGCCACCGCCCGGATCGCGACCCTAAGTCAGGGCCGCCCCGTCGGTGACGCTACCGTTACAATAAGGACCGTGGTCATCGGATATCCGAACCTGCCTCGCGGCGGCCGATCAATCCGGGAAGGGACTGACACCAGTCGCGCGTGAAGTGTCGGGCCTCATAGCGGAGAGCGCGGGGCCGGTCAACGCATCCCTGTGCCCGTCGCTGCGGGTTCGGCATGCGAGGACTCTGCGGATCCGCGCCGCCTCAAGGCGTCGGCGGGTAACGCCGGACCCAGTTGCTCGCCGCGTCGTAGGCCGCGCCGAGCTGCAGACAGGCGAGTTCGCCGTGGTTGGGGCCCACGATCTGGATGCCGGTGGGCAGGTCGGCCTCCCCGAAGCCGGCCGGGACATTGAGGGCCGGCAGGCCCGCCATGGTCACGGGGATCACGATCTGCATCCAGCGGTGATACGTGTCCATCGGCCGCCCGCCGACCGTCTCAGGCCAGCGCAGGGCCTTGTCGAAGGGGAAGACCTGGGTGCTCGGCATCACGAGGTAATCGCAGCCCTCCATGAAGCGGCGCAGGGTCTCGTACCAGCGCGTGCGCCCCTCCAGGGCCGCGATGATCTGGTCGGCGCCGAGCGCGAGCCCCCGCTCGACTTCCCAGGCGGCCTCCGGCTTGAGCAGGGCCCGGTGGCGGGGCTCGTCGTAGAACGGGCGGAGCGCCGCCGCGACGGTGAGCGCCCGCAGCACCAGCCAATCCTGCCAGAGCCGCTCCATGTCGAAGCGCGGCACCGCCTCCTCGACGGCGCAGCCGATGTCGACGAAGGCCGAGAGGGCGGAGCGTCCGACGTCGAGCACGCCGGGATCGAACGGGATCTGACCGCCGCAATCGCCGAGCCACGCGATCCGGGTCCCGCGGAAGTCGCGGGCGAGCGGGCTGGCGAAGGCGGACGGGTCCTGGCGGATGGCGTTGGGGCAGCGCGGGTCGTAGCCCGCCTGGACGGAGAGCATCAGGCCGATATCGGCGGGTGTGCGCCCGATCGCGCCGAGCACGCCGAGACCGGGACTGAACACATCCTTGGCCTCGGCGGGGATCCGCCCCCAGGCCGGGCGCAGGCCGTAGCAGTTGTTGAAGGCCGGCGGGTTGCGGAGCGACCCGGCGTGATCGCTGCCGTCCGCGACCGGCTGCATCCGCAGGGCCACGGCCACGGCGGCGCCCCCGCTCGACCCGCCCCCGCTCTTGTCGGGATCGTAGGCGTTCCCGGTGGCGCCGTAGACCGGGTTGAAGCTGTGCGAGCCGAGGCCGAATTCGGGGATGTTGGTCTTGCCGATGAAGAGGGCTCCGGCGGCGCGCAGCCGCGCCACCATGATCGAATCCGTGTCGGCGACCCGGTCGGCGAAGATCGGCGAGCCCTGCGTGAACCGCAGGCCGCGCACCGGGTCGAGATCCTTCACGGCCAGCGGAAAGCCGTGCAGCGGGCCGACGGCCTCACCCCGCGCCAGCGCGGCGTCGGCGGCCTCGGCCTCCTGCAGGAGCGCCGCGTCGTCCCGCAGGGCCACGATGGCGTTCACCTGCGGGTTCAGCCGGTGGATCCGCTCCAGATAGGCGCGCATCACCTCGACGCAGGAGACCACCCGGCCGCGGATGGCGGCGGCGAGGTCCACCGCGCCCATGGCGGTGATGCCGTCCTGTCGCGCGTCTTGCATCGTCTTCACGTCTCCGGATCGCGGACCGGGGCGGACCTCGGCCGCTTTGGCTCGGTCGAGCGCTGCGTCAGGCGCAGCAAGACCGGAGCCGGCGGCTGAACCGCCGATGCCCCGGGCAGCCCCGCCGCCTCACACCACCGACCAGGGCAGCGTCTCCTCGCCCCGGAACACCACCACGGCGGTGTCGTCGACCGCGACCGCCTCGGCGACCCGGCCCGGCCGGCGCTCCAGAGTCACGGTCCCGGCATTCGGCTCCAGTCCGTGGAAGCTGGCGCCGTTGAGGGACGCGAAGGCCTCGAACCGGTCCAGCGCCCCCTCCTCGTCGAAGACTTGCACGTAGGTCTGCAGGGCGGAAGGCCCGCAGAACACGCCGGCGCAGCCGCAGGACGCCTCCTTGGCGCCGCGGACATGCGGGGCCGTGTCGGTGCCGAGGAAGAAGCAGGCCTCGCCGGAGGTCGCGGCCTTGCGCAGGGCCAGCCGGTGCCGCTCGCGCTTGGCCACCGGCAGGCAGTACAGGTGCGGGCGAAGGCCGCCCTGGAAAATGTGCGTGCGGTTGATCACGAGGTGGTGCGGCGTGATCGTGGCCGCGCACCGGCTCCGGTGCTCCCGGACCACGTCGAGGATCTCCGCCGTGGTGGCGTGCTCCACCGTGACCTTGAGGCCCTGGTGGCGGCCGAGCAGCGGGATCAGGCTGCCTTCCATGAAGGCGGCCTCGCGGTCGAAAATGTCGATCTCCGGGTCGGTGGCCTCGCCGTGGATCAGGAGCGGCATGCCGATCCGCTCCATCCGCTCCAGCACGGGGCTCAAGCCGGTCAGATCGGTGACGCCCGCATGCGAGTTCGTGGTCGCGCCGGCCGGGTACAGTTTGGCGGCGACCCAGACCTTCTCCTCGAAGCCCCGCTCGATCTCGTCCGGATCGGTGTCGTCCCGCAGGTAGCAGGTCATCAGCGGCGTGAAATCCATGCCGGCGGGCAGCGCCGCGAGGATGCGCTCGCGATAGGCCTGCGCGGCCGCGACCGTCGTCACCGGCGGCACGAGGTTCGGCATGATGATGCCCCGGGCGAACTGCGCCGCCGTGTAGGGCAGCACCGCCTTCAGCATCGCGCCGTCGCGCAGGTGGATATGCCAGTCGTCCGGCCGGCGGATCGTGATCCGGTCGGCCGGCTTCGCCTCCTGGCGCTCGGCGGGAAACAGCTCGGCGACGCCCATCGCGAAACCTCTCAGGACTGACCGAAGGCGGAGATCCCGCCATGGGCGGCCGACCACTCGGCCGGCGCGTGGAGGAAACGCTCGACCTCGTCCAGCGTCTTCGTGTCGAAGGTACCCATCTCCTTGGCCACCGCCAGCACGTCCCACCACGTGGTGAGATAGTGGAGCTTGATGCCGATCTCCTGCATCAGTGCGGCGCTGCCGGGGAAGATGTCGTAGTAGAACAGCACGAAGCAGTGATCGACCTGGGCGCCGGAATCGCGCAGGGCCTTGCAGAAATTGACCTTGCTGCGCCCGTCGGTGGCGAGGTCCTCGACCAGCAGGGTCCGGGCGCCCTCGACGATCTCGCCCTCGATCTGCGCGTTGCGGCCGAAGCCCTTGGGCTTCTTCCGGATGTACTGCATCGGCAGCATCATCCGGTCGGCGATCCAGGCGGCGAACGGGATGCCGGCGGTCTCGCCGCCCGCGATGTGGGTCAACTTCTCGTAGCCGATCTCGCGCACGATCGTGGCGGTGGCGAAATCCATCAGCGTCGAGCGCAGGCGCGGGAACGAGATGATCTTCCGGCTGTCCGTGTAGACCGGGCTCGCCCAGCCGGAGGTGAACTTGAACGGCTCGTCCTTGTAGAAGAGCACCGCCTCGATCTCGAGGAACATCTTGGCCGCCTCGCGGGCGATGACTTTCCGGTCGAGGGGCAGGAAGGAGGTGGACATGCGGCGTGCGCGCTCCGCTTGAGGCGCTCTCCGGGGCTTGAAGACCAGTCCGGCCGGGGCGAGCGCGTGGGAATAGGGCCTGACCGCCCTCCTCCGCCCTGTCTCCGCCAGCGTCAACCCTGCGCGGGACGCTATCCGCGCTTCACGCGGTCTTGCCGGCCCGCAGATGGGCGAGGTGGCGGATGGCGAGCGCGTAGCCGTTCGTCCCGAACCCGGCCATCACCGCCGTCGCCGCGAGCGAGATGTAGGAATGGTGGCGGAAGGCCTCGCGCCGGTGGACGTTCGAGATGTGGCACTCGATCACCGGCACCTCGCAGGTGTTGAGCGCGTCGAGGAGCGCCACCGAGGTGTGCGTGTAGGCGCCGGCGTTGATGACGATGCCGGCCGAGCCGACACGGAATTCGTGGATCGCGTCGATCAGCACGTGCTCGGCGTTGCTCTGGCGGAAATCGACTCCCAGCCCGAAAGCCGCGGCGGTCTCGCGGCACAGGTGCTCGACGTCGGCGAGCGTCTCGCGCCCGTAGATCTCCGGCTGGCGCTTGCCGAGCAGGTTCAGGTTCGGGCCGTTCAGGACCAGGACGGTGTCGTTCATTGTGTGCCTCGCGGCCCGAGAGGTGCGGCAAGCGCCGGCAAGACACAAGCCCGGGCTGTCATCCGGCCGGAGATGTCCCGTGCACGGGCCTGCCGCCCGCGCGGGGCGGTTCAGATCCGCCGCCCGCGGCGCTATCCCGGGACCACGAGGGTTGAGGTAGGGAGGACACGCGGATGGCAGGATCCCGGAGCGACGCGCCCGTGGTGATCGCGGTGGCGATCACCGGCTCGGTGCCGCGCAAGAAGGACAACCCGGCCGTCCCGGTCACCGTCCCGGAGCAGATCGCGTCGACCCACCAGGCCTTCGAGGCCGGTGCCACGCTCTGCCACATCCACGTGCGCAACGACGACGAGTCGCCCTCCTCCGATCCCGAGAAGTTCGCCGCCGTGCAGGAGGGCCTGCGGAAGCACTGCCCCGGGATGATCGTGCAATTCTCCACGGGCGGCCGCGGGCGCGATCCGGCCGCGCGCGGCCTCTCGCTGAAGCACCGGCCCGACATGGCCTCGCTCTCGACCGGCTCGGTGAACTTCCCGACGATCGTGTACGAGAACTCCGCGAGCCTCGTGACCGACCTCGCCGGCCAGATGAAGCAGTACGGCGTCCGGCCCGAGATCGAGATCTTCGACCTCTCGCATCTCCACGGCGCCAAGCGGCTGGTTGAGGCGGGCCTCATCGACGCGCGCCCGCACGTCCAGTTCGTGATGGGCGTCCAGAACGCGATGCCGGCCGAGGAGCACCTGCTCGACATCCTCCTCGCCGAGACCCGGCGGATCCTGCCCGCGGCGACCTGGACGGCGGCCGGGATCGGTCGCAATCAGGCTGTGGTGATGGACTGGGCGCTCGCCCGCGGCGCGGATGCGGTCCGCACCGGTCTTGAGGACAACATCCGGGTGACGAAGGACCGCTTGGCGGCCAGCAACGCCGAGTTGGTCGGGCTCGCCGCCGACGCCGTCCGCCGTCACGGCCGCCGGGTCGCGACGCCGGCCGAGGCGCGGGCCGCGCTGGGACTCGGCTGAGCCACCTTCTCACGGGCGAGGCGGCGTGCTAACGATCCGCCCGCGCGGGTGTAGCTCAATGGTAGAGCAGCAGCCTTCCAAGCTGAATACGAGGGTTCGATTCCCTTCACCCGCTCCATCCCATCGCTCTGATCGTCTTTGCGTTTCCAGCGCAATCGGTGATCCCGCCTTCCCCGAGGCTGTTCAGGCCCCGTTCCCGATGTGGACGTAGAGGCACGGCCAGGCTCTGAAGCGATCGCCGGCGGATCGCGCAGGCACAGCAGATTACGGGCGCGCGATGCCGCGGACATCCGGGCGAGATCGATCGGCCGGGGACCGGGGATCCCCCGGCCGGGCAAGCGCCGCAGGCGGAAGCGCGCACGGATGCAGCCCTGACGTGGCCACCGTGTTCTTCCCGGAAGCGCTGCCAACACAGGCGCCGCGATTCGCATGTCCGAAGGACAACATCGGGTCGTGAAGGGGTGCAGCGGCGTCCGGGTCTTCCGGCCCTCGCCCAGCAGCAGACCGTCGCAGATCTCATGACGCGCTTAACGCGGCGCGAACCATGTCGGAGCGGAAAGCGACAACGTAAAGGAACTTTCGAACACCGTCCTGTAGGCTCCGACCCGAGGCAGTCAGAGCAATGCAGATCGATCTACAAACCCTCTGGTACCTGACAGTCGGAACGCTGCTGGTGTCGGCTTCGCTTCTTCTCTGGGAGCGGCAGGCGCATCCCGGGCGCGCGGACGTGGTCGCTGTTCTGGCCTCGGGGCTCTTCGCCTTCGTTCTGGGCTGCGCCGTCGCCATGAACCGCAGCCACGTCCCGGTCGCGCTCGGTATGGGCGCAACCAACATCCTGATGATGTCGGGCTACCTTCTGGTCCTCAACGCCGTATCCGGCCTTGACGGTCGGCTGCGCGCCGGGTGGTCCGCCGCGGCGCTCGTCGTGCTGGCCCTCGTCTGGGCGGTTGTCGGCACGCACTTCCCGTCCGCGTTCTGGAATCACGTCTCGGCGCTGCCCATCGCGCTGACCTGCGGTCTGACTGCATGGACGCTCCTGCGCAGCCGCACGGTCCGGCGGTTGCGGTCCCGACCGATCGCCGTCTCGGTCTCAGCCTTCCATGCCGTGTTCTATCTCGGTCGTGCGTTCGTCGCCCCCGTCCTCGTCCAGCGGTACGGGCCGGACATGCTCTCCGCCATCGCGCAGGCGACGATGTACGAGGCCGTCCTGTACTCGGTGGCGATGCCAATGTCCTTTCTGGCCCTCATCCGCGAGGAGGAGAAACAGCACCTGCTGCGCATGTCGCACACGGATCAGCTAACCGGGCTCGCGAACCGTCACGCCTTCTTCGAGCAAGGGGCCCGCATGCTCAAGGAGCGGCGCGGGACCGATCCCATCGCGCTCCTCGCCTTCGACCTCGACCACTTCAAGGCGATCAACGACCGCTACGGCCATCCGGTCGGCGACAAGATCCTGAAACTCTTCGCCGACACCGCCCGCGAGACAGCGGGCCCGGAGGCGCTTCTCGTCCGGCTGGGCGGCGAGGAATTCGCTGCGCTCCTGCCCGGGTGCGATGACTCTCAGGCTCGACGCTGCGGCTCGGCGATCGCAAGCCGGTTCGCCGGGGCGGCGGACGGGCTCGGGATCCAGGCCACCGTCAGCATCGGCCTCGCGGCACCGGACCCGGCCGGCTGCGACCTCGCCGAGATGCTCGCGCGCGCCGACGGCGCCCTCTACCGGGCGAAGATGCGCGGTCGAAACCGCATCGAGACCGCGGGTGCGGACGAGATGTCCGCTGCAGCCTAGGCTGACCGTCGCGCGAAGGTCTCGAGGTCGCTGATGCGCAAATGGGCGCAGCCCAATGCAGAATTCGGTTCCTCTGAGGGCGTGAGGCCGTCGCGCGTGGGCGAACGTCAGGACACGTCGCGCCATCCATGTCAGCTCCGGCTTCTGCAATGCCGCTGAGGCCGGTACACGGGGACGGCTATTCGGCTCCCGAGGGGATGCAGCTGCGATGATCGAGCTCTACGCCTGGAACACACCCAACGGTCGTAAGATCAGCGTGGCCCTTGAGGAGATGGCGCTGCCCTACCGGGTCAAGACGGTGGACATCACCAAGGGCGCGCAACTCGAACCGGCCTTCCTGGCGATCAGCCCGAACAACCGCATTCCCGCTATCGTCGATCCTGACGGGCCGGACGGCAGGCCCATCTCGGTGTTCGAATCCGGCGCGATCCTCTTGTACCTCGCCGAGAAGACCGGTTGCTTCCTGCCGGAGGACCGGCGGCTTCGCGTGGCCGCGCTGGAATGGCTGATGTGGCAGATGGGCGGCTTCGGGCCGATGCCCGGCCAGGTTCACCACTTCCTGACCGTCGATGAGGCGAACCGGGCCTACGGGCTCGAGCGCTATCTGGTGGAGACGCGGCGGCTCTACGGCGTCCTGGATCGCCGCCTGGCACAGGTCGAGTTTGTGGCAGGCCCGCTCTCGGTGGCGGATTTCGCGATCCTGGGATGGGCCTGGCGGCACGAGCGCCATCAAGTCAGCCTCGACGCGTATCCGCACGTGCAGCGCTGGTATCAGGTCCTGATGAGCCGCCCCGCCGTGAAGCGCGGCTTCGAGGTCGCCCTGAGCTGACGCATGCGCGGATCGAACGGAGTCCGGGACCTCACGTCCCGATCTGGCGGCAGCCAGGATCGCGGTTCCGTCTGAGGACGGGCGGTGCGGCTGCCGGACCGACGCCGCTCAGAGCTTCACGCCTTCGAGATAGCCGCGGTTCCAGGTGGGACTGATGAGGATCTCGTTGACACACACGGAGGCCGGCAGGCGCGCGACGAACAGGATCGTCTCGGCGAGATCCTCCGCCTGCAGCATCCGCCCCCTGTCCTCGGCCGTCACGGGAACCGGCCGTTTGTCGAGGAGGGGCGTCGCGACCTCGCCGGGACAGATGCAGCAGGACCGGATGCCGTGTCCGCATTCCTCCTGGTTCAGGCTCTCCGAGAGCGCCACCAGCCCGTGCTTGGCCGCGGAATAGGCGGGTCCCGTCAGCTTGGACACGTAGCGGCCGGCCCAGGACGAGACATGGATGATCAGGCCGCTCCGCTGGGCGCGCATCGCCGGCAGCACCGCCCGCGACGCGTAGAACGGACCGTTGAGGTTGACGCCGACCACGGCGTCGATGCCCGACGGCGTGATCTCGCTCCAACCCCGCTGCGGCACGTTGAGACCCGCCGCGTTCACCAGCAGATCGCAGCGCCCGCAGGCGGCCTGAACGGCCTCCCAGGCCCGCTGTACGTCGTCGGCCACGCCCATGTCGGCGGGGGCGACCAGGGCTTCCCCGCCCGCCGCGCGGACGAGGTCCGCGGTGCGCTCCAGGGCGTCTCGCCCCCGCCCCGTGAGCGCGAGCCGCATCCCGGCCTTCGCCAGCGCGAGAGCGGCCGCCTGTCCGATGCCGGATCCGGCCCCCGTCACCCAGGCCACCTGCCCGTCGAGCGTGCGCATCATGTCGGTCGACCCTGTCCCTATGGCTTGACGAGCGGGCAGCCCCCCTCGGCCAGGGGGCGGAAGGCCTGCTCGGCGGGGATCGTGTCGAGGAGCTTGTAGAGATCCCACGGCCCCTTCGACTCGGAGGGCGCCTTCACCTCGAACAGGTACATCGGGTGGACCTTGCGCCCGTCCGCCCGGACGGTCCCCTTGCCGAACAGCGGGTCGTCCGTCGGGTTGGCCTTCATCCAGGCCATCGTCGCCTGTGGGTCCGTCGATTTCGTCGCCGCCACCGCTTTCAGGTAGTGCAAGAGCCCGGCGTACACGCCCGCATGGTTCATCGTCGGCATGCTGTCGCCGTTGCGCTTGTAGAACCGTTCGGAGAACGCCCGCGTCCCCGGGTTGAGATCCCAGTAGAACGACTCGGTCAGCACCAGTCCCTGCGCGGTCTGCAGGCCGATCGCGTGGACGTCGACGGCGTAGATCAGCAGGGCGGCGAGCTTCTGGCCGCCGTCGGTCAGTCCGAACTCGTGCGCCTGCTTGACGGCGTTGACCGTGTCACCGCCCGCGTTGGCCAGACCCACCACCTTCGCCCCCGAGGCCTGCGCCTGCAGCAGGAACGAGGAGAAATCGGTGGCGGGGAACGGCACCCGGGCGGCGCCCAGGACCCGGCCGCCGCCCTTGTCGATCACCGCGGTGGCCTCGTTCTGCAGCGAGAGGCCGAAGGCGTAATCGGCGGTGAGGAAGTACCACGTGTCGCCGCCCCGCTTGAGCATGGCGCCGGCCGTGCCGTGCGCGAGGGCGTAGGTGTCGTAGGTCCACTGGATCGTGTTCGGCGAGCATTGCTTGCCGGTCAGCTCCGTGGTGCCGGCCCCCGAGTCGATGAAGATCTTGTTCTTCTCCCGCGTGACCTGGCTCACCGCCAGCGCCACCGAGGAGGTCGGCACGTCGAGGATCGCGTCCACGCCGTCGCGGTCAAACCATTGGCGCGCGACCGCGGCGCCCACATCCGGCTTGTTCTGGTGGTCGGCCGAGACGATCTCGACCTGCACATCCGGGTTTGTCTTGGCGAAATCCTCGACCGCCATCTGCGCGGCGACGACGGAGCCCTTGCCGCCGGTATCCGCGTAGACCCCCGACATGTCGTTGAGGACGCCGACCTTGACGTGGAGCGGCTGGGCCGTGGCCGGCCCGGTCAGGGCGGCGAAGCTGATCGCGGCGGAGAGAAGACAGCACCGGATCAACGCCATGGCAGACCATCCCCCCGAGACACATTCTTGTTCAGAACAGGAGGGCACGCCTGGCATCCCAGCGTCAAGCGCCGTTCCGCGACGCGATCCGGCACAGGCGAAACACAGCGGGGATTCAATCCACCGCAGCGTCGACGGCGTCCGGGATCCGACCGGGCGGTGGGTGGCCGCTTCCGAGCACGGGAGACACGAAGGCAGGCCCCGACGGACCCGCCGCTCCTGCGCAAGCCGCATCAGCTCACGGCCTGCGGTTGAAGAAACGCGCTGACCTCTTTCTCGAAGATCCCGGGTCTCTGGAGCTGCGGGACGTGAGCGCAATCCGGCAACATCACGAATCTGGCATCCGGGAGACCGGCGGCGAGCTCGCGCGCCATGGCCGGGGGCGTGGCCTCGTCGTGTTCGCCGACCAGCACGAGAGCCGGCACGCGGATCTCGGACAGGCGCGGGCGCAGATCGAGCCCCGCCAGGGCCGCGCAGGCCGCCTGGAAGACGGTGAGATCGGTGCGCAGGAAGGCAGCCCGCCGCTCGGCCATCAGGGCCGGATGCGCGGCCTGGAACGCGGGCGCGAACAGGCGGCGCATCGCCGTATCGGCAATCGCCGGCAGCCCCTTCTCGCCCGCCACGCGCGCCATGCCGCGGAAGGCCTCGCGGCCCGGCTCGGAGAAGCAGGCGCCGCAATCCGCGAAGACGAGTCGGTCGAAGAGCCCTGGGTGGCGCAGAGCGCAGAGCAGGAGCACGAAGCCGCCATAGCCATTGCCGAGCCCGGCCGCCGGCCGCCCCCCCGTCGCCTCGCGCACCGCCTCGGCGACCCGGTCGGCGACCACCTCGAGGCCGCCCGGGGCGGGCGCCGAAGGGCCGAAACCGGGGAGCTCGGGAATGAGGAGCCGGAAGTCACGGCCGAGCGCCGGGACGACCGGGTCGAAGCTGGTGGCATCGGCGAGCAGCGAGTGCAGCAAGACCAGGGGCGGCCCCTCGCCGGATAGGGTCAACGCAACCTGCCCACCTGCGAACATCGCCTGCATTCAAGACCTCCCCACTGTCTCGGCCGACGGTGTCAGGCCGCTGTCGCATCCGGCGCGTTCAGCCGCAATCCGGTTGACGTGATATTTCACGAATGGCAGCATGAGTCGACCGAACGAGGATGTCCGTGCTGCTCCGTGACAACATTTACGCGGCGATCCGCGCCGATATCCTGGCCTGCGTCCTGCGGCCCGGTGCGGAGGTTCGCGAGCAGGAACTGGCCCAGCGCTACGCCGTCAGCCGCCAGCCGGTCCGCGAGGCGCTGCTGCGCCTGGAGCGCGAGCGACTCGTGACCGTTCACGCGCGGCAGGGATATCAGATCAACGCGATTTCGGTCGCCGATGCCCGTGATCTGCTGCGCATGCGCCTCGCGCTCGAGCCGGCCTGCGCCGCCGAGGCCGCGGCCAACGCGCCCGACGCCGTCCTCGCCGCGCTCGACGCGTTCCGCGCCGTGGCCGACGGCGCCGATTTCATCGCGGAGAATCGCGCCTTCCACATCGCGCTCGCCGAGGCGTCGGGAAACCGCCGCATGGCCGCGACGGTGCGCGACCTCGTCGAGCAGGCGGACCGGCTGGTGCGCGTCAGTCTCGAGGGCATCCGCGGGCGCGATCCGGCGCTGTTGGTGGCCGAGCACGCCGGCATCATCGACGCGCTCCAACGCCGCGATGGACGCGGCGCGCGGCGCCTCGTGCGCGAGCATGTCGGCCAGGCCGAGCGACGCATCCTGACCGCGCTGGAGCGCAGCGCGATCGTCCTCTGAACAGCGCCGCGTCCGGCGCGAAGCCCGGGACGCGGCCCAAAACGATACGGGAGAGACGCCATGACCCTGCACGCGCCGGCACATTCGGTCGAGACACGGGGCAACTTCATCGACGGGCGCGAGGTCGAGGCCGGCGACGGCACGCTGATCGACGTGCGCAATCCCGCCACCGGCGCGGTGATCGCCCGGATCCCCAATTCAGGTCCGGCCGATGTCGACCGGGCGATGCGCTCGGCCCGGGCCGCGTTCGAGGGCAAGGAATGGGGCGGGATGGACATCCGCGCCCGGGCCCGACTGGTGAACCGGCTCGCCGACGCGTTCGAGGCCAACCTCGACGCGCTCTACCGGCTGGAGACCACCAACAACGGCCGGCCGGTCAACGAGACCCGCGCGCAGCTCTCCCGGCTGCCGGACTTCTTCCGCTACTTCGCGGGCGTGGCGCTGGCGCGGCGCGACGACGTGATCCCGGTGGAGGGCAACTACCTCAACTACACCCGCCGCACACCGATCGGCGTGGTGGCGAACTGCACGCCGTTCAACCACCCGCTGATGATCCTGTGCAAGTCGCTCGCGGTCGTGCTCGCCACCGGCTGCACCACGGTGGTCAAGCCGTCCGAGTACACGCCGCTCACGACGCTGAAGCTCGCGCAGATCTTCACCGAGGCCGGCCTGCCCCCGGGCGTGTTCAACATCGTGCTGGGCTTGGGCGCCTCCACCGGGAAGGCGCTCGCCGAGCACCGCGACATCAACAAGCTGGTGCTCACCGGCGGCACCGAGGCCGGCCGGATCGCGGGCTCGGCCGCGGCAAAAGTCTTCGCCCACCAGACGATGGAACTCGGCGGCAAGACGCCCGTGATGGTGTTCGAGGATTTCGACGTCGAGCGGGCGGTGAACCTGTCTCTTATACACATCTGACGCTGCCGACGAAGAGGATAGTGT
>CAXDNE010000025.1:0-41078 GCA_963990595.1 uncultured Methylobacterium sp.
CGATGTCCTCCCGCCCGGCCCCCGCCCGGCCAGGACCGATCGCCGCCGTCGCCGGCAGGCCGGCTGGCGCAGGCGGCATCGGTCGTGTCGGAGGCGCGGCACCTTCCGGCGGATCTCACATGTGGCGTGGGCAGACCGAAGACATCGAAGACGGCACCGATTCTTTGCCGTTCTGAACCCTGATTGGGATCGAGGCGCGCTCGCACTCGACAACACTCCTTCACGCCTCTCCTCGCGTCTAGCCGAGGAACGTGTCCCGGCGCACGTCGTCGGCCCAAGTCGTGATTGCAGGCCGCTGGGTCGGCCCCCATTTCGGTCCAGTCCCCGCATGGGGTTTTGGGAGCCGGCCTTCCGCCTTTGGGTGGAGTTCGTCGGCTGCAGAGCAGGCTCTGCCGGAGACGTCGGGCTGGGCCTTTCGCAACTCCAAGCCTCGCGCGGATCGCTGCGGTCGAGCCGACCATAGGTCGGGTTCCCGCATGCGAGCGCCGGCCGCCGCGTTCGCGCGCGGCCGGCGCACTCTCAATCGCCGACTATCCGCCGATCTGCCCGCGCTTGATCCCGAAACCGGGTACCGTGCAGGCACAGGGCGCGTTGAACGCTGCCGGGTACTCGCTCATGCACGAGCCGCGTCCGGTAACGCAGATGCGGCCGACGCCTCGATGACGCCGTGGCCTCGGATCCTCGTCGTAGTAGGCGGGAGGCCGGCCGTAGCCGTAGCCGTCGCCGCGATAGTACTGGGCGAAGGCGGGCGCGATGCCTAGGGACGCGGCCGCGGTGCCGATTGCGATCGCCGCGCGTGCGGTTCGGCTGAGCATGCAGATCACCTCCATCGGATCCGCGGCCTGTCGGCCGTCGGTGAGGCGATGCTAGACCGGTGGCCAGGCCGTTCAACCCCGCACGCACTGGCGGCGACGAATGCGGCCTCGGCGATCCAAACCGTGCCCACTCTTTCGCCCGCGTCTCCTGGCCGGTTCAGGGGCGAGGTCCGTAGGTGACCGGCGCGTCCGCCAGCGCCTGCAGGCCGTCGTCGCAGATCGACAGGATGCCGGCCATGTCGTGGGCGTCGTACCGCTTGTCGCCGCGAGCGAATTTCAGCACGCGCTCAAGGACGGGTCGCAGCTCGTCGTCGCCCGGGGACCGTCCGAGCGCGTCCTCGGCGATGAAGATCGCCCCAGCCACGTCGTGGCGATCGACCTTCAGGTTCGAAACCTCGTCCAGGAAGGCGCTGCCCGTCCCGTCCTGCGGTCGGCGATACTGCTCCACGATGCGGCGGATGGCGGCTTCGGCAGGCGACATTGCGATCTCCGTTCGATCGAGGATCGTCCGCTGCGACGAAAGTCGCAAACGGCAGGTGCGATCCGCGGCCTCCCAGGTCGGGAAGATCCCTCGTCGCCGAAGGCGGGCAGCCTTCAGTTCAGGGGCGGGCCTATCCGCTCGGGGGCAACGGGCTTGGCATCGGCCAGCTCGAATCCGTTGTACCGCAACCACGCCCGCTTCACTCCGTCGGCTTCCTCTTCCTCGCCGGGCGGCCCCTCCAGCCTGTAGGAGCGGCCGGAACGTGTGATCCCCGTCATCGTGTCCGGCGAGAAGCGCTCGATCGGAGAGGACACCCGGGCTTCGTGCACGCTCGGTTCCGCATGAAACCCGCAGAGGTGCCGGCTGCCGTCTGGAAGCTCGAAGATCTGCCAACGGATCAATCGGACCGAAGGCTGGTCGTCGACAGCGGGTGAGGCCCACAACACGTGCAACGCGACCATGGCCAATCCTGAGACGCCGATTCGACGACGGCATCGCCCGTCGCGACGCGGGTACGCATCACGGCCCGTATATGCCGCAACAACGCCGCTCCCAAGGCAAGGGACGGCTATGGATCGGCTGCACGGATTCCGTGGCTTCCGTCAGTCTTATCAACAGCTCCGCATTCTCCTGAAGGATCATCTCGAGCCCATGATAGAGCCTGTGCCGAAAGCATCCACTCGCGCAGGGAGGCCATAAAGGTTTTGGCAGCAATGCCTGCGACCGCAGATCGAAGGGCGCGCGTCCCAATATGTTGGGATGGCCGCACGCTTCCTTTGTACGTGACCATACATTAGCATACTGCCGTCGGCGAATGCAGGCTTGGCCTTAGGCGGGTGGATCCGGCTGGACATGACGATGAATAGGGCAGTGGATTTCGCTGGCCGAGGCGCTGGCCGCGCCATCGGCGGCACTATCGGCGAGAGCGATGGAGCCAAGCGTTCGCGGCTCATGAGGCAGCGGCAGGCGTTCGCGGCTCTGGAGGACGGTCCCGCCAAGGATGGGTTCCGTCGCGCCATCCTGACCAGAGCGGAGGAGTTGATCCAGGTGAACCCTGAGGCGGCCGACGCCCTGCTCGAGTTCCTGCCGAAGGAAGATCGCGACCGTCTTCTCGCGTGCTTCTTCGACGGCTGAGGGCCTGGAGGCGGTCTGTTCCCCGACGCGGATCCGACCCATGCGACGGCCGGTCCTAGTGTTTCGATGTCGACAACCGCCCGGCTCGTCGCGGCACGCGGACGACCGCATTGGAACCACTGCAGCCACCCTGTACGATCCAGCCATGATCCGGCACGGCTCGCCTCCCTATCTTGAATGCTCGTCCAAGGGCGATGTTCGCCTGAGCGCATTCTCGGCTCGGCTTCGTTCGCATGGCGGTCGATCGATCGAGGAAGTCTATCAAGCGGCAAAGATCTTCGAGGACGGCGCCACCGACCTGACCTGGAAGGAGGCGAAGGGGCGCCGTGCCGTCAACATGGACGAGGTCAGGGCGCTCTACGGCCGACTCTGGGACGCGTACATCGCTGAGAACCCGCATCTTCTGGATGTGATCAGAGAGGCCGCGGGTCTGTCCGACATCTTCGGCCAAGCTGGCAACGCGTGCCAGGCAACCGAGCTCTGGCGGATCCGGAACGAGGTTTCGCACCCGTCCGCCGCGGCGCGGTCAGCGTCCAGGCCGCCGGTCCGTGCCGCTTCGTTCTGCGGCGTTCGACCGATGCCTTCGCGCCCGGTCATGCAGCCTTAACGACGTCGCTCCTTCGACAGCAAGGCGACGTGGCCAAGCCGGCGAATGCCGCATATCGTTCCTTCAACGCAGCCTCGCACCCGGGGAGCCGATGGAACTCGAAGACGATCCCGCCTTCGAAGGTCTGATCACGAACGACCTGCTGCCTTCGCATCCGGACGGCAAGCCGTGGCGCAAGGCGTGTTCCGTCTGCGCGTTCCGGCGTGGCAACCCGCAGAACCTCCCTGACGCGGTGTTCGAGGAGCTCTGGTTGGAGCGGGAACTAGGCGGGTATGACTTCGTCTGCGCACATCGGGTGGATGCGGGTCACGTCCGGGAATGCGCATGCTGGGCGGCGATGAATGCAGGCCGGCGTGGGCGCGACGGAGTGCCCGCCTGAGGCCGCTACCCGGCTAGATGCGCCCGGAGCTCGGTTGCCGATCTGCGGACGTCCAGAAGGATCATCCGCGACAAGGACGATCGCCCGGCGGCCCTGACCCTGTCGACAACGTCCGCGGCCTCGAAAACCTCGTATCGGCCGAGGCCGCCCTTTCCGTCTGGATCCCAGCCACGCGCTACGAGCGTAGGCGAGAAGACGAGATGGGTCGGTACCGTCTCGCCATCCTCGGCCTCGAAGCAGCGACGCATGATCGTCGACAGCTTGACGTCGCCCGGCCCAGGGCGATCCCAATGCATCTCCAGCGCGGCAACGGCGAGGGTGGGGTCGACCCCGAAACACGAGAGTTCGAAGCAGAAAAGGAACTGCATGGTCTCGTCGACGTCGTAGAGAGCTTTCGAGCCTCGGCCTGGCCGCCTGGCCATTGGGACTCCAAGCCTCTGAAGGTGCTTCACGCGCCCTCGGAACGGCCCCACCTGGGCAACCTCGTCGGCTCCGTACAGTCGGGCCAAAGCCCTCTCAAGGCGTTTGTACGTCCACATGCTCAGCCTCTCCGGGCCTTGGTAGCCCGCACTTCGCGGACGGCCTAGAGCGCCGGTCGCAGCTGCTGTTGATCGATTTGAGCCTCCGCGCATGATCGGTTGCGGCGCGATGTGTTCCGGCCTCCACCGGTCCGACGGCTTCGCGGGACGGATGCTCGGCACCGATGCGCAGCGGCACGAGTGCCGGTCCGTCAGTCGCCGACGACGTATTCGAAGACGAGCTTCGAGTGCGGGCTCTGGTAGCTGTAGGCGGTCACCTCGCAACCCGTCCTGACGGGCCCGGGACCGGTCAGTGTCAGGACCTCGTTGTGCTGCGAGTAGACGCCGCGCACCGGGTAGGACGCCGGCGGGCATCCGGCCTTGAAGGCGTAGGCGGTGCCGGTCATCAGGCTTCCGGGCTTCAGGTCTCCCTCGTAGAGGACGGCACCCGGCTTCAAGACACCCCGCAATTCCGGCTTCAGCCAGAGATAGGTGATGCGACCCGCCTTCGGATCGATGCGGACCGAGCTGCGGTTGTGCATCCAACTGTCGGGCGAGGGCTCGAACGGGTCGGCCTTGCCGCCCTTGAGCACCGGGGGCGGAAGCGCCGGCGTCAGGACGTATCGCTTCCCTTCGCTGAAGATGACGTTGCCCTGGACGCGCCAGGACACGTCGACGTCGCCGCCCAGATGCCCGTTCGCCCAGCAGTTCTTCGCCCGCAGGCGCCCTGCGGTCACGACCGGCTTCTTGCAGTCCAATCCCTGCACGCCCACGAGATCGTCCTTGCTCTCGACGAGCAGAAAGTCGCCGTCCTGCGTCCGGTACCCGCCGTCCTGGGCGCCTGCGACGGTACCGGCCTGTGCCGTTCCGACGAGCGAAGAGGTGAGGATTGCAAGGATCAGCGCATGTCTCATGCGCGCAACATAGTCGCGAAGGATTGCGCATGCGCGACGAAACACCGGTTCCGCCGTACGCGGATGCGGATTCCACAGACTAGAAGAGGCCATCATCTACGAAGGATTAACGGGCCCGCGGCGCCACGGATGGAAGCCGCACGGATCCGGCCCTGGTGCACGCGCAGCCGTTCAGCGCATGCCCGGGCCGGATGGGACGTACTCGGGCTCGGCCGGCACGGCGGGGGCCATGATGCCTTCGAGGCCGCGCAGGATCTCCGCCGGCGCAATCGGCTTGGCGAAGACGGGCCCGGAGAAGCCCTCCCGCTGCATGGCCAGTGGCAGCATGCCTCCGGTGCAGACCATCGTGGGCACGCCGTTGTCCCGAAGCAGCCGCATCGTGGGCGTGGTGTCGCCGTCGACGACGTTGACGTCGATCAGGGCGAGATCGATGGGACGGCGGCCGATCAGGTCGATCGCATCCCGGTTGCTCCGCACGGGACCGACGACCTCACCGCCAGCTTCGATGATGAGGTCCTCGAGAAGGAGCGCCATCAGATACTCGTCCTCGACGAGCAAGATCCTGGTTCCGGCGAGCATCTGCCACCTTCGGGTTCGGCTCTCGCGAGCGGACGGGACAGGCTGGCGACGACCTTTGAAAATCGCAACCGCGGCGGCGGAATGGCCTCTTGCGAGGCCTTCGGCTACCTCGTTGGGGCAAGCCGGATTGGATACTCCGCGCCAAGACAACTCTGCCACGCGCCCTGCGCCAAACGAAACCATGAAAACATTCGGCTTTCATCAAAATCGATCCAGAGCAAAACAATGACCCCTCAGGAACTATACAATCATCTAAACTACGATATCGCAGAGTATCCCGGATTGTACATAGCCTCCTTTTTCGAACCCGAAGTAGATAGCGCACTCGCCTCGGACTTTTCGGGGGCTGACGGCAATGGCATCGAAGTACGAGCTTACTATGAGAATTCAGCCGAGGACATCAGGTGTGTTGCTCTTTTCTATAATGGTAATCCGTTTATGTACGGCACATTATGCAGCGACTTTACCCGCCCTAGTCGTCACATAACAAACGCAGACATCTATGTTATGCTGGCTTCCAAAATGAATGAGCCGATCATCCGGGAAGCGATCGAGCATCATATTTTTGATCCTGCCGCAGAAGGGCAGTGCATTAGCGAAATACTTGCTTCAGCCGCCAGGAGCGGCAACCAGTCGAAGCCCTGATATCGTCTATGCTCTGCGTAATTTCTTGTTATCCAAATGAAAGATCGATCGATGCTGGAAGAACCCCACGTGCAGTCGGCTGACGCGCTCGACCTTGGCACCATCGAACACGCACTGCGCACCGACTTCGAGAAGCGCCTCGAGGCCCTTCGCGCCAAGATCGTCGACCTCCTGTCGCACGAGGCGAGCCGGGACGTCCTTGCGGCACTGATGGGCCTGGACGATCACGGCCGCCACACGTTGCTGCGCCACGTCGTTCCCGACCTGTCCGGACCCACCACGATCAACGGCCTGGAGGAACTGGCCTACTTCGTCTCCTACTACGTGCTGGACGACGGCGAGGTCCTGGTGGTGCCCGACGTCGACCCCGAGGTCGATGACGTCGGCATAGCCGCGATCATGGCCAACTATGCCGATACCGACGACTCGCCGCACGAGGCCCTCGAAGCCTGGCGCAATCGGGAGCGACCGGTGACGCTGATCCGTTCCGACGAGAGCGCTCGGGCGGCCAGAGGCCCGGAGATCGTCGCAGCAATCCGCTCCAATCTCGACTTCGAACGCCGCGACCAGGCATCCCGGGATGCCGCCTACGACGCGTTCATGGACGACGAAGATACCGAGACGTCCGCTACGTCCTCGCCCACGGCCTGACGCGAAGGCGACCATAGCGTTCGCACATGCCGTCGAACGACCGACCGCCTGCGTCGTTCAGCGGTCCTGGTCGCATTGAACGAGCTTGCCGCCTTCCTGGAAGTCGGCGTAGCCCTGCGTGGCGGTGCAGAAGTTGAAGGCTTCGCCATGGCGCTCCGCACGCCACCCGAACTTGGCGCAACTCTCTTCGTCCTTGATCCTGTACGTGTTGCCCTTCCACGAAAGCGTATTCTTCGTATCGTCTATCTTAACCTTCAGCGACTTGCCATCGACGCGACATGTATAGCTGAATGTCGCGGCGTCGGCCGAACAGGCGCTCAGCGTCAACGCCGCAACGATGATGGATCGTTTCATCTACCGGAATCCCTGTCTTCGCGATCCGCACCGATGCAGCTTCGAACGTGGCATCGTCCGCGCTACCGGCCGGCGCGCGGCTTCGTCGAACCGACGTTGGCGCACCGACAGGGCGTAGCCGTCAACGACGCGATCGCCAACCGGAAGCGTCCCGTTTGCAGGCGGCACGTGTAGCCGAAGCTTCGTCCAATCGGGACGTCACGATCTCGGGCCATACGTGATCCCGTCACTTGGCTTCGCTCCGTATGGCCGGATGCCTTCCACGGCGTGCAGGCGTACGAGCAACGCGTCGACGGCCTGCTGCGGCCACTCCCCGCGTCGAACGTCCGGCAGCGGCCCGGACCTCGCCAGCAGCTCCGTGAGCGCCGACGCCAAGCGGATCACGTCCACCCTCTCCGGAAAGGCCTCGTCGGACCAGTTGGCCGCGTCGTGGCAGTGGCGCACGAGATCGGCCGGCAGATCCGCCAGATGGCGCGCCCAGCGACGGGCCACCCACGGGGCGACCACCGAACAGAGTGAGCGCAGATCGTCTCCGTGACCGTAGCTCGGGTCGACGAAATCGATTCCACCCAGGATCTCGGGCTCTCCCTGGCGGAGATCGAGGGCGGCGAGGTACCTGCGCGCGGAGTCGAGGCTGGACCATGAGAAATGGTCGGCGTCGCGGAGGTAGGTCGAGTTGGCGCGCCACTCGTCCAGCGAGATCTGGTTCGTGGCCGGGTTCGCCCACCAGACCGGCATGTGGTCAGCCTTCAGGAAGATTCCGCCGGCGACGAGCAGTCTCTTCGAGACGGACGCCTTGAAGCCTTCGACGATCGGTACCGCCCATCGGAGATCGTAGCGCTCGGCGAGTTTCGAACTCCACGGCTCGGGAGGGCCGACGAGATGGCCGGAGACCGGCAGCCCTGTCGCTGCGTGGTTCTCGCGGGATACGGGTCGCACCCCCAGCATTCGGAGCTCGTCCTGGCAAAGCTCGAAGGGCTCCGCCGATCCTTGTCCGAGCGATCCGGGTGCCATCCAGGGGCGAGCCGGACGATAGATGCTGCCAGCGTGACCGAGAAACTCCGCGACCTTGTTCTCTGCGGCCCGTGGAAAGTCGCCCCCGACCATCCTCAGTTCGCCGGCGAGCCGGAACCTCGCCACGATCGCCAGGGGATCTGCGATCGAGGGAACGGCGGCGTCGACCCTGACGGCTATGCGGCGGCCGGTCCCACCGCGATCGACGACGTCGACGGGGAAATCGGCGACGACGGGATGCGCCGATGTGACACCTGCGTTCGGATTGGACGTCGTCGGCGATGTCATGTCGATGCGTGGCCCCGGTACCGGTCGGATCGGACATGCGTCCAACCGGCGTCGCTTCCGGACAAGGTAGCGCGATCCCACGCAAGGCGCGGCCGCCGATGGAGCAGGTGTGCCGCCCCTACGGCGCGTGCGCTGCGCCGCCGGGTCCGCAGATCCCTTTCAGCGCCTTCCAGTCTTCGTCGGGCAGGATCCGACGTGCCGGAGCGTCGGAGCCTGCCTGGGCGCGGATCGCGGCCGCGCGCTCGCGGGTGAAGGGGTGGCTGCGGAGAAGGTCCAATGCGCCGCTCTTTTCGACGCCCTTGTCCTTGGCGATGCGCTCGAGGATGTCCGCGAGCGCCGCGCCGTTGCCGCCCGCGCGGGTCATCAGGTCGACGGCGTAGGCGTCGGCCGACCGCTCCGCATCTCGACTGTAGCCCGCCGAGAGCAGCGCGTCGCCCAGACCGATGATGATGGTCGAGCCGGTCAGATCGCCGAGAACGAGGCTCAGGAGGAAGGAGGTGCCGGACGCCCGGATCAGCGAACGGGTCGGGTCACGCCGATGCACATGTCCGAGCTCGTGCGCCAGGACCGCCGCCGCTTCGTCGGGCGACCGCGCCCTCGCGATCAGGTTCGAGAGCATGATCACGCGGGCGCCCGGAAGGGCGAAGGCGTTGGCCAACCCGTGCCGACGCACGCTCACGGCCAGATCCGGCGGGAGCGCCCCCGAGGAACCGCTCGCCGCGACCAGCCGGGCCACGAGCCCCTCCAGGACCCCGCTGCCGGCCGCCTCGGTGCAGGGCGGCGGGCTGCCGAGGAACCGCAGAACCTGCGGCTCCGCCACCGTCCCGAGGCGGGCCTCGGCCTCAACCGGTACGAGCGGCGCCAGCACGCCCGCGATCCGCGGCACGCCGAACAGCGCGACGAGCAGAACGGAGAGGCCGGCCGCAACCGACCAGAGGACGAGGCGCAGGGTTCCGCCGGATTCCTTCCGACGGTTGAGATCCGGGCATCGAGCGGCCAGCGCGGCCGCGAGCATGGCGTCCGAGAATTCGACCCGGACCGGCTCGTCCGCCGGTCCGACCCGCATCAGAGGCGGCACCGAAACGGCCGCGCGCAGATCGAGCAGGTTCCAGTCACGCGCGATGTCGCGGCCCGCGATGCGGAAGCGGTCGTCGAGGCGCAGCGTGACCGGATGGGGCCGCGCGCTGACGCCGTCGAAGTAGCGCCCTTCGACCTCGATTAGGGACGTGTCGGGCGGTTCGCGATCGGGCGTCAATCGTCAGAAGCCTATCTGGAGGGCGCCGCCGACGTCGAGCGCGTCGGCAAGTCCCTCCTGCAGACCGCTCCCGGCGCCTCGTGCGGAAGCCAGGACGGCGTCCAGCGCGTCTGGATTTGCCACCGATGTGCTCGTCGCGACCGCCGCCCACAGGCGTGCCTGCACCACGCGGACGTAGAGCACCGCGAACAGCGGCGCGGCGACGAGATAGACGGGGACGACCATCCAACGGAGCAGGCTGACGTCGCCTGCGGCCCGGCCGGCGGAGAACAGCAGCCCCGCGGCGATGCCCAGGACCAGCAGGGAGCCCAGCACGGACAGCATGTAGACCACGTAGGGCCCGTAGAACCGGCGCGCCCGCAGCGTGGAGACGAGGCGGGCCCTGCCGAGACTTGCGGCTCCCATGAAGGCTCGCGTCTCCCGCGCTCGGTAGTAGGGGATCAACAGCAGCACTGCGGGGACGCAGACCATGGCGACGAAGGCGATCGCCTGGCCGATGAGGACGATGTTCGAGTTCGCGTAGGCGGGATTGAGGATCGTCTGGCCGGCCTTCCCACCGGGCTTCGGGACCAGAAGATCAGTGGGCAGCGAGAAGTCGGCCGCGATCAGAAGGGCGATGCCGAGCGCGATCAACGGACCCAGTCCGACGACGTAGAGCAGCAGCCAGGGGACCAGAAGGCTGCGTCCCCGGGCGGTCGAATGCATGCGGCTCGTGCCGATCAAGGTGTGGTTGATGCGATAGCGCTCCAGGCTCGCCCGCATGAAGGGGAAGGCGAGGCCGAACGTGCAGAGCGTGAGCAGCCACCAGCCGCCGGCGAGCGCCGCATAGGTGAGACCCGAGCCGTCCTGCCCGAGGCGGATGCCGCGCCACAGGGTACGCATCGCCCGGTAGCGGCGTCCGCGATAGATCGCGAACTGCCCCAGCAGGAACAGGAACACGAAGGAGATCGCCGCCGAGAACGGGGCGATGGCGGGCACGACGAGCGAGGCTGCGAACAGTCCGAGGTAGACCGGTACCAGGATCGCGAGCGCGACGAGGAAGCCGAGAAACAGCTCCTTGCCGGTGCCGGTGTACTCGGCCGGAGACCCATCCAGCACGGTGCGCTCCCAGAAGAAGCGACGCAGATTGGTGACGTACCAGAACCGGTAGATGCCGAACGTCGCGAGAGAGAGGAGAAAGCCCTTCAGCGCCAGCCAGGTCAGACCTTTGGTCTGTCCGTCGAAGGTCACGGCTGCCACGCGCGGCGACGGGCTGTCCCAGTACGAGCCCGACTGGGCGCCTGATGCGTAGTTCATGGTTCGGTCGAGCTTCCCGTCGCGTTCAGCGCGGGGACCTTAGATAGGCAGATCTGAACTGGCCAGTTCCGGCCGTGCCTTGTGCAGTCAGACTTGGAGAAACCGTTCCGGCCGTACTCCGAAAACCTGAGGCAGCCTTAACGAACCCTCCCATTTCGACAGATCCGACGTATGCGCAAGCTCCGAACCGACAATCGAGGAGGTTGCGGCGGCAATACCGGGCGTTCACCCATTCCTCTGCGCAACAGGTCTGCTTCAGCGTCAGGAGCGCGAGCCGGCCGGTGCGATGCCTACCTGCTCTTCGATCAGGAGACGTGGCTCGATCCCTTCGATCTCGAAGACGCGCTTCCGGAGCGCCTGCCAGCGGCATCGCGAGTCGAACCATTTGAAGTCGTGCCGGAGCACGCAGTCGTTTCCGGGATCCTCCGCGTAGCCAATCAGATCCGCCACGCTCCGCAGGATCTCGCCGGCCCGCCAGGTGTCGCCCGACTTCAGGGAGGCGGACGCCTGGGCAACCTCGTGCCATCGAGCCACCATCGCCCCCGGCATCCCAGGCAGATCTGGGCGGAGTTCCGACGCGACGAACGAACCCGCGCGTGCGGCCACGGCGACGAGGTCGTCGGTCCGCACGAACTCGGGATCCAGGTACTCCACGCGGCCGAACTGCTCCCGCTCGTGCCCCGTCCCATGCCCCATCAGGGCGCAGTAGGCGACAGCCGCCGCGAGCCGATCGGCCGCGAACTCGTCCATGCCGTTGACTTCGGACCTACAGTCCGACGGTTGTTTCAGGAGGATCCCGGGCCGCAGGGGAACGGACTGCCACACCGGCGGCGGTTTGCGTACGAGCACGCGGTCTTCCGACACGACCGCTTCCCGGGCGACGACCTTCCGGGCTTCCGCCGCGGTGGCGTCGATCGAGCCGTCGTCCCGGTAGCAGGACCTCGCCTTGGGGTCGTCCACCCTGACGTAGCCGTCGACCATCCGATCGGTGACCGGCCTGCGCGTCACACGATGCAGCCTGCCGTCCACGGACAGCGGAACGGGAAGGGCTCCTGATCCGCGGAGATGGTCGCCGAGCGGGATCGACAGATCGTTCCGCACCGGGTCCGGTCGCTTGAGTTCGAGATACGCAGCGCCCTGGTGGCCGAGATATCGGAGGCGGCGACTGTCGGCCAGGACGAACTCGCCGGCGATCGGCAGCGGCCCGACCTCCTCGATCTCGCACGGGACGGCGAGCGTCATCCGCGCCGGCGAGCCGTCGGTCCTGAGCGCGTCGCAGGCGACATAGCAGGTGAAGGCGTGGCTCACGGTCGGCACACTCGGTTCCGACGCCCTGTCCCGGCCGCTTCGGCAAGATCGAAGTTCATCCCCTGGGCACTCCGCTTCCGACCGCGGTGGGCGCAACGCGCTCGATCACCGTCGCCCGCAACGCCGCGAACCGCCAGCGTCCGTCGAACTCCTCCCGGCAATGGAGGCCGGCGTCCGGCATCGCCTGCACGGCGTCGACGAACCGCATGGTGTCCGCGAGCAGCCGCCGTGCGCTGTCCGCGTCGAAACACGGTCCCTCCGCTCCGGCCCTGAACATGTCGTGCCAGATGCGAACCAGATCGGACCCCAATGCCAGGACGTCGCCCTTCGACTTCGCCGCTACCCATTCGGCGTAGCAGGTTGCCAAGCCGGGCAGATCGTCCGCGGCATATTCGGGATCGAGTTCCTCGACACGGCCGGCGACCGCGGGCTCCCGACCGTTGGCGAGCGTCAGGAATTCGACGGCCTCGTCCAGTCGGCCGGCCGCGAACTGGAAGGCCCTGGCGACACCCACGCAGGACGGAGCCTTGAGAGCGATCGCGTTCTCGACGGGGTCAGCGATCCAAACGGGGAGCTGCACCGGCCTCGCAAGATCGCCGTCGACCACCAACAGCGATCCGAGCACCGTCCGGCGGAGGAAAGCGACCTGCTCGGCCGCCTTCGCGATGTCGTAGGCCGCGGCGAGCTCCGGATCGTCCCAGGAGTACCGAGCGCTCCTGTCGATGGGCGGGGCCGGGTCGCCGGTGACGGCGTGCAAGCGGCCCATCGTGCGCGAGAAGTCGAGGGCGTCGGTCCGTGCGTTTTCACCGGCGAGGGGTCGGTACGCGATGCCCTGGCAACCCGATATCGTTCCGGCGCGACCCGCGGCATCGGCGTAGCGGACGACGCTCCGGCCTCCCTGGAGCGAGCGGACGGCGATCGGGACGTCGAGCACGATGCGCTTCGCGACGCCGGAGCGCGTGACGACGTCGACGCCGACCGATGCATGGACGTCGTCGGCCCGGGCATCCGCGATCCCGCTCGTCGAGGTTCGCTCCGTCTCCATCCGTCCAGGCCGCTCCTATCCTGTAGGCACCGGACCGCATCGTCCCAATGTGCTACCGGCACGATGCCTTGCGGCGACGAAAATTGCCCGTCCTCATCATGGCTGCGCGGTCGATGTCTCGATCGGCCGCGCCATGCCGATGCCCTCGATGACCATCCTCCGGAGGCAGGTCCTCCAGAACGGGTGGCGGCGGAGCGTGGAGCGCCCTCCGCGCCATGCCTGGGGGCGGCCTTCGACCGCCTCCACGAACGCGAGCGCGCTCTCCAGAAGTTCGGCCGCCCGGCGCCGGTCCTGCGATCTGGCGGCCGCTAATCCCTGGTGCAGGTCGTGCCACCTGCCCACGAGATCCGCTTCGAGATCGGCGGGTTCGACCCGGAGGCTCTCGAGGAGCCAGTTGCAGATCACGGCCGCGACGTCGGGCAGGTTCGTGCCCGGTGCGTATGCGGGATCGAGGTGCCGGATCCGGCCCACGACCTCCTGCTCCTGCTCCCCTCGCCTGAGGCGCTGGAACGCCCGAGCGTCTTCGAGCCGGTCCACCGGGAAGGTCCCGACGACGAAGAAGCCCGCGTGGATCATACTGTCGGCGTATCTCGGAATGCCCTCCCAGACCTGCAGCTGGATCCTGTCCTCGTAGGCCGAGGCCGACCAGACGGGCAGCGGATGCACGACGTGCAGTTCGTCGCCGCAGACCGCGAGACTGCGAAGGGCGTTGCGGCGAAGCTCCTCGACCCGCGTGCAGGCATGGGACAGGTCGTACCCGTCGTAGGCGGCGGGGTCCCAGGGCAGAGCCTCGCTGTTCGCCGGTCCGTACGCCATCCGCCCGGTCAGCGCATGGTGGTCTCTGACCACCCGCGTGTAGTGCAGCTGGTCGAGATGCGCGGCCTGCTCCGCCGCCGACCCGCCGGCCGCACCGGGTTTCAGTCCGGCAGGGTCGAGCGCCGCCAGCAACTCGCCGCAAGGCCTCATCGGAAGGCCGTCCATCCCCCGCCAGGTCGAGACCGCACCATTCGGCAGTTCGAACTCGCCGATCACAGGGAGATGCTCGCGGACGGGGATGTCGCACGGGACGGCCATGACCAGCCGCTGTCCGCCCCCACCGCGGTCGACGACGTCCACCGTCACCTTGAGCTCGATCGTGCGGTAGGTTTTCGACATCCCCGAAGCCTAGTTCACGTCGAGGGGTGCGTCCCCTCGTTCGTCGCAGCCACATGCCCTGGAAGGCTTCATCGAGGCGGAGCAGCAGGATCCGGTTGTCGGCCTATTCCTCGAAAAGAAGAAACGTGGGGTCGGTCGCGGACGCCAGTCGGCTTGCGAGGACTTCGAGAGGCGCTGCCGAAGCGGCGAAGGCGACGACGAGCACGACAAGGACCACGACGGCAAGGATCAACGTGGCGGTTACGGCATCCGCATGCCTCCGCTGGGAATGAATGGCGGTGCAGCCCAGGGTGAAGACGCCGGCCTGGATGCAATGGGCCGCGAACGCACTCATACGAGGATCTCCGGAAGGCGACGACGCGCCGAATTCGTTCCTTAAAAATGGATGACCGGGATCGCTCGAACACACAACTCCATTCCTTTGATCGGCGCAGATTCCGGCGGGTTCGTCCGGCCGCGCGCGACCGCGCCGAAGCCATGGACCACAATGCGATCCGACAGGCTGGGCATCCGAAAACCGTCGATGCCAAGAAAACAGGCCAATTCCGTCAAGGCTGCGTTGACGTGCCCATGCCAGATTGCTGGCGATGGATACGCTCCGCCTCGCCCTCCCTACGACCGCTGCGACCGGCTCCCGGGGATTGCGATGCGTCCTCGGCGCCGGGATGCTGGCAGTCATGTGGAGCTCGGCACTGCCGGCGTCGGCTTCGCCCGCTGCATCGACGCTCGCCGGCGTTTACAAGCACATGCAGAAGCCGACCATCGAGAACGGGGAGCGGGTCCAGAGCGAGGACATCCTGGAGATCGTGCCCTACGGCCCGGAGAAGGATCGCAAAGCTTACTTCCGGCTCCAGATGCGGTTCGCCATGTTCCACAGCTGCGATGCGACCGGCATAGCCCGGACGACGCCCGACGGTCTCGACTTCCAGGGCGAGGCTTTCGGAAATGCGTGCAGTCTGAAGATCGCGTTCACCCCGCGCGGCCTGCGGATCCGTGACGAGGAAGATCGCTGCCGCATGGCGTTCTGCGGAGCGCGAGGTACGCTGAATTGGACCTCGCCGATCCTGCGGTCGGACCGCCGCCCCATCCGCTACCTGCAGCGGCTTCTGGATTCGGATCAGTACGAGCAGGCGGTCGCGCTGAATAAAGGGGCCGCCGTTCCCAAGCCGTAGGCGATCCGCAATCGGTCCCGGCCTTTCGGAGCCCATGGCCGACATTCGTGCCGCCGGGGCTGGTCACGAGAGGAGCATCCGGATCTCGGGCACATGTCTCGGGGGTCCTCACCAGAGAGGTGTCGGTCCGATGGTTTGTGCGACCTCGGCCTCGGGGCTCGTCTCCAGAGCATCGAAGCTCGGATACGGAGGCCACTCGATCCCGACGGCCTCCGGACGATGTCGCGCAAATGCGAGCACGGCCGCATGGTCCTGGCCCTGCACGCGGCATTCCTCGTCCGTCGCCTCGTAGGTCGTCCTCGCCGCGTCCAGCAGCACCAGCTTCTCGGCGGTTCGTCGGGCGACCTCGGCGATCGCGGCCCTGGTGAAGGCTTCCGGTCGGGCATTGATGAACGATCTCACGGCCTCGATCAGAAGCCGTGCTCCGACCACCGGGCTGCATACGGCGAACCGGGCTTCACTCAGGGTGCCATCCCTATCGACCGAGGTGTAGTAGTCGCGGTTGTCCAGCAGCCGGCCTTGGACGGCCACCCTGCAACGCCGGCCAGTCGGTTCGATGTCTATCCCGCTACCGTCGTGACGTGGAAGCATCCTGAGAACACCGAGAGCCGTATCGCGCAGGTACTCCGGATTGGCTGTCAACTCGTCGACCGGTAGATCGGACAGTCTGCGACGGTCGCGGTCCGGCAGCGTGGAGATCAGGCGGTCGAGTTCCGCTCGCGAAACCGCGACGTCGTCCTCCGCCGTCTTGAGCTGCCCGGCCGCTTTCGCCCAGTTCCTGACTATCGCGGCCGTGTGGGCCCGATGGGTGCGCAGAAGGTGCTCGACCAGGAAGGAGGTTCGATCCTGGAGAATGCGCTCGCCCACGATTTCCAGGATCCCGCACCGGCCGAGCTCGGGGCCACCGCGATCTCGGTCTCGATTCTCGCCGCCCCGCGTCGTCGCGTAGGTGACGTATGTTTCGTCAAGGCTCAGGGTCACGTCACCGCGGACGCAGACATGCCTGCGGGGGTAGTGGTCCGGCGCCTGCTCCCGCAGTTGGGCATCGGATACATCCGGGAGGTCAACGCGGAGGCGGAACATGCTCCATTCCGTCCGCCCCGCCCTGTCGAGCTCGATACGCACCACTGGTCGGCTGCCATACAGGTCGAAATAAAGTCCGGCCCGCCAGGGGTGACCGTCGATCTGGCCGCTGGCGGCCCAGATGCCGCTGTCGGGAACCGCCTCGACGGCTCTTTCATCATCAAGCGGATTCGATCTTATTCCGGGCTCGCGAGCAGGCCGGCTCCGCCTCGGTACCGGCTCATCAGCGATGCTCGACCATGCTTCCACTGCGGCATCTCTGGCCACGGTATCGGCGGCCGCCGCTTCCATACCGGTCGGATCCTTCTCTCCTCGCATATGCCTGATGATCGCGTTGGTTGCCCAGTCGCTCTCCGCCTCGATGGCAGCTCCGACCCTTGCCAGCGCGTCCTCGCCGTAACGCTCGACGAAGATTTCACGAGGCTGCCGGCGGCGGCCCTTCAACTGCATTTCGGACCACGCGAGCCTCCCGAGCCATTCGAGCGGAAGCTGCTCGTAGGGTACCTCGGACCTCTCCAGCATCGCCCCTCGTGTCGCGATGTCGAACTCGAACAGCCGGGATCTCCGGCCTTCCTCGACCTGCACCAGAGCGTTCCTCGCGGTGAGGGTCGAACCGTCCTTCTCGAGGATCGTGCTGACGATCGTGGCCCCATCGTCCGTCATCATCTCGACGACCGTGCCGCTGTCGTAAGGCTCCAGGTCGTCGAACCCCAGACTGGAAAACTCCGAATTGCCGAGGAAGGCGTTCAATCTCCCGAGCGCCGCTCCAGCCTCCATCTCCTCGACCAAGCGTTCCGGTCCCATATCCATGGATACGAGGCCATTGCGGCTGGCGATGCCGACCGACGCGCCCGAAAACTTGATACGGATTACCGCCGACCCCCGCCGGAGCAATGCATCGAAGCTATCTCTCGGAAGCATCTTGTCTTCTCCTGGCTGGAAGAAACGTCAGGAACCTGCCATTTCGAAAAGATCTTGCCGTCGTATGGGTTTTGATCGCATGCGTCCGTCGGGGAAACAAGCGATGGCCGGCCCTACGAGCATTCCGGCGGATGTCATCAGGTTCCGGCCAGGAGCGCTCGTCGCTCCGTCGCTCCGCATTGCCGACGCTTCTCTAGTCGCCGCCGCACTGGTCTCGCGGAGCCCTGCGCAGGCTGAGAGCGGCCGAAGCATGGATGATGCGGCCGTCAGGCACTACGCAGCCAGCTTCCACTCCTTCGGGTAGCCCTCGCGGCCGGTCCGGGTGATCGAGCCGACATGGCGCCGGCTGCGGCGGTCGAGGCCGAGCAGGTAGACGTGGTTGCCGGGGTGCTTGAGCCTCTCGAAAACGCCTGAGGCCAGCGCGCGCTCGACCCAGGACCGCGGATCCTCGCCGACCGCGCGCTCGGGGGCGCCCATCTCGACCAGCTGACGAGCGGCGTGATCGGCACCCCGCTCCTCGTTGCGGATCTTCGACAGGGCCCGCTGCGAGACCACGCGGCCGTCCTTCGACAACAGCAGCGTCCTGGCCGACCCCTTGCCGAAGTAGCCGAAATTCAGGGCCTGATAGATGGTCCCGATGTGCCCGGCCTTGAACACGTTGCCGCGCGCGTCCCGCCGTTCGGTGGGATCGGCGTAGCTGACGACGCCGGCGATCTCGGTCTTCTCCGCCCGCAGGACGGAGAGGGCGCGCGCGACGAACCAGCTCTCGCCGTCGGCCAGCACCTCGTCCAGGAGGACGAGCCGGCTGAGCTCGACGCCGTTGTTCGGCTCGACGCCGATGTAGCGGGGAACGGAGCGCTCGTTCATCGGTACGCCGAAGACGCAGACGCCGACGAGCCTCGAGGCGCCGACGCCGTTCCTTCGCATCAGGCCGACGGCCAGCCGCGCGGCGGGATAGGAACCGGAGTAGTGGTGCCCGGTCACGAACGCCTTCGCGTCGCGGTCGCGCAGGATCTCGACCCCGAACTCGGACGGATCGATCCGTTCGGCGGCCGGCCGACGGTACTCGCGGCGGTCGCGCCAACGTTGCGCGAAGGAATGGACCGGAGCTGCGGCGTCCATGATCTGTCCTGCTGGTCGAAAACGGAGGCGGATCATGCCTTCGCCGAGAGCTGCAGGCGAGCGTGTCCTTCGACCATCGTTGACGAAGTGCTACCGCCGGGTGCCGTCGGTCGGCGGCGCGTCCCTACTCGCCCAGACGGGGCGCCTCGTCGCGGAGACGGACGACGAGTCGCGAGCGCATCGAGGGCGCCATGGCAGGCTGGGCCGGACTATCGGAGCCGAAGATATGGGCGGCGATAGCGCGCCCCTGGCAGGCGAGGACTGCTGCGAACAGGAGAAGGTCCAGCGAATGCCTCGCCCCCAGGCCCCGCTCCAGCGCGAGTGCGACCCCGAGCGCGGCAGCCGCGAACGAAGGAAGGCAGACGGCCACGATACGGGCCGGCGTCCAGAAGGCTACTCCGGGCTTCACGCAGAAGCCGGAGGCGATCAGCGCAGCGGCTTGGCAGGCCAGCGCGCACCCGATCTGCGAGAAGGCGCCGTCGTCCCTGGTGACCGCTCCTGCGAACGCGCCGAGAGACATGGTCCCGGAGAACAGGGCGGTGGTGACGAACGGTCGATAGGCGTGGATCAAGCTGATCTCCGGTCTGTGCCGGACGGTAGCGGAAAGGGATGCGGGCCGCCATGGGCGCGGAAGGAACGGGCGCGCGATCGCGGCGGCCGAAGCGTGATCGGCAGCCGCGTCCGGAACGTCAGCGCGCCGGGGCGGCCTGCGGGGCGCTCGGAAGCGGCTGAAGCGGTGCCGGTTGCGGAGCAGGGTTGCCGAAGGCCTCCGCCTCTCGACGACGCTGCGCGTCGCGGTCGTTTCCGGCGGCCTCTCGCTGCATCTGCTTGTGGAGGCCGAGCACAGCGGCTCCGGTTCCGACGATCGAGCGGCGGACGCCTTCCTTGCATTCCTTGTTGGCCGCGCACTGCAGCGCGATGCCCGACAGAGCGAGCGCGCCCAGGACAGCGCCCGTCTGCTTCAACGGCTTGAAGGTGTCCATCGCCTGGGCCCCGGCCGGTGCCGCCACGAGGCCGGCGACGACGAGCATCGAAATCGTATTCTTGAGCATGCGGAGTCTCCCTGCGTCATGCTCGCTCGGAGACATGTAGGTCCCGTTCAGCCCGATAGCTCAAATTTATCGATCTCGCTGGCGGTGCGGATATTTGCGAGGGCGGAGTTTCGCTGCGAATTCCATGTCGAACGGCGCTCCCGCTTCGGTTGATCGCGACTTCGTTTGTTGAAGGCCGGCGCATCCTACTTGTTCGGCGGGGTGCACCCTCCATACCCGAACGCGTCGAAGGAGGATCTCCATGTACAGGATCGCAACAGTATTCTTGGCCATCGCCCTGGCCACGCCAGCTCTCGCCCAGACCCCCGCGACTTCGCCGGCGAAGGCTCCCAGCGCAGCACAGGCGGCACAGCGCGATCGGATGACGAGCTGCAACGCCGCCGCCGGTACGAAGAACCTCAGCGGCGGCGCCCGCAAGAGCTTCATGTCGGACTGTCTGGCCGGGAAGCCGGCCGAAGGGAAGACCCTGACGCCGCAGCAGGCGAAGATGGGGACCTGCAACAAGGACGCATCGGCCAAGGGGCTCAAGGGTACCGAACGCCGGGCGTTCATGAGCACCTGCCTGAAAGGCTGATCCGCTCCTGCAAAGAGATGGCGATCGTAACCCGATGTGCGGTTCGGAGCCGGCGGGTGTAACAATTCGGCCGTACCGAACCTCTCGGCGCAGCCGGATCTCCCGTACCTTCAACCGACGGCAGAATACTGCGGCAGCAAACGGCTTCCGATTGCTGTCTCGTACTCGAAATTCTGGTGGTCCCGGCAGGGATTGAACCTGCGACCGTCGCCATGTCATGGCGCTGCTCTCCCGCTGAGCTACGGGACCGACGCATTCCTACTTCAGAAGGAACGGGAAACCAAATCCCGCTTCGGCTTCGACGAGACTCTCGTGCCCGAGGGCCGATGATGGCATCGTGGCCTTCTCGGTTTTCGGAGGCATGGATGCGTGGTCTTGCACTGCTGGCGATCGTCGGCGCCGTCGTTCTCGGGCCGGTGGCGGCCCAGGCGGACGAAAGGGTGTCGGGCGAATGCCTGATCTCGGTTGGAGGCAGGACCTACCTGGACGGTCCCTGCAGGATCACGCTCTACCCCGGCGGTGGCTTCCAGGCCGGCGGCCGGGGCCGGGGCGCCTATTTCGCCACCGTGGACATCGATTCCGCGTCCGGAGGCGCGACGTCGTTCTGGAACGGCGTCGATGCGGAGAGCCACGCGCACGACCCGCTGGGAACGGTCGTTCGGCAGGGCGGCTGCTGGGTGAATTCGAACGCACGGGTCTGCGCATGGCGTCCCGGCACCCGCCCGCGCGCCGAGGCGCCCGCCCCTTCGCTTCCGCCGAAGACCGCCTGGATGGCCGGCGGCCCTAAGATCGACGTTCCGATCGTGATCGGCGGCAGCGAGAAGTTCGACGCCTGCTTGGGTGCCGGCCACGTCGTCGGACTCGATCCCAAGGGCGACGGCTTCCTGTCCGTCCGCAGCGGCCCAGGCGGGAAGCCCTATGCCGAGCTCGACCGTTTGTTCAACGGCAACGAGGTGGCGATCTGTGACGAAAAGGGTCCCTGGCTGGGCGTCGTCTACGGCCCGCGCTCGATGGACTGCAACACCGGCACGCCGTGGCCGACGCGCATGCCCTATACAGGCCCCTGCAAGGCGGGGTGGATCCATTCCCGTTACGTCAAGGTGACGGCCGGCTGAAGCCGGAACCGCCTCGTCGCGACACGGGGCGGTTCCGGAAGCGCCGGCGGTCGGCGTAGCGAGGTCGGCCTAGGCAACCTCCCTGACCGACATGCCGCCGAAATCGGCCGACGCCGCAGCCGCGATCCGCCGGGCGAGTTCGTCGGCGGCGACCGAGGTCTGAGCATCTTCCCGGATGCGGAGCGCGACGGTACCGTCTGTCGCCTCCCGCCTGCCGACTACGGCCAGGACGGGGATGCGTAGCTCGCGCGCCTCCACGATCCGGCGCGACAGGGAGTCGTTCGGCGGGAAGATCCGCGCGCGCCATTCCACGGAACGCAGCATGGATGCGAGGGCCTGGGCGTAGGCGCCCTGCTCGTCGGATAGCGGAAGGATTGCGACCTGCTCGGGAGCCAGCGGTATCGGCAGTCTGCCGGCGTGGTGCTCGAGGAGAACCGCGATCATCCGCGCCATGCTGCCGAGGACGGCGTGGTGGATCATCACCGGTACCGCCCGGCCGCCGTCGGCCTCGACGTAGGTGGCGCCGAGCCTGCCCGGCAGCACGTAGTCGAGCTGGACGGTTCCGCATTGCCACGAGCGGCCGAGCCGGTCCCGCAACGCGAACTCGAGCTTGGGACCGTAGAAGGCTCCTTCGCCGGGCTGAACCTTCGGCGCGAAGCCGCAGGACCGTGCCGCCTGGTCGAGCGCTGCCTCGGCATCGTCCCAGTCCTCGTCGCTGCCGAACCGCTCCGCCGGGCGGGTGGAGAGGGCGACCTCGATCTCGTCGAAGCCCAACTCGGCATAGACGTCGCGCAGCAGCCCGATGAACCGCACGACCTCGGCAGGTACGTCCGGCGGCCTGCAGAAGATGTGGGCGTCGTCCTGGACGAAGGCGCGGGTCCGCATCAGGCCATGCATGGCGCCGGACGCTTCGTTTCTGTGGCAGGCGCCGAACTCGGCGTAGCGCAGCGGCAGCGAACGCCAGGACCGGACGCCCTGGTTGAATACCTGGACGTGACAGGGACAGCTCATCGGCTTGAGGGCCATCGGCCGGTCCTCGTCGGAGACCGAAAACATGGCTCCTGCGAACTTCTCCCAGTGCCCGCTGCGCTGCCAGAGCGATCGCGGCATCAGCTGGGGGGTGCGTATCTCCTCGAAGCCGAGAGCCTGCATCCGCCTGCGGACGAGGTCCTCCAGCGCCCGGTAGAGGGCATGTCCCCGCGGGTGCCAGAACACTTGGCCCGGGGCGTCCTCCTGCATGTGGAAGAGACCGAGCCTCGGTCCGAGAATTCGGTGATCGTAGTCGTCCATCGCGTTTCTCCTCGCTGCCGGCGGAGACGCGGACGAAAGACCGATGCTCTGAATGAGAAAGGCCCCGTCCGTGTCCGGCGGGGCCCCTGGAAGCGTGCGGATCGTCAGTCCGCGCGACCTCGGGACGAGCCGCCGTAGGCGGTCGTCGTCGTGGTCGCGGACACTGGGCGCATCGGCTTCATCATCGAATGGTGTTGCGTATCGCAGCCGTCGTCAAGCTCGCGTCCGCGATCGATCCGGGAGCATGCGCCATGGACTGTTGGAGCCGGATGGTCCGGGCGTCCGGCTCCGGCGAGCTCCGATGCTCGTCCGCATGGCCGGGACGGGTCGGACGTCGGGAGCACCCCTTGGTGCGGATACCGTCCGTCGGATGCGGATCCCTAGGCCGCCGACCTCTGCGGGCGGGCGGCCTCCAGGCGGTTACGGCCCAACGCCTTGGCCTGATAGAGCGCCCGATCCGCGCTAGCGAGCATCCTGGGGAGATCGCCGCCCTCTTCGGGCCCCGCCATTCCGATGCTTACGGTGGCCTGGATCCCCAGGCCGTCCGCGGACGCGGCGGCTGCTGCAAACCGACGGGCGATCGCCATTCCGATGCGTCGGGCCCGGCGGTCGTCGAGACCCGGCAGAAGAGCCGCGAACTCCTCGCCGCCCAGGCGGACCAGGATCGCATCCGGTCCCGCATTCTCGCGCGCGGTCCGGGCGAACAGCATCAGGACCTCGTCCCCGACCGCGTGGCCATGGCGATCGTTGATCGCCTTGAAGTGGTCGAGGTCGAAGGCCAGGAGGGCGATGGGATCGTCCCTGCGTCGCATCGCGAGGATCCGCGCTCCCTGCTCGAAGAAGGCGTGGCGGTTCGCGAGACCGGTCAGTTGATCGGTGTGCGACATGCGCAGCAGGTACCGCCGGTCCTCCTCCCGGACCAAGGCCAGGAACGACATCGGCATCGCCACGGCGAACAGGACGGCCTCGAACATCGTGGTCTTCGCGACCACGGGCAGCACGTCGGGCCCGTACCGCTGGACGAGGACGGGAGCGACGAACGCGCGCCCGAGGTAGAACAGGGCGTGGACGGCGAAGACCGACACGGCGAGCGGCCGGGACCGCAGTCCTCGAGCGGTGCGGCTGCGCAGAAGCGTCCATGCCGTCAGGCCGCAGGCCGCCGCTATCGGCAGGGCGGAGACATGGTTCCACAGGGCGGCCGGGAACCGGGCTCCCACGACCACCCAGACGGCGGTCAGGACGCCGAGCGCCCCAAGGGACCATCGGGCATGCCGCTTTCCATCCAAGCCGGCGGCGGCGTTGAGGGCCAGCAGGTAGCCGGACATCATCAGGACGTTCGTCGCGCCCATGCCGAGCGCGACGGGGAAGTGGCCGCGGTTCATCGCGACCAGGCAGCCGGCGACGAACGCCACGAGCCCACCGATCAGGATCCCGAGGACGCCTGCCCGGCCCGGATGCGCCTGCCGCTCCCAGAGCAGAAGCGCGGCGGAGACCAGCAGGGTCCCTACCGTCAGGTACCAGAGGGTTTCAAGATCGATCTGCATGACTCGAACCACTTCAGGTGCGCATGTTAGCAGGCTCGAGGGAAAGTTCCCTTAAGTTGCGCCCTACTTCTCGATCATGGTTCCCGATCGGTTAATCTCGTCCGTTACTTCCCCGGCTTGCCCGGTGGCCGATTTCGGCTGCGCCTCGACCGAAGCGGGAGAGGTTCGCACGGCTGCCGCGAGCGCCACCCGCCCGAGCGCGGTCACTCTGGTCCAATAGGCCCCTTCGAAACCGGGCTTGAACTCGGCCAGACCGCGTCCCACCAGAGAGCGGAGCGTTGCCGGGCTGAACTGCCATCCGCATCCGGGCCAGCAATAGGAAGGCTGGAGCGTATGCCAATAGAGAGCGGCGTAGGTCTCGCGCTGCTCCTCGCTCCTGGCTTGCCGGCGCCAACCGTCCGAGTACTCGACCAGGACCTCAAGGGCGGCGAGCTGCGAAGCGTTGGGGGCCTTGGGCTTGCCCACTCCGTTCACGCCTCGCCGGTCGAAGCGCGCACCTGCTCCTCGACGATCGCCGTCCTGGCGGGATTCAGTCGAGTTGCAAGACCGGTCACGCCGAACGCCGCGTCGATGTGGGCGGCGAGGCCGGTCAGGGTCGCGCGGGTGATGCGGCCCTTGGCGAGCTGATCGCTCGCGTGGCCGGCAAACCGTTCGTGCCGATCGCGATAGAGGACGAGGACGGCCGGCGCGTAGACGCGGCCGAACCCCGGCACACCGCAGGCCGCACGCCAATGGCCCTCAACGACGAAGAGGCGGACCGCATTCCCCTTCCGGGCGATCAGGCGTCGGCGTTCGCCCCAGTCGATGCCGCGATCGTGCCGCGGCAGCGTCTCGCGCTCGACGAACCGGACATTCGGGGCGGCCTCGTCGGAGTTGGACGGTCCGAGCTGCCTTCTAGTATCCGTCATGTGCCTTCAGCACCTTCACGGTCTCGACGCAATCGGGAAGGAGCTCGTACCAGCGAGGGCTCGGCTGGCCGGCGGAATCGTCGGCTCCGTAGACGATTCCGGTCTCCCGGACGGCAAGTACGCCGGCGAAGTCCGGCAGGCCCGGCGCTCCAGCGATCCGGATCTCCCAACGACGGGTGGACCGCTTTCCTGTGGCGCCGTGTACGGCGTCGATGTGCTCGGTGGCGGTTCGCACCTGCTCCACGTCCGAGATCCCGTAGCCTCTCCGCACGAGCTTGCGCAGCGTGCCCGTGAGCATCAGGTCCGCGGTCGTGTCCGAGGCTGCGAAGGTGTCGAGATCGAATGGCATGCCGAAAGCATGCCATTCCTTCGACAGGTGTCCAAGCGGTGCCTTCGTCGAGGGTTTCCGATTCCTTGACCGTGCGGTGAAGGCGCTCGCCAGAACAGCGTGACAGGCTTCCATCTCCATGCGGTTCGGGTCCGGTTTGCGGTCGTCAGACCGTGTCGTGGCCCAGACGGGCTTATGGAACCGTCCCTTCACCATTGGCGCACTGGGCTCGTCCTGCCCTTGATTTCGACGGCCCCTCGTGGAAAGCTCCCCTCACGCCGCATCGACGGCGACGGGGCCGCCCTTCGACCCAAGTCCCCTCTGGGGCATCGATCACCTACCCGCGCGAGTCGACATCTCGTCCGGTGGTTCCTTGGGCGGCAGGTTCCACAACCGGCGGGTGTCCTTCCATGCGCTTCAACGTCGCCGGCTCTGGCCGCGCAAAAGCTATCGCCAAGAATCTGTATCGCACAGCGGAACGTCACGGCATTCGGCCGTCCCTGACTCTCTGCCAAGCTGCCGTCGCGGAAGCTCTCGGGTACGCCTCCTTCGCGGAGTTGCTGCGGATCGCCGGCACCGGTCGTGCAAGGCCGTCTCTCCTGGACGAGGATCTCGCCCCGGCAGACCGGGCTTCCCGCCGGACCTTCCAGGTTGCCGCCCTCGTCAGAAGACTTGAAATCGGCCAGGACCTGGCTGCTCGCCTCGCCGCCGAAGCGAGCCTCTCCGGCAGATCCGGAAAACGGGATGCCGTTCGAGCCCCTGAACCTCCGGCGTTCGAGTTCACCCATCATTGGCCAGTCCGGTACGAAGGGGATCTTGGGGCCTGCTCCCCCGACGAACTGGTCAGCCTCGACGAGATCATAGAAACCCTGGCGCCAGGGCAGGCTTGCACCGGTTCTTCGAGCCTGATCGAGCACATGATCTTCGCCGAGGCGCGGTCGGGCGCCGTGCCTGCCATCGTCGTCCGCTACGCGACCGAGCAGGAGGTGCGAGCATGCTTTGCCCGAGATCCGATGGACGACGAGGAACCGGGGGAAGATCCCGACGAGGAGTCCCGTCTCGATCGACTTGTCTCGGAATACTGCCACCCGTCCATGCGCGGCGAGGGGTGAACCATGACCGTCCACGTTCTTCGTGCGGACAAATCCACACGCACCCGTTTCGACGAGAAGGTCCGCAAAGCCGCATCGGGCGATCGCGCCGCTCGCGACCCTGCGCGGAATCGGACCCATATGGTGGCCGCATTCGGTGCCGCGCTGTCGGACGACGGCCGCCGCTCCCCATGGCCGCATCAAGCGGACGCCATACGGGCCGTCTCCGGGCATTTCGAACGGGGCGGCACCAACGCCATCTGCGTGATCCCGACGGCCGGAGGCAAGACCGAGATCTTCCAACGCCTCGTGGCGGCAGCCCACCGTTCTGCGGGTGCGCTCGACCTGCGCACGGTGGTGCTGGTCCCGACCCGTCAGCTTGTCCTTCAGACCGTGGACCGCTTCGAGTCCGAGTTCCCCGACCTCTCCGTAGGCTATCTGGGCAAGGGCCTGGGCGAGCGATGGAGCGCGGTGATGGTCATGACCTACGCTCGCTTCATCGGCATGGCCGGGCGCAGTCACATCGCGCCCGCAGACGTGGACCTGATCGTCATGGACGAAGCGCATCGTGGCTTGTCCGACCTACGGCAGAACCATTTCCGCCGCTTTCTCGGGAGCGCGTTGGTCACGGCGTTCAGCGCCACCCCGGTCTTCCATATCAACAAGAACATCTACAATCTCCTGGGCAGCGGCAACGAAGTCATCCACCTCACCGTCGCGGATCTCATCGCGGAAAGGCGGATCGCGCCCGTCGTCAACGTCATCGTGGGCGTGAATCTAGTCGGCGAGATGCCGGACGATCCCGAAGTGCAGGCCTGCATCCTCAAGGCGGCGGCCAATCGGGCGATGCTCGACGTGCGCGCTACCCAGACCTTTCCCGATCTCGGATTCAGCCTCGCGGAACGAACCTTCGTCGCCTATGCCTGGGACATCGCGCACGGATGCAGCGGAGCCGCCGCATTCGCCGCCGAACATCCGGGAGAGGTTGTCCGGCCCATCTCCTACCTGACCGATGCCGATGCGCAGAAGGACGCGATCAAGGCGTTGTCGTCCCGTCGGATCTCCGGGATCTTCAACGCCATGGTGCTGCTGGAAGGCACCGACATCCCGAGCCTCGGCGCCGTCTACAATCTCGCACCGACCAACTCCCTAGTCCGCCAGATGCAGCGTTGCGGCCGCGCGTTGCGTCTGGATCCCACCCTCCATCCGGAGGACCCGCGCCAGACCGGCGTGGTTGTCGACTTCTTCTACAGGCTCAACGGGCGCATGCTCGGCCGGCCGGTCTTCTACTGCGACGCCATCGGCGATCCTACCATCGCGAGAGCGATCGAGACGGCGCCTGTCGACTTCACCCCCCTGCTCGAAACCACTGGCGACGCGACCCGTCCTTCCTCGATGGATGTGGAGACAGCCCGCGAGGCGGCACTTGCTCGGATGATGTCCGACCCTGGGGAGGTGGAGGACGCGGACGATGTGGAGGCCGCATTGTCGAATGGGGCTTCGTTCCTCGAAGGAGCGGGTCGGGGCCAGACGACCGAACATGTCGACGAGCAGACGGCTTCCCTGGCGTCGCTCGACATTCTGCAGCGCCTGCGGCGGATCAGCATCGTCTCGCAAGTCACAGATGTCGTTTCGATCACGAGCGAACGCGACCGTGTCCGCTTCGGCTGCGCCGAGGAGGGGCTTGTAGGAAGAACGCACATAGCCATACGGATCGGCGTCGCCTCCGACAGTCCATCTGTGAGGCCCTTGTTCGACGGCATAGAGGAGGAAGTGATTCCTCTCTTCCGACGGGATCCTTTGGCGGTGCTCTCTGTGAAAAGGAACGGCATCGAACTGGAAGTGTGCTGCCGCCGTGTTGGGTACGGGCAGAGGCCTCAGTATCGGCTCGATCAACTCGACCGGTTCGTGGCCCTGTGCGAAGCGGCGCTCGTCGACAAAGGCGAGGAATGGATCAACCAGACCGAGATCGCCCGGTCGATGGGAAATAGGGATCCGTGGCGATCCGCCTTCAAGGCTCTTATCGACGAATTCTCGGCGAAGCGCAGATCGATGTTGCTGGCCTCCGATCCGGTACGTCGGCGTCTCGATGCCTGGCAGCGAACCGACGTCGATCCGTCGGCGGCCGAAGGCGCAATGCCATTGCGGATGGAGTTGTGCCGCAACGGCCCAACTCGGGTAGTTTGTTTCCACAAGGACGATTTGCTCTCGATCCGCAGAATGGTCGGCCTGGATAGACCGGATGTGGAGCGGCGCTCCGAGGAGTGGCTCGGATTCGGTGAGATAACGGAGGCTCTGTCCCTAAAGAGCGAGCGGGTCAGAAGGGCGTTTCAGGCTATCGCGGAAATCTACGATGCCGATCGCGGTTCGAGCCTGGAGGAGCGCAGCATCGTCTACGGCGGCCACACATTCAGAATGTGTCGCGTGGCACGGCAAAGCCACAAAACCTATCCGTGCATCCACGCGGACTGTCTGAACGACCTAACGACCGTAGCGGGTGTGGAGATCGTGCCTCCGATCGACCAGAGTTGGGCTCAAAGGAACGAGGTCGCAACGCTTTGCGGGTGCAAGCCTCAGAACGTCTTCTTCCTCAGAGCCTGGAATTCCCTCGTCCAAGCCTTCGAGGAAGGGCGTTCAACAGAGATATCCGGGATCACCGTTCGGATGGAACGGCGCCGTGTGCATCGTACGGTTCTCACGTGCATGGCACGAGACGACGTCGGGGACTTCGCCAAGTCGCTCGGTGTCGTGCGCGGCTGAATGGAACCTGGAAGGTTTTTCGTTCCCTTCGGCTACTTAGCCGAATTCGAGGAGGACGGCGATGACTAAGGTGCCTACCGGGACGAACCGCAACGGACTTCTCGGCGACTATGCCGAATTCGCGCCGCGTCGACGCACGATGGCCGAGTTCATCGCCATGGCCCGATCGAAGACGGCGGGGGAGCCCTTCACCGTCGAGCGCCAGTCCCGCAATGTCGGTGATCGCGATGGCTACGCATTCGTTCGCTACCGCCTGGGCTCGGACGAGCTGACGCGCGATCTGGATGCGGTCGGCGGCACCGGTTTTTCGACCTCGGACCATCCGGACATGGCCGCCTTCTTCGGCATCCTGGATGAAGCCGGGAGGCCGCAGATCGTCCTCAACGTCATCGACGACGACCGCCCGGCCGTCTCCTTCGTCTTCGCGGCCAAGGATGCGGCCGTTCCATCGGAGGTCGTGCACGACTTCCTCGACCGCCTCGACGTCCCGGCTGCTTGGAACGCCGGCGCGGACAACGATCTGGCCGGCCGCTTCGATCTGCACTGGGACGACGCCGCGGGCTGGGTGCGCCAGGAGCCACGTCACCTCGTGAAGGTCGAATTCGAGCGGATCTGCTTCGGCACCCGGCCGGTGCTCCGGGAGGCGGCCGACGTATTCCTCCTGCCCGACCCCGCCCACGACATGGCCGACGCCGACGCCGAGCGGGCGTACTGGGCTAAGCACTTCTACCGGGAGACGGCCTGGGATGAGTTCCGTCGGCTCCCACAGAGCGAGGGCGTCAGGCCGGGTTTCTCGAGTTGGATGACAAACGGCGAGCCGCAGCTCGTCAAGGTGCTGAACCAGTGCCTCGACCAGGACATCGCACGGTTGTCGGCCGATCGGAGCCCGGAGGATGTCGCCATGGCGCGTCCGAGATCCTGACCTTCCATTCGGTGGCAATGACCTTGCACCCGATTGTCCACGTCCGGACGATCGCATTGAGATCCGGTGCTACTTCGGTGCCGTGCTCGTTCGGGCCTTCGCGAACGCGATGATCTACGCTTCCTGCCCGGCTCATCCCTACTCGCGTCCGGCACCCTCGTGGTCGCTCCCGGCTTCATCTCCACGCTTGGCGACGTCTATCGGAACGGCGCATCATCGTTGCCGATGAAAGCGCCACGCCTGCTCGCGCCAAGCTCTGCAGCAGAAACAGTCTGGAAACATCTTGAATATTCGCATGGCTGCGAGTTATGCTTTCAGCCTGTCCTGAACTATTGATTCGGCGCTGGGACGCCGAGTGATGTGGGCGGAGGTGGCCATGCGGACACTGATCTTCACCGGCCGACAGAATGCCGATTTCGAAGGACGAAAGAAGACTGCGGGAGATGCGGAGTCCGGCTCGACCGTGTTGGCGAAGCCGGCTCCCGGGCATCAGTGGCTTACGACGAGCGCCTTCGATCTCAGATCGGAATGGAAGGAAGGCACTCCGCATCCGACGTTCGATCACGTCGTCGCATCGAAGATGAGCGGAAGATGGCGACCGGCCCCGGGCTACAGGTGGCACAAGTCGGACGACAGCAAGGACTATACCGTCGTTTGGACGCCAGGGCTCGAGAACAGAGACTTCGCTGGGGTGATCGCCGCCAAAAAGGAGGGGAAATGGTCCCTGGAACGGGGTTACGTCTGGGTCACCACATCGAACGACGATCTCAGAGCACGCTGGTCCCCAGGAGCGCCAGACGAGAAGCATCGCCATGTCGTGGCCAGCATCGCCGAAGGCATGTGGCATCCAGCAGCAGGCTACGATTGGGTCACCAAGGATGCAGGTGACTACGAAGTCAAATGGACGCCCGGTATTCGGCACCCTGCCTTCCAGAATGTCATTTCATCTGACGCAGAAGGTAAATGGCACCCTGTGCAGGGCTATTCGTGGAAGAATGCGCTCGACGATGATCTGACAGTGGAATTCAGCCCCGAAGCCGAGAAGGCGTTCCAAGATCTGACGGCGCTGTCGCAACGCGTGCCGTCCGACGTGTTCCGTCAAAAGCTGACATCCATAGTCGTGGCTGCGAAGGTGAAGACCTCTCAGCCGCCCGCAAAGATGAGCTTGCGAGACCTGATGGTCGATGTTGTGATCAACTGCTTGTTCAGCCCGGAATGCAGAGACGGGATCAAGGATGCCATCGTGAAGGCGGACGATTGGGTGGATCGGCAGTTCAGGGACTTTCAGCCGCATCCCGCATTGGACGATGTCCGCGATTCCGGCGAGCATGCCGTCCGGGAGGCGTTCGATTACAAGGGGGATCTCGAGAAGCCGATGATACACGACGCGCCGGATCACGAAATGGAACGAGCGGGAGACGTCGCGTAGCTTGGATCGCCCGATCGACGCGAAGGCGCAGCATTCGGACTTTTGTCCGCGGCCGAACGCGAGTGTCGGAGACCGCAGCGACATGAGCCTGTGGCCCGTCCCCATACAGGCAGCGACGCACCGTGCGGATCCGGCAACTCGGCGGTATCCGGATGCGGATTCCGCTCACGACCAGGGTATCGTCTTCCTCGCAGAATTCCGTTCGTATGCCTGGGGCGGCTCCATCGGCCCCTCGGTCAGAAGATCGGCCGCGTCGCCGACACGCCGCTGCCAGTACTCGCGCTCGGCCTGATCGCGGAAGGGCCGCCAACGGCGGGCGCGCTCGTCGGACACGACGCCTGGGATCATCCGGTAGCCTGCAGGCCTCGGCACGATCGACTCGATGAAGAAAAGCGGACCGTCGATCCGGCATGCCGGCCATGAGAAGCCGGTGCTCCAAGTCGCGATCCCGAACACGCGGAGGGGCGCGGCGTCCCAGCGCACTTCGGCGAGGTCGGCCTGCACTTCGTCCACCATGGTCACGCTCCTGTCGCCGCGCGCGCGGCCAGCGCCTCGTCGTAGCGCGACTTTAGCATCGCTCCGAGGCCGACGATCGGGCCCAACGGCGTCTCCTCGACCACCTCGAGGTAGCCGGCGTCCACGGCTTCCCGCGCCACCTTCGCCGTCGCCGTGTCGCACAGGTAGGGAGCCGAGTAGTTGACGTAGGCGCCGGCGACCAGATGCACCACGGCTTCGATCCGACGCTCTCCGGCCGCCAGCCACGCTCTCGAGCGCTCGGTCCGGATGTCGTCCGCCGCGACCAACACGTCGATCTCCGAGGATTCGCACCATCCGAAGACTGGATCGTCCGCGAACTGATCGATCTCGTCCTTGTGGACCGGGGTCGTCAGCGGGCATCCGTGGCACCCGCACCTGCTCTCGTCGTACTTGCGGGGGTGGGCGCACTCCAGACTGCCGTCGTCGGGGTGGCGGCGGTACCGGCACCAGGACTGAAACGCATCGAAGCTGACGGCGTGGTCGCGAGGGCTGAGGGCCCTCGGGGTCGGCGTCGCGTACTTCGAGAGCGTGAATCTCGTCCGCTCCAGCCATCCGCGCTCGGCGGATTCGAGCCATCTGGCTTTGAGCAGCCGGTCCACGATATGACCGGACACCGGTTCGCCGTCGACGCTGCAGGCCCAGTCGTGCCGACCGGATCCGACCACGACGTCGATGGCGGCACCCGCCACGAGCTCGGCGAGAAGGCTGTCGCGTGCGTCGTCGTCCTCGGGCGTGAAGATCGAGGGCTGTCCCTTCACCGGCAGCGCTTCGATCCGCCGCCGCCCGGCGTCGAGCGCTGACCTCGCCAATCGCAACGCGGCATTGGCGAAGCTGAACACTTGGCGCTGATCCAGCCGGAGTTCGTCGACCCGGAAGGAGACGGGCCATTCGTCGGCGGTCGCCTGTACGCCCGAGAGCAGGCCGAACAATCCCCGCACGGCGTCTTCCAGCCCGGTGGGCGTCGAGTAGTCGGAGATCGCGAGCGTCACCGGGTGCCCGCGCTCACCGTCCTCCCGAAGGTGGACGAGACAACCTTGGCCGCGGAACGCCTCGGGGAGCGCCGTCCTCGGCAGGTGCCCCTGGCTCGAGTAGATGCCGACGAAATCATAGTAGCCGACCTCGCGGACCCCGATCGGGGGGTGGCGATCGGGATCCGCCAGCAGCTCGGCGGTCAGGGCGTCGGGCCTCGCGAGAACCTCCTGGAGAGCCGCGCGTGCCGCTTCCACGTGCCAGCGTGCGAGCCGCTGTACGACATCGGGATATTCGAAGTTGGAATGCGAGAGCCGCAGCATCAACGTCGCGTCCTCGACCCAGGCATCGAAGACAGAGGCGTGCGAGACGATGCCGGCCAGAACGAGAAGCTCGTCCGACGGTCTGGCGAGGTCGCAACGCAGGCAGTCGGCGGCCCAGGACATTCGGGGCGACCGAACCCGCGCGGGCGTGAATCCGTAGTACGGCATCCGGAGCTCCTGTTGGGTGCCGATCCTTCGCTGCGCGAAGGTGGGCAGACAAGTTCGTCCTTCGCGAACGGTTCAGGGCGTCCTACACCCTTCCTTCGCGCTCTTTGGCACGAGCTCTATCCGAAGCGCATCGCCGGTCCACCGGCGTCCACCGTGGGGTCTCGCTCCGGCGAGTGATCGGAGGCGTCGTCCCGGTCCTCGGCTGCAGGCGCCATAGGCGTGGTTCCTTCGGTCGACGCATCCCGTGCGCGGGCCTCCTTGCTGCGCAAGGCCTGCACGACAGCGCGGTCTCCGCCGAGCTCCGCAAGCGCTCGGCGCAGAAGGGCGTTCTCGGCCTCGGCCCGTTCCCGCGCGGCTTTGTGGTATCCCTGTTCGACCGCGATCTTCTTTGTGCCCTCCCACTGCCGCGTCTTTTCGGCCAGTGCGGCCTCGAGCTCCGCGATGCGCTGGTCCTTGCTGTCCATTGTCTCCACTCGACGAAGAAGGGTTTCTGCTCATTCAGGCGCCGATCCTTCGACGCATAGAGAGGCGGCCGCAAGCCCGTCCTTCGCGAAAGGTTTACGGTCTCATACCTTCGAACCGCCTTGCCCTTTGACAAGGATGACGTCCGACGACAGGGTGCGAAGGAACGATCTCTCATCGCATCGACGAATGACCCACGTTCCCAACCACGCGGACCTACGCGCCCTGCCGGCCTTCGCTGCCGGCACACAGCCCGACAGCGCGATCCGGCTCATGGCCGACGCCGGCATGATCGCCTCCGACACACCGTTCGTCGATGGTCAGATCCAGCCGGCGAGCCTCGACCTTCGGCTAGGGGCGAAGGCATGGCGCGTCCGGGCAAGTTTCCTCCCCGGAGCCGACGCGACGGTCCGGCAGCGCATCGACCGTCTCGGTCTCTTCGAGATCGACCTGACCGACGGCGCGGTGATGGAGACCGGGTGCGTGTACGTCGCCGAGATCCAGGAGCGGATCGCCCTACCCTCGTCCATGCACGGCGCCGTGAACCCGAAGAGCTCGACCGGGCGACTGGACGTCTTCACGCGTGTGCTGGCGGACCATGCGGCCGCGTTCGACACCGTCGCTCCCGGGTACGTCGGTCCGCTCTACGCGGAGATCGCGCCCGGCGTCTTCCCCGTCGTGGTCCGGAAGGGCTCGCGCCTTTCGCAGATCCGCTTCCGCCAGGGGCGCTCGCGACTGAGCGATGCCGAGACCGCCGACCTTCACGCCGCCGATCCTTTGACGGACGCCGGGGTGCCCTGCTTCCAGAACGGCGTAGCGTTCTCGATGGATCTGCAAGGCTTCGGGCCGGACAGGATCGCGGGCTACAAGGCGCGTCCGTTCGCAGGCATCGTGGATTTCGACAAGGTCCGCGCCCATCCGCGCGAAGTATTCTGGGAGCCCATCCCGGCGCCTGCGGATGGACTTCTCGTGCTCGATCCAGGCGCTTTCTACATATTCGCCTCCAAGGAAGCCATATCTGTGCCTGCTGAATACGCAGCAGAGATGGTTCCATTCGATCCATTACTTGGCGAAGTCAGAATTCATCAAGCAGGCTTCTTCGACTGCGCGTTCGGACATGCTTGCGGCGGCGGTACTGGCGCGCGGGGTGTTCTGGAGATCCGGTGTCGCGACGTGCCGTTCGCAGTGACCCACGGACAGGTCGTCGGCCGCCTGGTCTACGAGCGGATGGCCGGCCGCCCGGATCGCCTCTACGGCGCCGAAGTGGCGTCCCATTATCAGCGACAGGGTCTGGCCCTGAGCAAACATTTCACCTGACAGGGTGCTACATGGCAGAGCACGCGACCGACTTCCTCTTCTTCCTCTCGGCGGCGGCACCGTCGTTCCTTCATATCCATACCCAGCCGCGGGGCCGGCCGATCGCCGTGCGGGCCATCGCCAAGCCGCGGTCCTGATCCCGTCATTCCCGCGGTGCCCGGCAGGTCCGGGTCCAGCTGAACGAGACAGCCATGCCTTCGGGATCCGGCGAAGCTAGAATGGACGACGGCTCGTTCGCCGCCACGTGGCTGACGGCGGCTGCGCTCGGCCATGCGTTCGACCTTGCACCTGTCATGCGGAAACGCCTCTGCATCGCCCATCTGCAGGAGATCGCGTTCGTCGGCACCTCGGCGGGCAGTCTGGCCTTCATCTGCGTCTGGGCGCTCCTTTGCCTCCGTTTAGGGATCTGCGGCGACGGGCGTCGCACGGCCGCCGGCGTAGCCCTCATGCTGTCGGCGACGGCCGCGACCGTCGCGTTCGGGTCGGCCGGATCCGCCATCTGGATCATGGCGGCGGCGAACGGCGTCGCCGCGTTCGCCATGCTGGGCCGCGCTTACCCGATCGGGGTCCTCGACGGGGTGTTCGGCATCAACGGCGAGGCGGAGTACCGGTCGGACGAAGGAACCGTCCGTTGAGCACGGCCGCGTTTGCCGTTTTCGGCCGCGTCCGACACCTTCGGCAGGCGAGGATTCCATGACCCGTCTGACCCGCCGTCTCGAAGCCGCCCAGGCCGATCTCGAAGCAAGGCTCGAGCGCGCCATGCAGGCCGTGGCGCCGCTCTCGGAAGTCGTCGCCGATCTGGTCGAGGCCGGCGTGCAGGCCTCCATCCATCTGGATGCGCCTGTCCATGGGCAGGTCGGCGTCGAGGGCAGGCTTGTCGTCACCACCTTCCACGACAGGTCGTCGACGGATCCAACGACGCTCTACGACCTCGACGTCAATCCGGCTCTGGGCACGATCGCCGTCTCCACCCACGTTCCGACGCCGGCGGAGGATCCCGAGGCCTATGACCTCGGCGCACGCCCGGAGCCGCTCTGGGCGGAGGACTTCCACTCGGCCGATGGAGGATATGGCCGGCGCAGCATCCACGATCTGCGCGAGGAGATCGAGAACGCCTTCGTCGCCCGCGCGATCGCGGCGCCCGGGCCCAGACCATGACTGCCGAAATCCGCTACTACGATTGCGGGGACTGCCCGCTCTACGGCGGTTGCGCGCGCGTCTGCGCCCGCTCGCAGGAGCGTCGGGAGCCGGCCTCTGCGCGCCGTCCCCGCGATCTGTTCGAGGCCGCCGACCTGGCGGCAGCCATTCAACCAGGACCGGAACTCGGCGGCGTGGCGCCGGCGTCCGGCTCCGACCGAAGGAACACGTCATGAAGGACGGCTTTCGCGTACTGGCGACCGGTTCGAGATGCCTCGCTTCAGCGACGGCCGCGGTCGCCGCCGCCGGCGAACGCCATCTGCACGGAAGCGACGAGCCGCGCTGGCCGGGCAAAATCCATCGCGAGCTCGGCAAGGCGTCCAAGGTCAAGGACTGGGAGTTCCGCGATCGCAAGGGGGCGCGCAGATCATGACGTCCGAGACCCCTATGACGAACCTCGCCGCCGCTGCCGGGATGGACGATCGCGTCGCGCGGCTGGTCGCGGCTGCGGAGGCCGCTCTGGCGGCAGCTCGGGGCAGCGGCTCCCTGAATGCCGCCGATCCTTCCCTCGAGAACCTGCAGGCGGCACTGACGCCGCTGTCGGACGTCGCCAGACGCGTCCATCATCCGAAACGGGGGCATGATTACGTGGTCGGTGGCACGATCGAACTGCAGATCTCCTACGGCCCCTACAAGGGTGCCGAGGGCAAGCTCGTGCAGGTCTACCACGCGCCCTGCGGCAAAGCCTGGGGCCGTTTCTTGAAGGAATTCGAAGACGGGCGCTTCGTAGCCGTGTCTGCCGCTGAGACCACCTACGAATAGAAAGTCCGGGACGAAGACGCTCAAGGTGCACATCTTGTGCACGAAAGGCGCCCGGCTGGACAGGAGGTGCTCTATTAAATAACCCTTGCACTCAAGTGGGCGGTCCATACGGTTCGAGGAGTGCGGTTATGGCGGTTCATTCGAGAATTGATACTTCAAGTCATCAGTGAGGGTTCGGTCGTGCGTCGCCACGGCTATGTTCGCCTCTCCAGACGATCCGCCGATCCGTCGGACCGTCGCACTCGCCGCATGCGCGCGCCGTCAATACGACGCCTGCGTAAGCCCCCCGCCCCGCCGGCGGCTGCAGAAACGGAGGTCTTGACCCAGGCTAACCCTGCCACGCATGGGAACGTGAAGGCTGCGACCGATAAGCAAGCCCCTGAGACTGCCGAGGCCGAGGACGCCCGCAGCGCAGCGGAGACGGAGATTCTTCGGCAACTTGCCAAAGCGGATTTGACACGAGATCTGGATCTCACGCAGGCGGTACTGGTCCGACTGAGGGCGGAGCGGGCCGATCTCCTGAAGAAGGCCGCGGACACCGGACGGGCTCTGAACGATGCAGCCGCGGAGCGCCTGGAACGGCTTCGTCTCGCAATAGAAGCCATCGACACCTCGGTAAAGGCGGACACGACACGCAAAGTCCAGGCAAGTGCGGACATACTTGGGCGAGCCCTGGAGGCGGCGGCCAAAGAAGAGTCGGACTGCAAGCATCTCGACGAAAACGATCCTAAATCGAAGCGGCAGCGCGTTGGAGACCCGGATATTGCGGAAACCCTGGAGCTGGACGGCGTCGATCCAGTCGCGGAGGAGATTCCGAGTACCGATGCGAAGGTGGAAAGCCAGATCTCTCGCTTCTGCTCCGCGCGAAGTCCATTTCTCAAACACCTCCATGCCGACCTACGCAAGGTAGCTCTAGCCCGGTCATTCCCGGCCAGATCCGCAAGCTTCGACTTCGAGTCTGTCAAAGCCCAGATGCAGTGGCGTTTCGATGCCTACACTCCAAAACCTGTATTACAATCGACTAAATGGCGAATCTATGCGGCAGCTCAGAAGCTGATTGTCGAAAGCACCGAAACGCTCTCTAAAGCGGACAAGAAATACGCTCTCAAGTGCCTAAAGCTGTTGAATTCAAAAAAAGGACGCAAGACTCTGGCGCGAAGGGTCGACGATCTCAGCGAAGCGATCACCTCTTGGTCGAGTGACGGCCATCCTGCTGCGGTCGCCGTCTTGTTCGCAGCCAGCCGTTCCGCTCTGCTGGAAGAGGCACACGCAATTTCCGGTACCACTACGCGAGACGCGTCGTCTCGACGGCGGACCGAAGCGCTGCAGCTGCCGGTCCCACCCTCGTCCGGCCGTGATGCCACGGGGGATCCTGACCCTCATGCCGACGGCTATCCTGCGTATACGTCAAGCGAGGGCGAGCCCGCCGGACCACGGTATCGACTCACAGGCGATACACTTGAGGTCGTGCAGATCCCCGGGTGGAAAAAATGGTCAGCACCTGTCGTCGTCCCTGCCGGATCGAATCCGGCCCCGCTCTCACCGCTCGCTCGTCATTTTCTGACGCACCCCGGGGACGGGGTCTCGCTTACCCGAGGCCCGACCGACGTGCCGTTCCCGGTTGCTGAGCGCTTGGTCCCGACCCATCAAGAGCCGGCGATAGGCGGCGCAAAAATCAAACGGCGCGTACGAGTTGCCAATGACGGGAACGCAGTCCGGACTCCTCCGTCGCCATCCGTGTCGAGCTGCCGGGAATCCCGTACTGTCCGGCCTAGAACGTCGCAAGCGAGGGACCCGATTTGGCCGTCGCCGGAACTTCGTCCGTTTCGTCAGATCTCCCCGCGGGCCCGTCGGCTGCTGGCTAGGGCCTTCCCGCTTCTATCCTGGGGCGCCGTCGACGTTCTTCGAAACCGCTGGTCCGAGTATCCCCCTCGCTATTCCGACATCGTCAGGCAGGCAAAGGCGGCGATTCCGCCGGACTCGGTCCGCTGGCGGATACGGAACGGCGACGTGCTGTTTTCGGAGTTGGTTGCGTCGGTGATGTTGGCCGGAGGAGGGGTACACCTTCTCCTGTTTCACAGCGTCCATCTCGGAGTTGCCGAAATCGACGTTCGCTGTCCGCGGCCGCAGTTGGTGGAGCGTTGGTCGAAGTGCATAGCCGCTGCGGTGGCGGTTCTCCCGGCGAGGCGCCGGCCAGCATCTTCAGTCCTGGAGGACGTGGCTCGTCTGCAGATCGATCTTACGACAGCGACATTGGCTGATTGCCTCTGGAAGATCGGACTTGGCGTAGCCGTTGGGCCGGTCGAGAGCTGAGCGAATTCATCGCCATTAGATGAGGGCTTCCGCAGAAAAGCCGGACGTCCGCTTCGCGCGGCAGGTTTCGTGGAGGAGTTCGAGGACGGACGCTTCCTTGCCGCCTACCGCCGGGATTCCCAGCGAGTAGAAGGTCCGGGATAGAAGCACTGCGTCTGCCTTCGAATGCGGCGAGCGCACCTGGCTGGACAGAAAGTGCGCTATTCACTAACCCTTGCACCCTAGCCAGCGGCCTGCGCGGCCGCAGGAGTGCGCGTATGGCGGTTCGTCCGGGAATTGCTACTTCAAGTCTACAGTGAGAGTTAGGTCGTGCGTCGACACGGCTACGTCCGCCTCTCCAAACGAGCTGCCGATCCGCCGGACCGGCGCAACCGGCACCTTCGCGCGCAGTACATTACCCTCACATCGCGTACCGCCGATCCGCCATCGCTTCCGGAGTCAGCGGAGGCTGCCGTAAAGGGGACGGCTCCGTCCCGGAAACCGGCGCGCGCCAAAGTTCGCCAGCTCTCGGATCCCACGTCTGAGGCGGCCCAGCCGGAACGCCTGGAGCCGCAGGTCGCTCAGCCGATACCGCCCCCTGAACCAGCGCCCGATCTCGACCGTCGGCCCACCCCTCCTGTCGAGCTGCATGCTGCGTCAGCTCCGGGTCGGGATGTCCAGCCATCGCCACACCCCATCCGACGGCGCGGGCGTAGACCGAGGCCCAGCCGGACGATCGCTCTCTTCGCGGATGGTCGCTACGACCAACTCGGCTTGTCCGACTGGTCGTACGAACAGCCGCTGGAAGTCGTTTCCGATCCGGATCAAGCCGAAGTCGATCGCCTGCTTCAGGAGTTGTTCCCGCGCACAAACGGCGGGGTGCAGAACCACTTCTATTCCGATCCCAATATGCCGCCGGTGTCTCGGATGCCGGAGCTTCATCCAGAGGCTGAGATCGTTCTCGATATTCTGGACGGAGCCTATCTGCCCGCACGGGTGGCAGCCGCACTCCAGGAACGGCGGGCGAGAAGGGAGGAGAAGGCGCAGGAGGAGGCGCGGCTCGAAGCAGAGGAGGCACGGAGGTCCGAAGCCCAGAAACGGCTTGAGGAGGTGATCAAGCGGGAAAGAGAGGCTCTGCGAGACGCGAAAGCTCGCAAGAAGGCTGAGGCCAAAGAGACGCTCAAGGCATCTCGGGCCGAGCGGCAGCAGCGTGCGAGGCAGGCCGAGGAGGCGCGCAAGGCGGCCCAGGCCGAGCGGCAGCAGCGTGCGAGGCAGGCCGAGGAGGCGCGCAAGGCGGCCCAG
>CAXDNE010000026.1:0-40999 GCA_963990595.1 uncultured Methylobacterium sp.
CCCGTCCCGCCGCACAGGATCACGGGATGGATGGGGGCAGGGGTGCGGGACATGGTGGCGTCTCCCGGGAAGGTTCGGCGGATCGGCGTCATCGCGCGGCCCGGGCTGTTCCGTAAGAGGGCGGAACACCGCCGGCCACCGCTTTTCGAGCTTGCCCTTAACGTCGGGCGGGGGACGGAACAATCCTGCGCGGATTATCCGCGTCCCGCCGGGCTGGCCCCGCACAGGGGGATCGTTATCTCTGGTCGCGCATGAACCCGTCCGCCAACCTCTCCGCCCCGTCCCGCCCGACACCGGAAGACCCGGCCCGGGCTCCGCGCCGGATCCCCTCCGTCGAGCGCTTGGTCGGCGGTGCAGCCGCGGATGATCTCGCCGCCTACGGACGGATCGCCTTCACGGGCGCGATCCGGGCCGTGCTCGCCGAACTCCGTGCCGCAAGCGGCCCGGTGCCGGACGAGCCGGCGATCCGGGCCGCCGCGACCGCGCGGCTCGCGGCCGAGCGGCGTCCCTCCCTGCGGCCCGTCTACAATCTCACCGGAACGGTGCTGCACACGAATCTGGGCCGGGCCCTGCTGCCCCGGTCGGCCGCCGAGGCGGTGGCCGCCGTGATGGTCCAGGCGACCAACCTCGAATTCGATCTCGGAACCGGTGCCCGCGGCGAGCGGGATGACCATGTCGAGGGCCTGATCTGCCGCCTGACCGGCGCCGAGGCCGCGGTGGTCGTCAACAACAACGCGGCCGCCGTCCTGCTGGTGCTGAACGCGCTGGCCATGCGCAAGGAGGTGGTGGTCTCGCGCGGCGAACTGGTGGAGATCGGTGGATCCTTCCGGATCCCCGACGTGATGGTGCGGGCCGGGTGTCGACTCCGCGAGGTCGGGACCACCAACCGCACGCATCTGCGCGACTACGCGGAGGCGATCGGACCGCGCACCGGCCTCGTGATGAAGGTTCATCCGAGCAACTACGCCATCGCGGGCTTCACGGCCGCCGCGGATCCGGACGCCCTGCAGGCCCTCTGCCGCGAGCGCGGGGTGCCGCTGGCGGACGATCTCGGCAGCGGCAGCCTGATCGACCTCGCCGCCTACGGCCTGCCCCCCGAGCCCACGATCCGGGCGGCCCTGGAACGGGCGGATGTGGTGACCTTCAGCGGCGACAAGCTCCTCGGCGCGGTCCAGTGCGGCATCGTCGCCGGTCGCAGGGACCTGATCGCCCGGGTGCGCAAGAACCCGCTGAAGCGGGCGTTGCGCGTCGACAAGATGACCTACGCGGCCCTCGAGGCGGTGCTGCGGCTCTATCTCCACCCCGAGCGGCTGCAGGCGGAGCTGCCGACCCTGCGGCTGCTCACCCGCGATCGGGCGGCGATCGCCGCGCAGGCGGAGCGCCTCGCGCCCGCCGTGGCGGAGCGGCTCGCCGGATGGGCGGCCGTCTCGATCGCGGCGTGCATCAGTCAGATCGGCTCCGGCGCGCTGCCGGTCGAGACCCTGCCCAGCGCCGCCTTGGTCCTGACCCCCGGCCCCGCAGGCGGGGAGGGGCGGCGCGGGGCCGGAGGCCGGTGCAAGCGCTTGGCCGAGCGCCTGCGGGGCCTGCCGGTCCCGGTGATCGGCCGCATCAGCGGTGATGCTGTCGTGCTCGATCTCCGGACGCTGGAGGACGAGGCCGGCCTCCTCGGCACGCTGGCGGCGATCGCGCCGGGCCCGGACGTGGCGGGCTCGGAACAGGGTTGTTAAGAAACCCGATCGCCGGGTCGGACTTGTGCGCCGGCTTCGTGTGTTGTGGTATAATGACAAACCCGCGGTCGCGGTCGAGAGTGGCGGTACCTGGACCGCGATGGGCGAACGATATGGCGTACATTGCCGACACGGTAGAGGCGGAGCGCGAGTCGGATCCGCTCCTCCTCGATAACCAGCTTTGCTACGCGCTCTATGCTGCCGCGCACCGGATGACCAAGTCCTACCGGCCGTTCCTGGAGCGGCTCGGATTGACCTATCCGCAATACCTCGTCCTCCTGGTCTTGTGGGAACAGGACGGCGTGACGGTCTCCGAGATCGGCCGGCGCCTGCGGCTCGATTCCGGCACGCTCACGCCTGTGCTGAAGCGTCTGGAGAGCGCGGGATTTCTCCTGCGGACCCGCCGCCAATCCGACGAGCGGGAGGTCGAGATCGCGCTGACGCCGCAGGGCGCCGCCCTGCGCTCCGAGGCGGTCTCGGTCCGCGAGAGCGTGATGTGCCAGCTCGAACTCAGCGAGCCGGAGATCCGCGCCCTGCGCAAGGACCTCAGCCTCGTCATCGAGCGGCTGAGCGTGAACGACTGAGGGCTGCGCTCACCGGCGCAGGCGGTTGCCCAGGACGAAGCCGTAGAGACCCATCAGGATGATGCCGACCGCGCCCTCGAGGCCGACCAGCAGGTTGGTGACGCGGCCGGTGGGCTTGAGGCCGATCTCCGGCGGGTTCGCGGTCATCATGTTGAGCGCGCTGTAGCTCAGGAGGTCGAGGGGATTGTAGGTCGGTCCCGCCTCGGGGCCTTCCAGGATGATCAGGCCACCCGTGAGGCCGTAGAGGCCCGCGAACACGACGATCAGCAGCGCGAAGGCGCGGGCGATGCGCGACAGGCTCTCTCCGTAATCGCACAGCCACTCGACGAAGCGGTCGGCGCTCCAGCGGTAGCCGTGGCGCAGCAGGCCGGTCCAGTCGCGCGCGCCCCAGGCGGCGTGCGCCTGCCGCCCCGCGTGGAAGCGGCCCATCCGGCGGCCGCGCTTGTAGGCCCAGCTCGCCGCGTCGTGGCTGCCGATGCTCTTCCAGTTCTGCTCCAGGGCGAGGTAGCTCGCCTGCGCGGCCTCGTAGGCGCCCGCCACCTCCTCGCCCACGGCGCCGCCGAGCTGCTCGACGCTCATCCGCGTGCCGTTGAGCCACGCGCCGGAGAAGCGGGCATGCCGCAGCCGGCAGGTGGCGAGGTTCAGCCGCACGAGGTCCGTGTCCGAGAGGTCGGCGCCCGACAGGTCGGCGCCGTCGAGCTTCGCCCCGGCGAAGTTCGCACCGCGCAGCCGCGACCCGGCCAGCGTCGCTTTGGTCAGGCTGGCGCCCGCGAAATCCGCATGGGTCAGGTTGGTGTCGGCGAGCTTGGCCTCGTCGAGCCGCGCCTCGCGGAAGACGGTATCGTCCGCGTCCGCACCCGAGAAATCCGTGCCCCAGAGGTCGGCACCCGCGAAATCCGCCCCGTCGAGGAGCGCCCCGGACAGATCGGCGAAGCGCATCGCGGCCTGCCCGAACCGGGCGTCCTCCAGCATGGCACCGGCGAACCGCGCCTGGCCGGCGACGATGCCGGTGAAGTCCGCGCCCGACAGGTCGGCCTCGGAGAGGTCGGCCTCCTCCAGGATCGCGCCGACGAAGCGGGTCGAGCGGCCGACCGCCCCCGCGAGGTTGGCCCGGCGCAGATTCGCCCCGGAGAGATCGGCCTCCTCCATGCGGGCGCGCGACAGGTCGGCTTCCACGAGGGGCAGACCGCCGGATTCGGGATCCGTCGGGGCCGCCGCGCTCGAGCCCGCGGCGCCCTCGCCGGCGAGGGCGGCCGGCGAGGCGTTCAGGTGCGCGAGGTCGAGGCCCGGCTCCCGGAACGGGGCGCCGGCGGAGAGCCGGTCCAGGAGGTCGCGCAGGCGCGCGTCTGCTGACGCGTCCGGCCGCGCATCGGGTGGGGTCGCCTGATCCATGGCCGTTCCTTGCCGGAGACGGCGACCGCGCGCCAGACGCTGCGGCTCAGGCCGAGCGGGCCGACGCGGTCACCCGCACGGTGATCGCTTTGGCGGCGGGCGTCTTCGACTGCTCGTCGTGGTGCCAGAGCGGCAACAGGACGTTCAGCTCCGGATAATAGCCGCCGCAATTGCCCTCCGGGATATCGTAGGCGACCACACGCAGGCCGCCGACGCGGCGCGGAACCTGATCGTCGGCCTCCGTCTCCACATCGACGCCACCGCCGTCGGTGAGTCCAAGCCGGGCGATGTCCCGCCGGTTCATGAACAGCACGTCGCGGGTGCCCTTCACCCCGCGGAAGCGGTCATCGTAGCCGTAGACCGTGGTGTTGAACTGATCATTCGACCGGAGCGTGATCAGGTCGAGCACGTCCGGGCCGCGGGGCGGCAGGTCCGGATCCGCCTCGAGGCCCGCCGGCACCGCGAAATTGGCCTTGCCGGTCTCCGTCTCCCACTTCCGGTCGCGCGCGCCGAGCGGCTTGGTGATCCCGCCCGGCCTGAACATCCGTCCGTTCAGGTCGTGGAAGACGTTCGGGTAGGTCGCCTCGATCGCGTCGCGCACCCGGGCGTAATCGGCCACCCAGGAATCCCAGTCGATGCGCGGGTTCGGCGGCAGGGTCGCCTTGGCGATCTCCGCGACGATCCAGGGCTCGGAGCGCAGATGCGGCCCCACCGGATCGGCCACGCCCCGGGAGCCGTGGAAGCGGGCGGTGGAATCCTCCATCGATACGGCCTGCGGACCGCTCGCCTGCCGGTCGACCTCGATGCGTCCAAGGCAGGGCAGGATGTAGGCGACGGCCCCGTTCACCAGATGCGAGCGGTTGAGCTTGGTCGAGATCTGGACGGTCAGGCGCTGGCGCCGCCAGGCCGGCTCCATCCGGCCGGTCTCGGGCACCGCCCGGAGGAAGTTGCCGCCCAGCCCGATGAAGGCCTTCACGCGGCCGTCGAGGATGCCCTCGCAGGTCTCGACCGTGTTGAGCCCCTTCTCCCGCGGCGGCTCGAAGCCGTAGAGCTCCTTCAGCTTGTCGAGCGGCGCCAGTTCGGGCTTCTCGGTGATGCCGACCGTGCGCTGGCCCTGCACGTTCGAGTGGCCGCGCACCGGGCAGATGCCGGCGCCGGGCTTGCCGATATTGCCCCGCAGGAGCAGGAGATTGACCAGCATCCGCACGGTCTCGGTGCCCTTGCGGTGCTGCGTCAGGCCCATCCCGTAGATGCCGATCACCGCTTTGGCGCGGGCATAGGCCGCGGCCGCGGCCTCCAGAGCCCGCCGGGTGAGCCCGGAGCGCCGCTCCAGCGCCGGCCAGTCCTGCCCGTCGCAGAAGCGGACGAAATCCTCGAAACCGTGGGTGTGCTCGGCGATGAAGGCGTGGTCGAGCACGGCGGGCCGGCCGGCTTCCGCGGCCTCCCGGTCCAGGGCGAGCAGCGCCTTGCACAGGCCGGTGATCGCCGCGAGGTCGCCGCCCGCCTTCACCTGATGGTACTGCGTCGAGATCTTCGTCGCCGAGCGCGTCAGCATCTCCACGGGCGATTGCGGGTCGGTGAAGCGCTCCAGGCCGCGCTCGCGCAACGGGTTGAAGGTGATGATCTGCGCCCCCCGGCGCCGGGCCTCCTGGAGCGGATGGAGCATCCGCGGCGCGTTCGAGCCGACGTTCTGGCCGAAGAAGAAGATCAGGTCGGTGGTCTCGAAATCCTCCAGCAGGACCGTGCCCACCGGCGCGCCGATCGATTGCGGCAGCGCCACCGAGGTCGGCTCGTGGCACATGTTGGAGGAATCCGGCAGGTTGTTGTTGCCGTAGAGCCGCGCGAGCAGCGCGTACATGTAGCTGGTCTCGAGCGAAGCCCGGCCCGAGGCGTAGAACACGACCGATTTCGGGTCGGCTTCGCGGAGCGCCTTCAGCTCCCGGCCGATCTCGGCCATGGCCTCGCCCCAGGAGACGGGCCGGTAGCGGTCCGTCGCCGCATCGTACCGCATCGGATGCGTGAGGCGGCCCTGTTCCTCCAGGGCGTAGTCGCTCCAGCCGAGCAGCTCGGTCACCGTGTGGGCGGCGAAGAAGTCCGGGGTCGCGCGGCGGCGCGTCTGCTCCCAGGCGGTCGCCTTGGCGCCGTTCTCGCAATACTCGAAGGCCAGCGGCTTGGCGGGCTTCGCCCAGGCGCAGGACGTGCACATGTACCCTTCCGGCTTGTTCTGCTTCAGCAGCATCGCCGAACCGGTGACCGGCACGCCCTCCCGGCTCAGGATCTCGACCAGCGAACGGGCGGAACCCCAGCCGCCTGCCGGGCCGTCATAAGGCTCGATCCGCACCTCACCGGTCTCTTGCTCGGCCATGCCGTCCTCCCTCCCGGCACGCCAGTGACCGGACGGGGGGAACGCGCGAGGGCCGAATGGGATCACGGCCGCGTCACTGCGGTCCCGGCCGGCTTCCCTTATCGATGCGGCAGATCCAACATCGACCTGCAGACACGAGAAGCGGGAGGCGGCCGTGGCCAGCGTCGACGTCGAGATGGTGAAGTGTGCCTGCCGGGACTGTGTCTGCGTCATCCCGGTCTCGAAGGCGGTGTCCCGGGACGGGAAGGCCTATTGCTGCGATGCGTGCGCCGACGGGCATAAGGATCATGCCGGCTGCGACCACGCCGGCTGCACCTGCCACGGCTGAGGCCGATCCGGCGCCGCGCGATGCGTCACGAGACGGCCGTCAGCTTGTCGGCCATCGACTGGTCCTTGTCCCGGCGCGTGGAGAAGATCAGCGTGAAGAAGGTCCGCTGGACACCCAGCTCGGCAAGCCGCGCCTCGCACCGTTCCGCCAGCGCGCAGATCTCCGAGAGCTCGCCCTCGATGTTGGTGCCGTTGGGGTGCATCGTCGCGGTCAGGCCGCTCGCCTCGATGACCGCCTTGATCGCGCGGACGTAGGGGGAGACCGACGGGCCGACACCCATCGGCACGATGCAGAGGTCGGCCGATACTTTCATGATTCTCGCCTGATCCGGGAAAAGCCCGACCCGGCGCGGCCCTTTCGGTCAGCGGCGCGGGGTGGAGCGGGTGAAGGGACTCGAACCGTCGCATTCGGCTCGGACGGCGGGAGCACTCCGGATCCCGTAACCCGATCCGCACTGCGACTGTCGTCTAGCACCTTCACGATAGCGCGCTTTTCTCGAGGCGGCGACCGCCCAGGCCGATGACCGGCAGGCTGCCGCTCGCGCGAACTGCTCCCGTCCTCCGGCGGCCTCAGCCGCCGGGTCTCCCGCCCGCCCAGGCCGACGTCATCCCCTCCGAAGGCCCGATCTTGCCCGCCTCACAGGTGTGGATACGGGGGCCTCAGGTCCGGACTTGGCCGATCGGGCCCTGTCCGCTTCGGGTGCCGAGCGATCGTCGATCCGGAGCGGTGCTCAAGCGCTGCGGTTCTGGTCCGAGACCAAGCGGAGGCCGGGGGCGGCCCGGCCTGCCAGGGCGGTCGCGACCTTGCGTTCGAGCTCGCCATCCCGGTACGGCTTCAGGACGATGGCATCGACCCCGGCCGCCCCGGCCAGGGCCAACGCCGCCGTATCGGCGAACCCCGTGACGAACAGGACCGGCATCGCCGGCCATCGCTTGCGGATTTCGGTCGCCGCCTCGGCCCCGTTCATGCCGGGCATCGCGAAGTCGAGAACCACGAGGTCGACGCGCGGATCGGCTTCGAGGCTCACCAGCGCCTGCAGGCCGGAGGCCGCCTCGCGCACGGCGTAGCCGGCCTCGGCCAGCCGGGTCGCCGTCACCTCGCGCACCCCGGCATCGTCGTCCACCACCAAGAGGACGGGCCGCAGGCCCGGCGAGGAGGCCCGCGCGAAATCGACGGATGCGGCTTGGTCCGACGTGGTCACATCGCCCTCCGCCACGCGCGGCAGGTAGACCTTGAACGAGGACCCCTCACCGAGCGCGGTATCGATCCGGATCCCGCCGCCGGATTGCTTGACGAAGCCATAGACCTGGGCGAGCCCGAGGCCTGAACCCTTTCCGGTTTCCTTGGTGGTGAAAAACGGCTCAAACACCCGCGCCAGTACGTCCGGCGGCATGCCGGTGCCGGTGTCACTGACGGAGATCATCACGTACTCGCCCGGCCGCGGCTGCTCCGGCCGCGTCGGAACCGCGGTGACGGTGACGTTGGCGGTCTCGATGGTCAGCCGCCCGCCCACCGCCATCGCGTCGCGGGCGTTGATGGCGAGATTGAGGATGACGAGCTCGATCTGGGTCGCGTCGACCAGGGCCGACCACAGCCCGTCCTGCAGCGTCGTCTCGATCTGGATGGCGCCGCCGATGGAGCTCTGCAACAGGTCGCGCATCGACATGACGGTCTTGTTGAGGCTCACCGGGGTCGGCTCCAGGCGCTGCCGCCGCGAGAAGGCGAGGAGCTGGGCGGTCAGGTTCGCGCCGCGCGCGGCCGCGCCGCGCATCATGTCGAGCCGCTTCTTCGAGCGCTCGTCCGTGACGGCGCGTTCCAGGAACTCGATGTTGCCGGCGATGACCGTGAGCAGGTTGTTGAAGTCGTGCGCGACGCCGCTGGTCAATTGTCCGACCGCATCCAGACGCTGGGCGAGCCGAAGGGCGTCCTCGGCCCGCTCGCGCTCGACGATCTGCTCCTGAAGGGCCGCATTGGCCTCGGCGAGTTCGCGGGTGCGCTCTGCGATCCGCGCCTCGAGCGTCTCGTTGAGCGCCTGCAGGGCGGCCTCGGCGGCGCGCTTGTCCGCCCGCGCCCGCGCCTCGGCGAGCGCCCGCACGATGGTGCGGGACATCCGGTCGAGGCGCTGCTTGGTCACGTAGTCGGTGGCGCCGTTCTTCAGGGCCTCGACGGCGACCTCCTCACCGAGCGTCCCGGAGCAGAAGATGAAGGGCGTGTCCGGGCATTGCTGCCGGGCGATGCCGAGCGCGCTCACGCCGTCGAAGGTCGGCAGCACGTAGTCGGCCAGGATGACGTCGTGCCGTCCGGCGGTCGCCGCGGCGGCGAACTCATCGCGGGTGATGACGCGCTCGATCGTCACCGGATGACCGAGATTCTCCAACTCGGCCTCGATGAGTTCCGCATCGAGATCGCTGTCCTCCAGGTGGAGGATGCGCAGGGGGCCCGCGCCGGCTCCGATCACGCGTTCGATGGCCAGCCTCCCCTGTGCGGCGGCGGCTCGTTCAGGAGCGCCCAGAACACGCCGATCTCCTTGATCGCCGCGAAGAACTCGTCGAACGCCACCGGCTTCACCACGAAGGCGTTGACCCCGAGATTGTACGAGCGGACGACGTCGGTCTCCTCCCGCGACGAGGTCAGCATGACCACCGGGATGCCGCGGGTGTCGGAGTCGCCCTTGATCTTGGCGAGCACCTCGAGGCCATCGACCTTGGGCAGCTTGAGATCGAGCAGGACCACCGCCGGATCCTGGGCCTGGCGCTTCTCGTGCAGCCCGCGCCGGAAGATGAAGTCGAGCGCCTCCGCGCCGTCCCGGCAGATGATGATCTCGTTGGCGAGCTGGCTCGATTCGAGGGCGGCAAGCGTCAGCTCAATGTCGTTCGGGTTGTCCTCGACGAGGAGGATCGGCTTCAGTCCAGCCATGTCAGTGCACCTCCTCCCGGATGGGTAGCGTGAAGTGGAAGGTGGCGCCCGCGCCGGGCTTCCCCTCGGCCCAGGTCCGGCCGCCGTGGCGCTCGATGATGCGCCGGACGTTGGCGAGCCCGATGCCGGTGCCCTCGAATTCCTCGACGCGGTGCAGGCGCTGGAACACGCCGAACAGCTTGTCGACGTAGGCCATGTCGAAGCCGACGCCGTTGTCGCGCACGAAGAACACCGCCTCGCCGTCCTGAGGCGGCAGCCTGCCGATCTCGATGACCGCTTCCGGCTTGCCGCGGGTGTACTTCACCGCGTTCGAGAGCAGGTTCTCGATGACGAGGCGCAGCATGACGGGGTCGGCATGGACGCGCCCGAGAGAGCCGATCTCCCAGCGCAGAACGCGGTCGGGCGTGACGTCGCGCTCGACCTTGCGCCGCACCTCGTCGACGAGGCCGTTCAGGTCGCCGGACACCTTGTTCAGGGCATGCCGCCCCATCTGCGAGAAAGACAGGAGATTGTCGACGAGGGTCCCGGCCGAGAACGCCGCCTCGATGATGGTCTCGACGTAGTGCCGGCCCCGCTCCGACAGGTTCGCCCCCTCGCGGGTCTTGAGAAGATTCGAATAGCCGACGATGTGCCGGAACGGCGCGCGCAGGTCGTGGCTGACCGAGTAGGAGAAAGCCTCCAGCTCCTTGTTCGAGCGCTGCAGCTCCTCGCTCATCGCGGCGAGCTCCTCCGCCCGGCGCAGCACGATGCCGAGCACCGAGGCGCGCAGGTCCTTGGCCGTCTCGACCTCCGGGGTCGACCACGGCAAGGAGCGGCCCTTCAGCGTCTCCTTCCAGATCTCGAACGATTTGCGCGGATGCAGCCGGTCGGGTCCCCCCGCCGGGTCCGGCTGCGCAGCCTTCACCGGATTGCCGCCCCACTTCACGGTGCGCACCACCTCGGGTCTGAACCAGAGGATGTAGCTCGCGTATTTCTTCGAGACCGAGATGGCGAGCACGCCACTGGCGCGGTCGGCGATCGCCTCAGCCTGCGGGAAGTCCTCCGCCAGGGCGTCCGTGGCGAACACGTCGTCGGCGTCCCCGCGGGCCGACAGCCAGTCGTACAGGGCCCGGATCTCGCGCTCCGAGGGCGTCGCTCCGAGCCGCCGGCAGCGGTCGGCCGTCACCACCGCTGCGCCCGAGGCATTCACCAGCGCGAGAACGTCGTCGGGATGGTTCAGCAAGCCGTCGACGAAGCTCTCCTCCTCGGCCATGTAGCCGAGCAGCCGCGCCTGCAAGGCACCGAGCGCCAGCCGCTGCTCGGCCTGCTCGCCGCGGACCTTCGCGGAGAGCTGCAGGGCAAAGATCTGCGTGAGGACGTCGCAGGCGTTGCGGGCCTGGAGCGGCACCCGCTTAGGCGCCCTGTTGTGGCAGGAGACGAGACCCCAGAGCGCACCGTCGACCAGGATCGAGACCGACATGGACGCCATCGTGCCCATGTTGCGCATGTACTCGACATGGACCGGCGAGACCGAGCGCAACACCGACTGGCTCAGGTCGAGGGGCTCGTCCGCCGGGGTCAGGGCCGGCCGGATCGGCACCGGGACGTAGCCGGCGTCGGGGATGATGCGCAGACGGTTGCGCCGGTACAGCTCGCGCGCCTGCGCCGGGATGTCGGAGGCGGGGAAGCGCAGGTCGAGGTAGGAGGGCAGGACGCCGTTCCCGTCCTCGGCCAGCACCGTGCCGTGCCAGTCCCGGTCGAACCGGTAGACCAGGGCCCGGTCGAATCCGGTGAGATGGCGGATATCCTCCGCAAGGAACTGGCAGAGATCCTCGACGGAGCGGGCCGCATGGAGGCGCTCGACGAAGGCGCGCAGCCGCGGCGTGAGCGCGTCGAGGCCGGCATCGCCGGAGGGGTGGGCGACCTCCTCGAACTCCAGCACGATGAGATCGCCCACCCGATGGGCGGCGACCTCATAGGCCTGACGCGCGCTCCCCGATCCGAGCGTGACCGTGCGCAGGGAGGTGGCGCCGTCCTGCCGATTGCCGCCGTCGAGATAGCACCGGACGATGGCGTCGAGTTCGGGGAAGGCGCGGTCGAGCGTGGCGCCGACGGGGGCGGCAGCCGGGGCGTTGGCGCTGGCCTGAACGATGCGCAGGGCCGGCAGGTCGAGGGCGAGCAGGAAGCCATGAGGCTGGACGCTGCCCACGATGTGGATGGGCTCGCGGTCGCAGGCTGTCAGGTCGATATCGTTCTGGGCCGCGTCGCTGCGCTGGTACAAGCCTGGGTCCCGTTGGCGACCGGGTCCATCGGCGGACCCGGCCGTCCTGTTATCAGCTCGGCTCAGATCCCGATATGGGCCACAAGCAACGGATCGCCTCGGCCCGGCGGCCGGCGGCGAACCATGTGACGATGGACGAGGTCTGCCGGATGACGGGCGTGTCCGAGCCGACCTTCTGCCGCGGGAGGCGGCCGTTCGTCGTCAAGGCCTCTTCGGCCGCGTGCCCGCGCGAGACGGAGACCTGGTCCAGATCGCACACGTCGCCTGGAGACTGGGCCCGGCGACCGCTCTAGGTGGCCGCTCCGTCGGCGGCGGTGCCGCGGGGCAACAGCGCCATGAGGGACTGCAACGGGGCACTCGCCTCGCTGGACCACACCAGATGGGTTCGATTGACGCGCAGATGCGGCGGCAATGCGTGGCGCGCAACCGCCGTGCTCAAGACAGCCTGATCGAGAACTTCCGCCGGTACGATCGCCACGCCCGTGCCGGCCGCAACACAGGCCACGATGGCGTGGTACGAACTCATCTCGAGAACGCGGTCAGGCGATGTGCCGTTCTCGGTCAGCCACTCGGACAGGCGCTGGCGATACGAACAGCCGTGCGGAAACGCCACCAGCGTCCGCCCACTCAGCTCCAGAGCCTCACGGATGGCCGGGCTGCCCTTGGCGGTGATCAGCACCAGCTCCTCGCGAAAGGCCGGAATCGATGAGAGGCCGCCCCTTTCATAGGGCTCGGACACGAAGGCGGCCTCGACTTCGAAGCGCTCCAACTGGCGCAGCAACGCGCGGGTCGTGCCGGTTTGCAGCTCGATCGTGACGTTCGGATGCTGCGCATGGAAGGCGGACAGGATCGGCGGCAGCCGTGCGCCGGCCGTGCTTTCCAGCGCCCCGAGCCGCAGCACACCGCGCACGATCCCGCTGCGCAATTCCTGCTCGGCTAAGTCAGCCATTTGGAGCAACTTCTCAGCGTGACCGAGCAGGGTGCGTCCGGTCTCCGTCAGAGCCAGGCTGCGGCCCTGACGGTGGAACAAGGCGACTCCCAGCCGCTCCTCAAGCTGCTTGATCCGGGTGGTGACATTGGAGGGCACCCGGTGCAGCTGGGCCGCCGCGCGCGTCACCCCGCCTTCCCGCACGACGGACCGGAAGATGTGGAGGTCGTCGAGATCCATCGTTCTCATTGAAAGAACGATATGTCACAACAATTCATTTTCCAAGAGCGATCGGCCGGTATTCAATCCGTCGCCGATGAACACGAACCAGACCCCGTCCACCCAGCCTGACCCCGCGATCTGGCCGATCGTCGGCAGCGGCATCGTGGCTCTTGCCATCGCCATGGGCATCGGCCGGTTCGCCTTCACGCCGCTCATGCCGCTGATGATGCGCGACGGCACGCTGAGCGCGGCAGCCGGGGCGGAGTGGGCGGCCGCCAACTATGTCGGCTACTTCGTCGGCGCCCTGACCGCCTCATGGTTCGCCGGCAATCCGCGTCGCGCTCTGTTGCTGAGCCTGTTCGGCATCGCGCTGACGACGCTGGCGATGGCGGCGGCCGATTCCGGCCGGATCGCCCTGCTCGGTGCCGGGCTCCGCGCGGCGGCCGGCGTCTTCAGTGCCTGGGCGCTGGTCTGCACGAGCGGCTGGTGCTTGACAGAACTGGCCCGGCATCGGGCCGGCCAGCTGGGCGCCTGGGTCTACACCGGCGTCGGCCTCGGCATCGCGTTGGCCGGCGTGCTGACCTGGCTCGGCGGACGCCAACTGGCAGACTCGCTGTGGCTCGAGCTGGGACTGATCGCCGGCGCCGGAACGCTGCTCGCATGGGCGCAGTCCCAGGGGCGGAGCATCGCCTCGTCCGGGATCCTGGAGCGCGAGGCTGCGGCGGTCGCGCCGATCCGCCGGAGCCGGCAGCGGGCCCTGGTGTTCTGCTACGGTACCTTCGGGTTCGGCTACATCGTCCCGGCCACGTTCCTTCCGGCCATGGCGCGGGAGCTTGCCCCCGATCCTCTGGTGTTCGGATTGACGTGGCCGCTCTTCGGGTTGGCCGCCGCCCTGTCGGTCGCAGCCGTCGCGCTCTGGCTCCCCCGCGGGTCACGCCAGCGCATCTGGGCTCTGGCACAGGGCCTCATGGCGCTCGGCACCGCACTCCCGCTCTTCGCGCGAACCCTCCCCGCCATCGCGGCCTCGGCGGTCCTCGTCGGCGGCACATTCATGGTTGCCACCATGGCGGGGTTGCAGCTGGCGCGTGAAGCGCGGCCGGACAACCCGACGCCGCTGCTCGCACAGATGACTGCCGCCTTCGCCGCCGGACAGATCGCCGGCCCGCTGATGGTGCGCGCGATCGGAGCTGGCCGCTGGGCCGGCTGGGATGCGCTGGGCTGGACCGGCGCGATCGCGACGCTGCTGCTGGTCCTGACGGCGCTGTGGCTGTGGTGCGCGACCCGACCGGCCCCTGACAGCCAGAGGTCCGCATGAACGGCGCCCCGACCACTCTGCCGCCGGTGCGCTGCCGGTCCTGCGGCATGCAGGATCGTGAGAGCGGCATCGAGGCTGCAAGCGGCTCGCCGATCTCACCCCTCGACCTCGAAGCGGGCCGGCGGCTCTCAGCCAGGTTCGGCTTGCTGGATCCGACGCCGCGCTGGTCGGAGCACGCCGCGAACACGCCTGCTGAGCCGCTCAGCTCTTGGCCACCTTCACGTGATCGAGAGCCTCGCGAAGACCCGTCGCCAGCTTGGCCGCGTCGTCGTGGGCCCAGAAGTGCATGAAGAACAGCCGCGGCTCGTCATCGAGCATGTGGTTGTGCAGGGCCGTCACCTCGATGCCGTTCGCCCGCAGCGCCCTGAGCACCGGGTTCACCTCGTCGGCGGTCAGCACGAAGTCGCCCGTGATCGCCGCCTTGCCGCCGCCGGTGGGCTGGAAGTTGATCGCGATGGCGGAGCCCATCGCCTCCGGCACCGTCATGCCGTGATCCTTCGGCGTCTCGGAGCGCGGCACGCTGACGGCGTAGACGCCGCCGTTGACCTTGCCCTTGCGGCCGAGCGTCTGGTCGATGGCGGCCGTGTCGAGATCGAGCCGCTGATCGGACGTCTTCGCCGGCCCCTTTCCTTCTCCGGCCGAGGGCGGGCTCGTGCTGGCCGTCGCTGACGGCGTGCCACCCGCCGTTTCGCCCCCGAATGGCGTCCGGCTCGCGCCCAAGGCGCGCATGAGGGCTGCCGACAGCCTGCCCGGCTCGCCGTGCCCGGAGACGTGCATGTAGAACGTGCTCGGCGCGGCGCGCAGCAGGTGATTGTGCAGGGCGGTGATCTCGACCCCGCCCTCGATCAGGCGCGCCATCACCGGATTGATCTCGTCCTCGGTCAGGACGAGATCGCCCATCACCATGACTTCGTCGTCGCCAGTCCTCGTGAACGCGAGCCAGGAGCCGAGCGCGAGGGCTGGCTTGATCTGGACGCCGTCGAGGGTGACCGCGAGGTCCGTGCGGGGCAGCCCGACCCGGTAGACGCCGCCCGGCATCACCGTACCGGTCCTGCCGAGACCTTGGGCTATGGCCTCCTGCCAGGGCTCGGCCGCCGGTGCGGCGGATGCGAGCGCGACCGTGGCCAGCACGACGAGAGGGGCAAGCAAGCGGCGCATGGTCGTCTCCTCGGTGGGTTTCGCGTTTCGCCTCTCAGGGACGGTGCGCTGATCCCCGCAACCCGCCCGCCTCAAGCCAGGTGCCGTCACTCCGGCGGGGCGCCCCATGCGCATCACACAAGCCCCGCCAAGTGGAGGGCGCTGCCGGCCGCGGCGCAGGCCGCGAGCGTCTGGACCATGCCGGCCTTGAACCGGAACACCGCCAGGACCGCTGCCGCCGCGAGCGCGAGCGCCCAAGGATTCAAGCTGGCGAGGACCGGCACGTCGAAGCTGACGGGCCCTGCCGTGAACGACCGCGTCTCGGCGAAGATGGTATGCAGCGCGAACCAGACGGCGAGGTTCAGGATCACCCCGACCACCGCAGCGGTGATGGCCGCGAGGGCACCGGCGAGAGCCCGGTTGCCGCGCAGGCGCTCGACGTAGGGCGCGCCGACGAAGATCCAGAGGAAGCAGGGAGCGAAGGTCACCCAGGTGGTCAGCAACCCACCGAGCGTACCCGCCAGCAGCGGGGGCAGCGCGCCGGGCGTTCGATACGCGGCCATGAAGCCCACGAATTGTGTGACCATGATGAGGGGTCCGGGCGTCGTCTCGGCCATCCCGAGCCCGTCGAGCATCTCGCCGGGTCTCAGCCAGCCGTAATGCTCCACCGCCTGCTGGGCGACGTAGGCGAGCACCGCGTAGGCGCCCCCGAAGGTCACCATCGCCATCTTCGAGAAGAACACCGCGATCTGGCCGAACACATCGTCCGGACCGACGGCGAGCAGGATGGCGGCGACCGGCACCAGCCAGATCGCGCCCCAGGTCAGCAGCACCCGGAGCGTGTGCCCGGCCGCCGCACGTTCCTGCGGGAGTTCGTGGTCGTCGAGGAGGAAGGGGCCCTCGACGACCTTGCCGCCGGCACCGTGCCCGCCGGCCTTGAACTGCGGCAGGCCGGCGCGACCGCCGAGATAGCCGATCACGCCGGCCGTCAGCACGATCAGCGGGAAGGGCACGTCGAGGAAGAAGATGGCCACGAAGGCCGCCGCCGAGAGCCCGACCATGACCGGCCCCTTGAGCGCCCGCCTGCCGATGCGGATCACCGCCTGCAGCACGATGGCGAGCACGGCGGCCTTGAGCCCGAAGAACAGGCCGGCGACGACCCCGACTTGGCCGTAGAGGGCGTAGATCCAGCTCAGCGCCATGATGGCGGCGATGCCGGGCACCACGAGCAGGCCGCCGGCGACGAGGCCGCCGCGCGTGCCGTGCATCAGCCAGCCGACATAGGTCGCGAGCTGCTGCGCCTCGGGGCCCGGCAGGAGCGTGCAGAAGTTCAGCGCGTGCAGGAAGCGGTTCTCGGAGATCCAGCGCTTCTCCTCGACCAGGATGCGGTGCATCACCGCGATCTGCCCGGCCGGGCCGCCGAAGGAGAGCGCGGCGACCCGAACCCAAGCCGGCAGCGCCTCGGCCAGGGTCACAGGCCGCGGCGCCTCCGGAGCGATCACGCGTGGCTCCTCCGACATGGTGCGGCGGAGTGTGGCACCGGCCATGATCAGGTTCTCTCCTTGGGCCTGTTGGTCGGCCAGTTGTGGGTCTCCTCGGTCGCGTCCCGGCACCAGCGGTAGAAGGCGTCGTAGAGGAGCATTCCGGCGTCGAGCTGGGCGAGGTCGTCGGCGTAGATGCGCGACAGGCCGAGCGAGGCGGCGAGCAGCCCGGCCGCCTCCGGCGCGAGGTCCAGGCGGGCGGTGTCGGCGCCGCGCACCAGCGTCGCGAGACGCAGGAGCGGCGGCGTGGCGAGACCGAGTTCCTCGACTATGACGTCGAAGGTGCACAGCTCGCCGCGGTGGCTCCAGAAGGCACCCGGATCGTCGATGTCGAAGGCGGCGCCGCCATACCGTTCGGCCACGGCGTTCACCTCGGGCGGCGGCACGAACAGGAAGATCGCGTCCGGGTCGACGAAGCGGCGGATCAGCCAGGGGCAGGCGATGCGGTCGATCTTGGGGCGCGCACGGGTGACCCAGACGGTCCGGCCACGCGCGTCGCGGGGCGGCAGCTTGGCCTCCGGTACGAGCGGCAGGCCGGCGGCCTCCCAGGCATCGAAGCCGCCCTCCAGGGTCTCGGCAGCCACGCCGGCCTGCCGGAGGTAGGCGGCGGCCCCGTGGCTAAGCTCGTGACCGTGCCGGCAGATGACGACCGCGCTTCGGCCGGCGAGGTCGGCGGACCAGCGCGCGATGTCGGCGGCGGAGCGCCGGACGCTGCCGGGGATCCGGCGGGGATCGTCGCGGAGGGCGTCGTCCGGCCTGACGTCGACCACGACGGGACAGCCGGCGGTGCCGACGAGGCGGGCGAGCTTGTCGACGGGGATTGCGGTCGGCGTAGGCATGGCGCGTCCTTGCATCGAATGCAGATTGGACGCGATTCTTCAGCCGGAGCCTCGTCGGGAGATCGCTTCCCGAACCCTCATTCATCGCTCTCGGGCGAGCCATGTCAAGCGGTCACCGGGCGCGTGCGCGCCCGACCCCGTCGAACGGATCTCTCAAGCGGATGTTGTCGAACATGGAGACAGGAGGGAGCCATGACCGGTATGGCGCAAGACAAGAACCCAGCGGCCTCCACTGAAAACCCGAGAACTTGGGTACCCGGGCGGTCGGACGTCGACAGGGCCGCTGAAGCTGCTCCGGGGCCTCGCAGACCTGACGAGGATTTGGAGAAACGTCAGGATCAATTGCTCGACGAAGCCCTCGAAGAGACCTTCCCGGCGAGCGACCCGGTTTCGCCGAAGCGCATCACGAAGTAGCGCCGCCAGACGGGCCCATGATCGGCCAACGCCGGGTGCCGGACGGTCCGCCGCCGAACCGGATCCGCCGCCCGTTCATTCCGCGGCCTGAAGCTTCGCCATGGCACCCGGAACGCCGAGCCCGATCGCCCTCGCGACCGCCGCGCGCTTGGCGGCATAGCTTGGCGCGACCATCGGGTAGTCGGCCGGCAGGCCATACACGGACCGGTAGCGTTCAGGGGTGAATCCGTGGGCGGTCAGATGGCGCTTCAACGTCTTGTACGGACGGCCGTCGATGAAGCTGATCAACGCCTCATCGGTGACGGATCTCCGGATCTTGGCGGCGTTCGGCCGATCGACGTCACGCTCTTGCGCGACGGCCGCGGTGGACGAATGATCCAGGGCCCGAAGGGTGCTGTGAATGGACGCGATCAGCCCGGGCAGTTCCTTCATCGCGAGATGATTGTGCGCAACGTAGGCGGTCGCAATAAGAGCCGTGAGCTCTAAATCATCCGACAGCATCGGCTGTGAATTGTCGCTCGGAATCATCGTCGATATTCCTTTTTCATGGTGTTGGATGCATATCTTCGGGAGTGGTTAAGCTACGGCTTGCGCCGGCTTGAAGTTCAGGTCCCGCCCCTGGATTCCAGAAGCGATCCAGCGACGGGACCCGGGAGATCGGCGGCAGCGGCTTCGCCGTCGATCCATTCGCGCTCTCACCGGCGGTATTGACCGGGGTGCGGAACACGCTCCCGCTCAAGCGCGGTGATGCGCCGTCCGATCTCGAGCAGCAGCACGTCCATGAGGAGCCGCAGATCCGGTTGGTGTAGATCCACGATGGTCTGACGGAGATCGAGCGCCTGCTCGACCGCCCGTTCCAAGCGGCCGCTCAGTTCATCGCGCTCGCGGTCATCGGCCGGCATTACGTGCATGTCGTCGATACCTTCATCAGCTCGCCAGCCGGGCCGCGAAGCGATTTTCCGCGGCCAGGACTGACTCGGTTGTTCCGCGCATCTTCTGCAGTTGACGGAGGCTGCGTGCGTCGAAGCTCGCATTGACGGCGACAATCTCGACGTCGTCGATCATCTGCGGGAGCCCGAGTGGCAACGCGTGGATATGCAGTTGCAGGAGCCGGAGGAGCCAGCTCGTCGGCATCTCGGAAACGAAGCCCTTGAGCCCGCGGGGAAGTCCCCATTCCACAATCGCCGTCAAGATCGCCAGAGCCGTCGGGTTGAGCCGTCGGCCGGATGTGCGCGCGCTGTCGGCCACGCCGATCCGGCTCCATTCCACGATCTGCGGTGAGCAAGGTGGATCCACCTCACACAGTTGCGGCAGATGCTTGGACAGGACGTATGGACGCGTGGTGGGCAAGAGCCTGGAGTAGCCGACGACTTCATCGTCTTGAAGGGCGAGAAGATGGACGGCATACTCGTCGTCGAATTCATCGATCTCGCGCTTGTCATCCCGCGCGATTGCCGACCAGCCCATCTCCTCGACGAAGATTTTGTGGCGGAGCCTCCAGGCCTGTTCCATCAGGTCCTTATTCTGCTCGAAATCAGCAGCGGTAATAACTTGGATCATATCGCACCTCCGTGTTCGGTGTGCCCGCACGACGCGGCGAGCAACACCACGCGAACGCGTGGTTTTGGCACGCGCGTTGCGCATCACGGGTGGCAACCGAACGGAAGCTGTGCAATCAGAAGGGTGCAGCGCGGATCATAGTTACTACCGGCGTAGGATAGGTGCCGTCGTGAGCAGGAAGTCGCTCGATCACACGCTCAAATTGCTTAAAGACCTCGATCGCGCTCACAGCGTGCAGGAGGTGGTGACCACTGTACAACGACAGCTCGCCGGGTTTGGCGTCGACGCGATCATAGCCGGGCTGCTCCCCACATCACTCGCCCTGACCGCCTTCAATCGTCAATTCTTGGTGATGGAGAGCGTGCCCCTGGAATGGCGTCAACGGTACCTCAGCCGGCGCTACGCGGCGCACGATCCGATCGTCGCCCAGACCCTGCATCGGCAAACAGGGTTCGCCTGGAGCGATCCCACGCTGCCGCCTCCGAGATCGGCGGCCGCTGTCCAGGTCATGAACGAAGCGGCCGAGTTCAATCTCCGGGACGGCTACACCGTCCCGTTGACGACCGTCGAAGGCGAGTTTGGCGGTATGAGCTTCACGGGCTCTCGCCTGGAGATTGCCCCGGAGCATCGCGGCATGCTCACGCTCGTCGCGAGCTACGCGTTCGGCCATGCCTTGCTGGTGCGGGGCCAGCCGATAGAGACATCGGCGAAGCTCTCGCCGCGCGAACGTGAGACCCTTCAATGGGCTGCGGAGGGCAAGACCGACTGGGAGATCGGCGAGATCATGGGGATCTCGGAACACGGGGTCGACTCGCATCTCCGCTGCGTCAGGACGAAGCTCAGGACCCGCAACCGGGCCCAGTCGGTCGCAGAGGGGTTCCGGCTCGGGATCATCGTCTAGGTCGGCCGGAATCCGGATCGAGTGTGCCGCGAGCGGGAGTTGCGACTTTGGCGAAAGACCGACGGAACGCCGATATCCTGCACAGCATATCGACCGCTCTCGGCGTCGAAGGTGGAACGCTCCTCGAAGAACACGTCAACGAGAACGACGTTGCGGAAGAATATCATCGGGCCGTTCTGCTCGCCAGGCTGATCCGCGCGTTCAATGCGCTGCCCGATGACCACACGCGCCTGGACGCGCTCTGCCGCCTCGAGAGGCTGGCGACACAAGCCTCGTAGAGCCGCCCCGTGTCGTCGAGACAAACCCGTCCATGCGGCTCGGCACGTGCAACCTCAACTTGCGTGCAAGCCCGTTGCTGACCGCGCGCTGCGCCCACCGTCAGACCGCTGCCGCCGGTGGCTCCTGTGCGGCGTGGCCCGCGAGCGGCTCGGCGAGGAGGCGGTCGATGGTGGCGGTGAAGGCCATACCGGCCGGACGGGCGCCGATCCCGGAGTGGCTGTCCGCGGCTCCGACCGCGCCTCCCGCTTCGTGGTCACCACCTGCGCTCCCCGTTTCCGGAGCGGTCTTCCGCAGCTCGATCAGGACGGCGCGAACGACTTCACGCGCGAGCGATCCCGGCGCGAGATCCTCACCGAATCCGGAGATGACCGCCTCCGCCGCGTCGCACAGACGCTTCATGTCATCGTTCATGGCCTCACCTCGCGGTCTGGCAGGTCCGCGGCCTTCGGTCTGGCGGCCGCGCCCTGCTGAAACGCCTGAAGCCGCTCGATCGCGGGCCTCGGCTGCCGCCGAGCCGGCTGCGGAAGCCCGGCTGGAGCGCGCCATGAGATGCTTCTACCCGGCTGGATCCTTTTGACAGGCTCCTCGGAGCCTCCAGAGACATTCCGATATCGATCTGCGCGAAGACGTCATGGCGGATTCCATGCCCGAACAGGGTCGCATCACGCGACCGGACCCGGTGCTGCCATTTGGAGAAGGTAGAGTGTCGGATTGAGCAGGGCCGTCGGTCGCGGTTGCTTCGGCAGCCAACGAATGTTCGTCCTCGTGCCCAGCCGATAGGTCTCGAAATGCAGCATCGCCGTCCCGCTGATCGTGCCGATCGGTTGTCCGGACTTGACGTCGTCGCCGATCGACCATCCGAAGTCCTTGCGCGACGTTGCCGCGACCTCTCCGTAATTGATGACGAAATCATTGTGCTCAATGAAAAGGGCGTAAGACATGTCGCCCTTGGAGGTTCGATAGAACGGGTAGAAGTTGACGATCCGCCCGTCCTCACAGGCGACGACTTCATCGTTGCGCTCGGCGTAAACGTCGAGACCGACGTGAATGCGCGCACCGCCGTTGCGCGCGGCGAGGAACCGGCGGCCGGGGGCTCCGACGACGGAGCCCGACACCGTCTCGAACGACACGACCCGTCCGGATGGAAGATTGGTCCGCACCGGCCAAGCCCGCCTGGACACCGGCGTCCTGCTCTGCGCGAACGGAACGGGGTCTCCGTGCGGAAGCTGGGCCGGCGCGGTCTGCAGGGCGGACAGCGATCCCTGCAAGGTCTTCTCGTCGATCTCCTCTTCGTCGTTGTCTTCGGGCAGGTTGTCCGCGCTCTCGCCGGATGGCGGTGATCCGTCCGACGCGACCCGTTGTATCCCGCCGCCTGAAGGCGCGCCGCCGCTCGATGTTGATCCGCCGGATGTCGGGCCAGATCGAGCGGGCACGGTGCCGGTCGGTCCGCCACCGAGTTGTTTGATGTGTTGAATGGCTTCCGAGGTCGCCGCTGTCGCGTCCTTGCGACGCGACCCGAACGAGCTGCCAAGCCAGAAGTTCAGGATGGTCGCGAAAGCTGTCGTCAATGCGCCGAACAGAAGATAGACGACGTGCAGCGTCTGCGGGCTCAGCTTGTTGAGCGCTCCTGAGGCTGCGCTGAACAGCACGCCGAAGAACCCGATGACGACGATGTATGACAGCACGGGCGGTGTGTAGCTCGTCGACTTCGACGCCTCCGTCAATTCGATCAGAAGCTGTCGTGCATTCTCGGTGTTGTTCAGCTGCGCCGCATTGAAGGACAGATCGGCTTCCGTCGCGGCGCCCTCGGCGGCCAGATCGGCGCGGTGGCTATCCAGTTCGATCGCGGCGAGCTTCTCGCGCAACGCGGCCGACAGCGCCGGCGAGGCCTCCAAATCCTTTTGCGCCTGCTCGGGCGTCTTGGCGCCCGTGACGCCGATCACGATCGACTCGATCGTCTTCCCGAGCGTGCCGGTCTTGTCCGCCGCGAGCAGTCGCAGGATGTCCGGAAGCACTGTGGCGGCGATCGCGATCAGCGGACTCACGTCAGCGCCCTCCTCGGAGGATCGGGATGGTGATTCAGGCAGCCCTGATCATTCCGTTGATAGCGGCGCGCGCGCTGTCGACGAGACCGGACTTCTGATCGAACTGATAGAGATTCTTCTGATCCATGATACTGATCAGTTTCTGGCCGTAATTCGGGTCGGTCGCATAGGTCCCTGTGAGTGCCTTGGCGAAGGCTTTCGGGTCGCGACGAAATTTCCGCGCCTCGGCATAGTATTTGCTGGTCGCAAGAAGGCGTCCGTGCAGATCAAAAGCTTCGGAAAGGCTTTCGAATTTGCGGAATTTCGCGACGACGCGGATTCTCTGTCCGTGCACGACCTCGGTCGTTGTCGCGGCGACGAACGGCTGACCGGCGGCGGCCTTGATGCCGAAAGGATTCCTGCTGCCGGCCGGCATGCGCGTGCCCCAGGCACTCTCGAGGCCGAACTGCGCCAGGGCGACCGAGGCGGGGATGTCCCAGTTCTTCTGGGAGGTCTGGGCTGCCGCAACGGCCTCGGCTGGGATGCCGGCCACAGTCGCTCCGGATGCGGCATCCGGAGGATTGATGACGGTCGGTTCCGATGTCCCGGTCGAGACGGTCGGCGGCTGTCCCGGACTCGTTTCTCCCGTGTCGGGGCCGGCGGGAAGTCGGGGAGGGCCGCCAGTCAGGTCGCCGATCTGCTGGACCGCGTCCGCGGTCCCGGCAGCTGCATCCTTGCGGCGCGAGCCGAACGATGAGCCGAACCAGAAATTCAGCACTGTCGCGAAAGCCGTCGTGAGCGCGCCGAAGAGCAGGTCGACCATCTGCAAGGGCGTGACATCGCCGGCCGGGGCGCCGGCGGCGGCTGGGAGCGCGTTGCCGAGCCGGCCTGTCATCGCGAGCACGAGCGCTCCGAAGAACCCGATCACGACCACGAACGAGAGGATCGAGGGAGTCCAGGCCCCAGGCGCGTTCAGCTTCACGAGGCTCTTCAAAGTCTCGCGCGCATTTTCCGTGCTGTTGAGCTGAAGAGTGTAATGGGCGAGGTCGGCCGTGGCCGCTTTTGCCTCGGCTTCGAGATCAGCCCGATGACGGTCCAGCGCGAGCTGGGCGAGCTGCACGCGGATGGCTGTCTCGAGTTCGGGATTGTCCTTGAGTTTTGCCTCAGCCTCCGCGGGTGTGCTCGACCCGGTCGACTTTTTCACGATGTCGGCCGCTGATTCTGCGATCGAGCCAAATTGATCGGAGGCAATGAGCTGCTTCAGCAATGGAAGCAATGACGTTGTAAGCGAGATCCAGGAGCTCACGCCGCATTCTCCCAGTCATTAAACCTGAAGATGCACCGAAGAGACTGTCGTGTCAAATGGTCGTCAGAGATGACCGATCTCGTTTGGCACTTCTCGCGGGCTTAATGGCGAATGCGCACGCAACGAATGTCCGATGGCGAGAACTGGGCGTCGGCCATCACGCGCGGTTGCTGAATGTATAATGACACGTGGGTCCGCCGATGTCGGCTCCGGCGTTCAGCGGGTCCTCGAAGATTTCGAGGCGCTCGTGCCCGAGGCCGGTCTGGGTCCGCAGCCGGGAGAGGGGTTGCACGTGGGGTTGGCGCCGCCGCGAGCAGCGATGCGCGACACCGCCCAGAGCTGACGTCTGATCTCAACCCTTCGGTTGAAAGCCGCAGCCTTGAGTGCCCGATGCAAGCGGAATGCGCCCGCGTGCGGACGTGAAAAGCCCCGCCGGGCACAGGGTCGGGCGGGGCTTCGTTCTGTTGCAGTGCCACAATCGCGGTGAGGCGATCAGGCGGCCAGCTTGGACACGGCCGGGATATTCTCGTTGCCGGCGACCAAGCCGACATCGGCGAGGGGGGCGCTGCTCGTGTTGCTCAGACGGTCGGCTACGAAAGGCACCAGGGCGACGTTGGCAGCCACAGCGGCGACGAGAGCGGAGAGGAGCAGGGCGGTCATGGCGGGCAGTCCGTTTGGCGGTTGCGGTGCAGCATTTATGCCCGACCTCAGCGCGATCTGGTATGCCAGATACCAAATACCGGATATGCATCCATCGCATAGGCAAGACGCTCACGAAGGCAAGCCATACATCTCGCGCCGAAACGCATCCGCCTGAGACGATCCGAAAGGCTTTATCGTCAGCATGAGCCCGCGCACGCGGTCAGGACCGGCAGGCCGAGGCCAGGCTGCGTATCGGCGCCGGCCGATATGCGCGTGCAGTGGATGCGCGGGGACCGGGCGTCCGGTTGCGGCGAGCTTCACGGATCCAGTCCGCACCGCGAAAGAAAGGCGGTGCTGATCTGCGAGCGCAGCGTCAATCGTCAGGCCGTTCAGATCCTTCTCGATCAGAGGAAGAGCGAGGGCGCGGTCCGCTCCCGCGGCGCCGATGGTGAGGCTGCGCCTGCGCTGCCGGGAAGGGTCGAGATTCGCGCGTTCGACCCCTCGGCGGAAGCCGCGAGGGGCCGCGGAATCCGTTCGGAGGACTGCGCCCGTCGCCGCCCGTCTGCCGAACCCGACGGCATCCTGGAAGCGGATGTCCCGTCAGCGAGGAGCGCGGGCCTGGATCGCGCGACCGCGACCCCTCAGCGCGACGCCGATCGCGGATCTTCGGGACTCGCGAGGCCGGCACGCAGCCGAAGGGCTTGCAGCGCACGCTGCGCCGCTCGATGCGACAGCCCGACATAGGCCTCCCTCTGACCTGCGACATTCAGGGCCGGCGGCTTGCCTCCGCGATTCGCCGGGCTCCCGATCTCGCGAAGAACGCGCTCGGCCGTGGCCCAACCGAGGTCGGCGCTGCGCATCACCAGAAGGGCGAGGTTCTTGATGGAGCTCGTTCCTCTGAGAGCCTGAACGAAGGTTTCCGGCTCCTCATCGGCGAGGCGCGCGATGATGACGACAGCCTCAGCCAAGCGCCCGCCCGCGAGGGCATCGGACACGGCAGGGCTCGCCAGCGGCCGCGACTGAGCCAGGAGATCGACTTGCATCGTGGCCGAGAGGAGCCTCTCGGCCGAGAGCGGATCCGTGTCTGCTTGCCCTGGGGGAACCGATCTCTGCGGAGAACCCGCCGCACCCGGAAGGTCGCTGGCGAGCCGCACTTCCGAGCACTCGCCGCGCAGTGAGGGGCGCCCGGCCGTCGCCATGTCCTTGAACTGGTTGAGCAGGTCGCGCTGGGCCGCGGCCGGCACGTCACGGCGTTTGGTCAAGGCCACCGTGATGTGACCGTCGCCGCGGGACAGGGCTACGAGCCGGGCCAGCCCATGGTCAGAGAGCGCCGCCGTTCGGTTCGCCGCCAGCAGACGCAGCACCGGCCAAGAGCCGCGAGCCACCACCACATCCGTCACCGGCGCGCTGACGGCCGGCCGTTCCGCCAGCGCCTCGAGATGCCCCTGGCCGCGGGATTTCGCGATCGTGACGAGGTCGGCATCCTGGAGAAGCACGGACCTGCGCAGGACGGGCGCGGCGACATCAGGATCGGGATCGTAGGCGAGATCGGCCACGGTGCGCACCGGGCCGGTTTCGATGGGAGCCAAGCACTGCGAGAGATGTACGCGCACCTCGCTCTTCTCGGCCCGCGCAAGGCGCAGCAGCGCCTCGTCATAGACGAGGGCTTCGGTCTTGGTCAGCCCGCCTTCGAACTGCGCGGCGAGCTTGAGGGCGGACCTGGCATAGGTCTCGCGGGCGATGCCGGCCAACAGGGTTTCCAAGCGATCCGGCCCAGTCAAATGCGTGCTCACGGCAGCACCGCTCCTCCCATACGGAGGAGCAACGAACCGCCTGCTCCTCTGTTTCTCGAGCTTTGCTGCTTGCCGCAGATAACCTAACGCTTCCGTAGGGAAGCCCGAGAGATTTGCATCAAATTGCCGCTACGACGTATATGAAAATATTCACGCCTCGCCCAGATCCGTCGAGCGATGCATTTTTCGCACTGCGGGATGAGTCTTCTGAGCCTTGAGACGGTGCCGGTACAGGAGAGAATACTTTGGATTGATTGCCGATCCAGTGTCCCGCGACGGGGCGCTGCTATGCTGATCTTGAGCAGTGGCGTCCGGGCGTGAGAGCCTGACGCCCCCCGTGCACCGGAAGGCTGGGCGATGATGGCCGGGGCCCCTATGCGCCCGACCTCGACCCGGTCGATCAAAGCGCCCGTCTCCGCGCTTTCCCCGTACGGTCCGCCGCCACGCGCCAGCGATCTCTGCCGGCTCCTCGCAACGGTCGAGCCCGACTTGGCCGCGTCGGAGCCCGATCGCCGCGTCCTCGACGCATTGCCGCCCGATGACAAGCGCCAGGTTCGGGCCCGCTACGCGGCCTTCGCCCGTGCTGCTTGGAAGGACGCCCCCACATGGTCGATCTGCGCACCCTATTCGGGGACGCCCGCACGAATATCCGCTCGGCGGATGCCGGGCCTGTTCCCGCGACGATGACCCGCGAGCAGGAGCGCGTTCGGATCGAGCGCGCCGCGGCAGCCCTGCCGACTGAGGGGCCGCTGTTCCAGATCGTCGAGGCGCTCGATGCCGTGCTGACCGCGCTGCGTCAGCTGGACGCCACCAGCCCCGGGGCGTGGACCGGAACGCACCTCGACCCGTTCTGCGACGATCCCAACGCCGAGTTGGGCGAACTGGTCTGTGAGCCGGTCGCCTATGCCCTGCGCGTCAGCCTGTTCCGGCTCGGTCAGCATGCCCACCGGCTCACCGGCAGCCTCGAGACGATGCGGGCGATTCACCAGAAGGCCGCGAACCTGGCCGAGGATGCGGGGGACGCGGAGTACCGCCGCGACGTGCTGGACAAGGCGTGGACCGGCATCGGCGACGAGCACGGCACCTGGATCGTCTAGGATCGTCCGGGACCGGCCATGCGCGACCGCATCCGCGATGCCATGGCCAGAGCACCCCGACCGTCCCGCCTCAGGGCTGAACGGAAGGCCGGCAGCTCGACCGTGACGGTCGCGCCGGCTCGTCGCGACGCCACGGCAACGGTGTCGTCCGCTTGGCCACGCACCCCTGTCGCTCAGGCCAGGGCGACGATCGAGGCGTTGAGGTCGCGCTCAGGAGTTGTAGCTGACGAGCGAGGCTACCAGAGAGCCCCGCTCACGGGCCAAGGCTTGCGCCTCATCATCGCTTGCCGTGGCGTGGCCGGATTCCGGGGGCTGGACCTTGTACACGTCGTACTGCGCTGCCGTGCTCCCGGCCGTTGTGTAGCCGAAGCCGCGCGCGGCGCGACCGACGTGGCGATCGATCATGCAGACCGCGTCCGCAGGCGAGGCCACCGTTTCGGCCGAGTCATAGCGAGCCGTGTCACCATAGACGCGGCCTGTACCTCTCTCGATCACGATGAAATGGGTCATGCCGGGCCTCCTTTCGGCTTCCGAGTGAGGAGCGTTAGTTAGGTACGCCAGCGCAATCCTGCACCGCCGCCGCGCGGCTCACAGCGGTAAGACGCCCATCCAGCGAGAACCACGACGGCCGGAACGCCACGGGCGCCAGCCCGATCGGCCGCGCGTGCCGCAGATGGATGCGTCCGGATCAGGGGCAAGGAGCGCCCGGTATCGGGTGGGGGAGCCCAGGCAGGGCCGGGCGTCGACAGGATCGCGCGCACGCGTTGGCCCGGGGGCTTGCGCGGCCGGCTATCGCGTCCTGCGGCCATCCAGCCGCTCGATGCCCTGATCTCAACCCGTCACCGTCGATGCGACGGCGGCACCTGCGGCCCGGGCGAGGCTGCTGCCCTCAGGCTGCGCCGGCCGGCAGCGGCATCCGGACGGAGACCCGCAGCCCATCCGCTGCGAAATCAACAGCCACATGCGCCCCGGTCTGGGTGGCCAGAACCTTGTTCAGGAGGCGCGAGCCGAAGCCCTCGCGTGTGGGATGTGCGACCGGCGGCCCGTCATGTTCGCTCCAGTCCCAGCGCAGGGCTCGGCCGGCCGTGCCGTCCTCCAGCCGCCACCGGACGTGAAGACGCCCGTTCGGATCCGCCAGGGAGCCGTGCCGCAAGGCGTTGGTGGTCAGTTCATGCAGGGCCATGCCGACCGGCACGGCGATCTCGGAGGGCAGCACGACCGCGGGTCCGTCCAGACGCAGTCGCCCGCGCTCGTTGTAGGGGTCGAGTTCCGCGCGCAGCAGCCCTTCGAACGAGACGGCCTGGGCTTGGTCGTCGGTGATCAGCGCGTGCGTCCGCGCGAGGGAGGTGATCCGGCCCGACAAGGCGCGGGTGAATTCCGGGACGGTGAGCGAGGAGCGCACGGTGGCGTTGAGCACGGCCTGAACGGTGGCCAGCGTGTTCTTCACCCGGTGATGCAGCTCGCGCACCATGAACGCCTGGCGGTCCTCGTAGGCGCGCCGCTCGGTCACGTCACGCTGCGTCGCGACCCAGTGCGTGATGCGCCCGTCGCTCTCGTGCACCGGCGTGATCAGCCACTCGACCACGTAGGTGGATCCGTCCTTGCGGTAATTGACCGCCTCGCCCTGCATCGCCTCGCCGGCTTCGAGCGCGGCGCGCAGCCGGTCGAGGACGGCGCGGTCGGTGCGCGGACCTTGCAGGATGCGGGGCGAGAGGCCCACAATCTCGTGCGCCGCGTAGCCGGTCATGCGGGTGAAAGCGGGGTTGGCGTACTCGATCAGCGGACCCGGCGCGTCGAGGTCGGCCGAGGTGATCAGGATGGCCTCGCCGGACGCCTCGACCGCAGCACGCAGCAGCCTGAGGTCGACAGCCGACCTTCCCGTCTCGACCCGTTCGGCCAACGCTACTCTCCGTGAACAGCCGTCGTTCGGCGGCCCAGCTCCCTGGCGCACGCCATGGCCTGCATACGCAATATCTAACCTACGATACAGTTACAGGTTGCTGCCAGCGGCCAGTGCTGCGCCCCTCGGTCCCAGCCGGCTCCTCGGCTGCTGCGATGAAGGCTCCCGGCCCACAGAGCGGATGGCCCGGAATGGGTGTATCGGTATTCCGGCCGTAAACTTGCCACCACTCGGTAGCATGTGCCGCTCCCGCAATTTCCCTCCGGTATCGGATCCTCCGAGCCACAATCCGCCAGCGTACAACCCGCCCCACCGCGCATGTCCGAGAGCACCGCGTCCTCCACTCTGCCTTTTCTCTCGGGCGGCGAGCGGATGGGCGCGCGCATGCGCGACCATGACTGGTCGACCTCGCCGCTCGGCTGGCCGGAAAGCTGGCCGCAGGCCCTGCGTTCGGCCGTGAGCCTGATGCTCGGCTCCAAGTTCCCGATGTTCGTGGCTTGGGGCGCCGAACTCGGCTTCCTCTACAACGACGCCTACGCGGAGATCCTCGGCGGCAAGCACCCGGCCGCCCTCGGTCGACGCTTCCGCGATATCTGGTCGGAGATCTGGACCGACATCTCGCCCCTCATCGACAAGGCCATGGCGGGCGAGGCGACCTGGGCCGAGAACCTGCCGCTCGTCATGAGCCGGCATGGCCGGGACGAGCAGACCTATTTCACCTTCTCCTACTCACCGGTGCGCGACGACGCGGGCGTGGTCGGCGGCATGTTCTGCGCGTGCACCGAGACGACCGCCCAGGTGAAGGCCGAGCAGGCGCTGCGAGCCAGCGAGGCGCGCGCCTCGGGCGTGCTGGAGGGCATGGGCGAGGGCTTCATGCTGCTCGACCGCGACTTCCGCATCCTGCAGATGAACGCCGAGGGCTTCCGGTTGGAGGATCGGCCGCCCGGCGAGATCGTCGGTCGCTCGCACTGGGAGGTCTACCCGGGCTCCCAGTCGATGTCCGTCGGCCAGATGTATCTGCGCGCGATGCGCGAGCGCATCTCTCTCACGCTGGAGCACCGCTACGTCTGGCCGGACGGGCACGCCGCCTGGCTGGAGGTGCGCGCCTACCCGCATCCCGAAGGCTTGGCCCTGTTCTACCGCGACGTGACCGAGCGACGGGAGCGCGAGGACGCGCTGCGCGAGGCAGAGGCGCGGTTTCAGACCATCGCCAATTCCATCGACCAGATGGTCTGGTCGACCACGGCCGATGGGTACCACGACTATTACAATCAGCGCTGGTACGACTTCACTGGCGTACGGGCAGGCTCGACGGATGGCGGGGAATGGGAGGACATCGTCCACCCCGACGACCGGGAGCGGACTTGGTCGCTCTGGCGCGAATCCCTCGCGACGGGCGAGCCTTACCGGATCGAGTACCGCCTGAGACACCACTCCGGACAGTATCGCTGGACGCTCGGGCGCGCCCTGCCGATGCGCGACGGAGCCGGACGGATCACGCGCTGGTTCGGCACCTGCACAGACATCCAGGACATCATCGAGGCCCAGGAGGTGCTGGCGCGCTCGCGCGAGGAGCTCGAACGGCTGGTCGCGGAGCGCACGGCCGACCGCGACCGCATGTGGCGGCTCTCCACCGACATCATGCTGGTCGCGCACTACGACGCCACCATCGAGGCGGTGAACCCGGCCTGGACGACGCTCCTGGGCTGGGGCGAGCGCGAGCTCATCGGCCGGGCGTTCATGGACCTCGTCCACCCGGATGACGTCGCCGTCACGCTGGCCGAGGTCGGCAAGCTGTCGCACGGCCTGACCACGCTCAGGTTCGAGAACCGCTACCGCCACAAGGATGGGACCTATCGCTGGCTGTCGTGGACGGCGGTGCCGGCTGAAGATCTCATCCACGCGGTGGGGCGCGACGTCACGGCCGAGAAGGAGGCGGCGCAGGCCCTTGTCGAGACCGAGGAGGCGCTGCGCCAGTCCCAGAAGATGGAGGCGGTGGGCCAGCTCACGGGCGGCATCGCCCATGATTTCAACAACCTCCTGACCGGCATCGCGGGCTCGCTCGAGCTCCTGCAGACCCGGATGAGCCAGGGCCGGATGACGGACCTCGACCGCTACATGACGGCGGCTCAGGGCGCGGCCAAGCGGGCGGCCGCCCTGACGCATCGGTTGCTCGCCTTTTCACGCCGGCAAACGCTCGATCCCAAGCCCACCGACGTGAATGCCCTCATCCGCGGCATGGAGGAGTTGATCCGGCGCACGGTCGGACCCTCCATCCAGATCGAGGTGGTCGGCGCCGCCGGTCTGTGGTCTGCCCTGGTCGATCCGGGCCAGCTCGAGAACGCGCTGCTGAATCTGTGCATCAACGCGCGCGACGCCATGCCGGACGGTGGGCGCATCACGATCGAGACGGCCAATCGCTGGCTCGACGACCGCGCCGCGCGCGAGCGGGACCTGCCGCATGGCCAGTACCTGTCGCTGTGCGTGACGGACACGGGGACCGGCATGACCCCGGAGGTGATTGCCAGGGCCTTCGACCCGTTTTTCACCACCAAGCCCATCGGCCAGGGCACAGGCCTGGGCCTGTCCATGATCTACGGCTTCGCCAAGCAGTCGGGCGGGCAGGTCCGCATTTACTCTGAGGTCGACCAGGGCACGACCGTGTGCCTGTACCTGCCACGCCACAACGGCGCTGCCCTCGAGGCTGAGGCGATATCCGACCTCGCCGACGCGCCGCGCGCGGAACAGGGCGAGACGGTGCTGATCATCGACGACGAGCCGACGGTGCGCATGCTGGTGACGGAGGTTCTGGAGGATCTCGGCTACACAGCCATCGAAGCGGCCGACGGGCCCTCGGGATTGAAGGTGCTGCAGACGGACACCCGTATCGACCTGCTGATCACGGATGTCGGCCTGCCCGGCGGCATGAACGGGCGCCAGGTGGCGGATGCCGCCCGCGAGACCCGGCCAGGGCTGAGAGTGCTGTTCATCACCGGCTATGCCGAGAACGCGGCCGTGGGCAACGGCTACCTGGACGCCGGCATGCAGGTGCTCACGAAACCGTTCGTCATGGAGGCGCTGGCCTCGCGCATCCGCGAGATGATCGCGCAGGGCTGAGAGGCGGCGCGCGCCGTCCGGATGCCGCGCAGGGGCGCCGGGGCCGTGCCGGTCCCGCCGCCCGATCAGTCGGCCAGCGAGCGGGCGCCGCTAAAGGCGCCCGCTCCGTCGCAACCCGCGGTCGGTCAATTCGGATGTGCCGGAGATTGCCCTCCGGGGGGCGGCGCCGCAGCACCGGGCAGACGTCACGGCAGTGTCGCAAGGCAGCCCGAAGTCAGTCCTTGTGCTTCATCGTCCACGCGGCACCCCTGACCGTGTGTCGGCGAATGGCTCCGTCAGCTTGAATAAGAAAACGCCCGGCGTTGCCGGCTTCTGATCACCCTGGACTGACGCATATCGACCTGGGCGGACCCGGCATGATCTATCCGGCTGACGGCCCGGAAAAGCATTCTCCGCCGGGAGATCCGACGTGCGGATCCAGGATTCGGTAGTCGCCACCGGGCAGGCGATCGGATCTCCGTATTCGCCGCGAGAACGGTCTGGCGGCGGACATTCGCCCGGCTGCGCGTAACTCGGCGAAAACCGATCCAAACCCTCTGTTCGCGATGCCGATGCGTCGACATCGGAGGTAAATTCATCGACAGCCGATTACGAAAATTTGGAAACGGCGGAATGTTAAGATTTTATTAACCATGGCACATCGACCTTGAGCATTCCTCAAGGGGCTTGTTCCGACGTTGCTCCAGCGGTGACGCCTGTCGCTCCGTCCGTCGCCCACATCTCAAGGGGAGCGCCAATGTCCAAAGTTCTCGTGGTGACATCGGGAAAGGGCGGTGTCGGCAAGACGACCACCACCGCCGCCGTAGGGGCAGCGCTTGCTCAAGCTGGCCAGAATGTGTGCGTGGTCGATTTCGACGTCGGCCTGCGCAACCTCGACCTCGTCCTGGGCGCCGAGCGCCGGGTCGTCTACGACCTCATCAACGTGGTCAACGGCGACGCCAAGCTCCCGCAGGCGCTGATCAAGGACAAGCGGCTCGAGACCCTGCACCTGCTGCCGGCCTCGCAGACCCGCGACAAGGACGCGCTCACCGACGCGGGTGTCGCCCGGGTCTTGGACGAGCTGCGCGCGAAGTTCGACTGGGTTGTGTGCGATAGTCCGGCCGGCATCGAGCGCGGTGCGCAGCTCGCGATGCGGCATGCCGACGTGGCGGTGGTCGTGACCAACCCCGAGGTCTCCTCGGTCCGCGACTCCGACCGGATCATCGGCTTGCTCGACTCGAAGACGGTGCGCGCCGAGAAGGGCGAAAGCGTCGACAAGCACCTGATCCTCACCCGCTACGACCCTGCCCGTGCGGCGCGCGGTGACATGCTGACGCTCGAAGATGTGCTCGAGATCCTCTCGCTTCCGCTGCTGGCCATCATCCCTGACAGTCAGGAGGTCCTGCGCGCTTCGAATGTTGGCTGCCCGATCACGCTGAACAACCCGCTCTGCGCGCCGGCCCGCGCCTACACCGATGCCGTGCGTCGTCTGCTGGGTGAGCCGGTGCCGGTGACGCTCTCTTCCGAGCGCAAGTCTCTTCTCGGAAGGATCTTCAGTCGGAGGGCGGCATGAGCGTGTGGAATCTATTCTCACGGAGCCATACGGCCGCCGTAGCGCGCGAGCGGCTGCAATTGACCATCGCCCACGCGCGCGCGGAAATCGACCGGTCTCAGCTGATCGACACCCTCCGTGAGGAGGTCGTCGCCGTGATTGCCAAGCATATCGCGATCGACCGCGACAAGGTTCAGCTCAAGGTCGCGCGGCACGAGGGCATCCAGACACTCGATCTCGGCATCGAGCTGCCCGCCGGCCTTGATAGACGAAAAGCGGCCTAGCCATGAGCGCGCCCGTGGGCCGCGCGCGGTGATCGGAACGCCCTGGCGATCACGAGCTGTGCTCCGCGGCGCCCGGGCGTGCTGGCATGAGCCGTTGGAGACGCGCGGCCTGACCTGCCGGCCGCCGCGCCATGACGCCTCGCACAGCCCTTCATCGAACAACCGGCTCCGCGTGTGGTCGGCCCCAGCCGGGTAAGGCAGGGTCCGGCCTCTCTGACCCGGTCACGTCGGATGTGGCACGTCCGCGTCAGGATCAGAGGCCGAGAAGCCCGATTGTCCTTCGAAGGGCGCCGTCGACGCAGGCGGCTGCGCGCAGGCCCTCGGGCGGTCGGCAGCGCTCGCAGAACTGGGGCGGCAAGCGCTGCCTGACGGCGTCGGAGTGGTTGTGCTACGGGCAGCCATGGCTCACGTCCGGTCCAGCGCAAGCGTCTCTCACGTCAGCTCCCCTTCCGCGGCAGGCGCGTACGCGCTGCTGACACTCACGAGCCTGATTTGGGCCGGCAATGCCGTCGCCGGCAAATGGGCTGTCGGTCAGGTATCGCCCCTCGCGCTCACAAGCCTGCGGTGGCTGGTCGCCTGCGCTGCGCTCACCCCGATCGCAGGCCGGCAGGTCGCGCGTGAATGGCGCCTGCTGCTGCCAAGCTGGCGCCGTATCCTGCTCATGGGCAGCTGCGGCTACACCGCGTTCAACGCCCTCTTCTACGTCGCAGGGACCTATACCACGGCGGCCAATCTCGCCCTGATCCAAGGCGCCATTCCGGTCATCGTCCTGGTCCTCAGCTTCTTCGCCTACCGCACGCCGGTCGGGCTCATGCAAGCTCTGGGCGTGCTGATCACGCTCTTCGGGGTCGCCGTAGCGGCTACCCATGGCGACATGCAGGTGCTACGGACGTTTGCCTTCAATAAGGGCGATGTCTTCATGCTCATCGCCAGCCTTTTATACGCTGGATACACCGTGGCTCTACGCTCCAGACCCGCCGTGTCGGGTGTCACCTTCTTCGCCGCCATGGCGGGCGTCGCGTTTTTGACCTCCCTGCCGCTCCTGGCGATCGAGTGGGCGAGCGGCCGGCTCATCTGGCCCAATGAGCAGGGTTGGGCGATCGTGATCTTTGTTGGACTCGGCCCCTCGCTCGTCTCGCAGCTCTTCTTCATGCGCGGCGTGGAGCTGATCGGCCCGAACCGGGCCGGTATCTTCGTGAACCTGCTTCCGGTCTTCGGCGCACTCCTGGCCGTAGCCTTGGTCGGCGAACCCTTCCGTCCGGACAATGCCGCCGCGCTCCTGCTCGTCCTCAGCGGGATCTTCGTCGCAGAACGGCTGGGCCGCGGCAGGCCGTCCACCTGAATGGCCGGCGAACGCCGTCGCGCGTTCGTGACGCCGCGCCCGGGGTAACAGACAGGCTGCCCGGCCTCTGAGGTCGGCACCGGCGCAGTGTCCGGAACAGAGTGCTCCTGTTCGCAACCCGTCCCAAAGCCCGAACGCACCGCAGCCGGTCCCACAGCACAACCGGCAACCGAGATCGGCCTGGCGACAGCTCCGTTCCGGTTCTCATGGCGCGGAGACCGCGCCGCTCCCATGCTTCAGCGTGTCGGAAGAACACCGCTGAGCTCACAGGACGAAGCCTGTGCCATCCGCCCAAGAACGACAGAATCGGGAACCAATCACGCCATGGATCGCACCGAAAATCGAAGCAGGTTCAGGTATATCATCTTCTCATCCATCGTCGTGATCGCGATGATCAACTACATCGACCGGGGTGCGATTTCCTACGCCGCGGCCGACATCACGGCTGAGTACAACTTGGACCGCGCAGCCTGGGGAGCCGTGCTCGGCTACTTCGGGTACGGCTACATGTTCGGCGCCCTGATCGGTGGCGCCTTGGGCGATCGCTTCGGTGCCAAGCTGGTCTGGCTGGTGGCAGGCGTGGCTTGGTCGCTGTTCGAGATCGCAACCGCCTACGCGGGCGATTTCGGGATGGCCGCGCTGGGCGGCTCGGCTCTGGCCGGCTTCGCGGTCGTGCGCGTCCTGTTCGGGTTCTCGGAGGGGCCGGCCTACTCCATCATCAACAAGACCGTCGGCAACTGGGCCACGCCGCGCGAGCGCGGCTTCGCGGTCTCCATCGGGCTGCTCAGCACGCCACTGGGCGCGCTCCTGACGGCGCCGATGTCGGTCGGCTTGCTTCTGCTCACCGGCAGCTGGCGCGCCATGTTCTGGATCCTCGGCATCACCGGGCTGATCGCGCTTCTCGCGTTCATGCGCATCTTCACCAATCGCCCCGAGGAGAACCCGCGCGTCAGTCCGGCGGAACTGGCCGAAATCCGGGGCGGCAGCATCGTCGATCGCGACGCGCAGTCGATCCAGGCCATTGGAGACGGGACCGACATCCCGTGGTGGATGTTCTTCACCAGCCGCACCATGATCTTCAACACGATCGGCTACTTCGCGTTCATCTACGTCAACTTCATGCTTCTGACCTGGACACCGAAGTACCTGCAGGATCAGTTCCACTTCAACCTGGCTTCGCTCTGGTATCTGGGCATGATCCCCTGGACCGGACCATGCGTGACGGTCCTTCTGGGCGGCCGCTTCTCGGACTGGCTCCTCAAACGGACGGGTAGCCTGCGCATCGCGCGCAGCTGGTTCGCCGCGCTCACGCTGCTCCTGACGACCCTCGTCTTTCTCGGCGTCTCACAAGCTACGAGCCCTGCGGCCGTGATCGCCCTGATGACCCTCGGCAACAGCCTGAACGCGCTGGTCAACACCGTGTACTGGACCGTGGTGATCGACACGGCTCCTCGGGAGCGCCTCGGGGCCTGGAGCGGCTTCATGCACTTCTTCGCGAACATCGGGGCCGTGCTGGCGCCGACGCTCGCTGGCGTTCTGGCGAACGCGTACGGCTATCAAGCGATGTTCATCGCCACGGCTGTCGCCACCGCCGTGGGCATGGCCGCGATGCTGCTGGTCAGTCCGGGGGTCCTGCCGACGCGCCGCGGCGCCGCCCGGACCTGAGGCGAGCCGCAGAACGGGCCCCGGACCCGTCTCGCTCGGGACGGGGACAGGACTGATGAGCACCGAGGGTCCGCTTCCGGCGCCGGCATGCCGGAAGCGGACCGACTGGTCGCAGCTGGATCGGGACCCGGTCGGCGCCTTGCCGAGCCCGGGCGAGACGCCGACGAGCACGCCGGCAGGAGCGAGGCGGGCCGCGTCGTCGTCCGCGGCGATAGGGCGAATCGACGGCGATCAGGGATGGCGCGGGGCGGTGACGCTGTCGAGGAATGCACGCACGGCCGCGTTCATAAAGTCGACGTCGGCCGCCTTGGTGGCGGTCGCCGTCGTGTGCCCCTGGACGGACGGGACCGCGATCACGCTGGCCTGCGGGATGAGGGCTCCGGCCTCCCGGGCCTCCTCAACGGGGTTGTACAGGTCGAGAGTGCCGCCGGTGAGGATCAGCGTGCGCGCCGTGATGGCGGCGAGCGCCTTCCGGTCATCGCCGCCGAATCCGGGGGTCTGGCCGATGTCGTGGCGGTCGTAGGCCCAGGTCTGCGCGATCCAGTCGTTGGCGTCGAAGCCGGTCTTGAGCACCGCCTCCTCCTGCGCGCGCATCCAGGGCAGGATGTCGAGGGGTTGTGGGGCAATCCCGCGCAGCGCCTCCGGCGTCCGGGCGGCGAGCACCTGCAGGATATCGGCGCGCAGCCGCCAGCCCTGCTCGGGCTGCCGGTCGTAGCCGCCATCCTTGAAGGCGGGATCGAGCATCAGCGCCTTGCGGGTGGCCTCGTTGACGGCGATCGACCAGGCCGAGGTGCGCGCCATCGGGGTCAGCGCCACCAGGGCGTCCGTGAAGCCGGGATGGCTGACGCCCCATTGCAGCGCCTGCATGCCGCCCATCGAGGCGCCCGCCACCGCCACGAGGTGGGTGATCCCGAGGCGATCCAGGAGCCGCTTCTGGCTCTCCACCATGTCGCGGATGGTGAAGTGCGGGAAGGCGGTGCCGTGCTGGCTCGTGCTGGTGCTCGGGCTCGTCGTCAGCCCGTTGCCGATCGCGTCGGTGGCGACGATGAAATACCTGTTCGTGTCGAGGGCCTTGCCGGGGCCGATCAGGAAGTCGATCCGGTGATGATTGCCGCCGATCGCGGTCGTCATCAGGATCGCGTTGGACTTGTCGGCGTTCAGCGTCCCGTGCGTGACATAGGAGATCGCGAAATCCCGGATCGTCGCGCCGCTCTCCAGCGGCAGATCGCCCAGCGCTTCGAGCCGGTGCGGCGGCTCGTTCGGACCGTGCGCGCCGGAGGGCGACAGGCCGGCGAAGATCAGGGCGGCGGCGAGCGCCCATGCCCACCGTCCGGCTGAACCGCGTTGCGCCCTCATCCTTGCCCTCCTGCGCTCTGGTGCGCCGCGGCGTCTGCGCGGCGCATCGCGGCTTCGCGACCGCCCGGTCAGGCGATCGGGCGCGGGACGGCGTCCCGCGCCCGGGATGCCGGGCCGCCCTCGACCGGCGCGACGTCGGCCTCCAGGCTCTCCAGGCTCTGGCTCCGCGGCTCGACGCCGAAGAGAGCGACCGCCACGATCTGCAGGGCCAGCAGCCCGATCATCAGGCCGGTCACGCCGGCGATGCCGTAGGCTTCGAACAGGGTCACGACCAGAAACGGCGTCACGATGGTCGCCCCGCGCCCGACCGTGTTGCACAGGCCGGAGGCCCGCAGCCGAACCTCGGTGGGGAACAGTTCGGGAATGTAGATCCCGAACAGCAGCGCCACGAGCACGTAGATCGGCACCGTCAGCCCGAAGCCGACCAGCGGCAGCAGGACCGGGTCCAGGGTCATCGGGTAAAGGATCCCGAACAGGATGGCGGCCGCCGACGCGCCGATGATCGTCGGCTTGCGGCCCCAGCGGTCGGCGGTCAGCGCGCCGATGGCGCTGCCCACCGGCGCCCCGAGCCCCATCAGCAGGGCGTAGCCGAAGGAGGTCGCCACCGAGAGGCCCTGCCGGATGAAGAAGGTCGGCAGCCACGTCACGAATCCGTAGAGCAGCGTGTTGATCACCACGAGGCACAGGCAGCCCAGCAGCAGGCGCGACAGGAGCGGCGGCCGGAACAGGGCGCCCAGACCGAGCTGGATGGCCGGGGGCATGACGACCGCCGGCGGCAGCGGCGTCCCGCGGCTCGCCTCGGCCTCGATCGACCGCATCAGCGCCTCGGCCTCGGCGTGGCGCCCGACGGCCTCGAGCCAGCGCGGCGACTCGGGCAGGTTCTTGCGGGCGTACCAGACCGCCAGCGCCCCGATTCCGCCGAGCGCGAACATGGCGCGCCAGCCGAAGGCCGGGATGATGAGATAGCCGATCAGGGAGGCGGCGGGCAGGCCCGTCACCACAAACACCGCCATGAGGCCGAGGAAGCGCCCGCGCGAACGCGCCGGGACGAACTCGGTCATGGTCGAGTAGCCGACCACGTTCTCGGCGCCGAGGCCCACGCCCATGATGAAGCGCAGGATGATCAGCACCGTCATGTTCGGCGCGAAGGCCGCGCCGATGGCGGCGAGCCCGAAGACCAGCAGGTTGGCCTGGTAGGTGAAGCGCCGCCCGTAGCGGTCGCCGAAGAAGCCCGTGAGGAACGAGCCGGCCATCATGCCGATGAAGGTGGCCGAGACGAACCACGCGTTCTGCGGCAAGGTCGAGAAGCCGCTCTTCAGGGTCGCGCCCAGCACGGTGGCGGCGATGTAGATGTCGAAACCGTCGAAGAACATGCCGATCCCGATCAGCCACATGATGCGGCGATGGAACGGGCCGATCGGCAGGCGGTCGAGGCGGCCTCCGGCGTTGACCGCCGGGCTCACGGGTTCGGGCATGGGCGTTTCCTTCCGGGGGAGGGGGCCGGCGCGGAAGGGGTCCGTCTGGCGCGGACCTCGCATCCTCCCACGCCGTCGTTCGTCAGTTCAGGCGGCGCTGGCCCGCGGTGTCGCGGTACCAGTCGAAGGGGCCGTCGCTGGTGGCGACCATGACGCTCTTCACGTCGAAATGGTCGTTGAAGCTCTCGATGCCGCATTCGCGGCCCAGCCCGCTGTCGCCCACCCCGCCCCAGGGCGACGCTGGATCGAGACGGTGATGGTCGTTGATCCAGACGATGCCGGCCTTGACGGCATGCGCCACCCGGTGGGCCCGGGCGACGTCGCGGGTGCGCACGGCCGCGGCGAGGCCGAAGGGCGAGTCGTTGGCGAGCCGGAGCGCATCGGCCTCGTCCTCGAAGCGGGTGACGCTGGTGAACGGCCCGAACACCTCCTCCTGGAAGATGCGCATGTCGGCGGTGACGTCGGCGAAGACCGTGGGCTCGACGAAGTAGCCGCCCTCGAAGCCCGGCACCTGCGCGGCACGGCCACCCGCGACCGCGCGGGCACCCTCGTCGCGGCCGTATCCGGCATAGGCGAGGACGCGGTCGCGCTGGCGCTCGGAGATGACCGGCCCGAGCTGGGTCGCGGGGTCGAAGGGGTCGCCGAGGCGGATCGCGGCGGTCTTGGCGGCGAGCCGCTCCACGAACTCGTCGTAGATCGAGGCCTGGACGAGGCTGTCTCTTATACACATCTGACGCTGCCGACGAAGAGGATAGTGTA